>RFXS01000031.1 GCA_009921465.1 Betaproteobacteria bacterium
GTCGCGAAACACCACCAGGTTTTCGCCCAAGACGCGCGCGCGCACCGGGGTGCCATCGGGCTCGGGCACCTCTTCGACCAAGCACACCACTTGCCAATGGCGGCGCATCAACTGGCCCATGGGGGCGTCGCCCTCCACGCGGCACATCAGCATGTTTTCTTCATGGGTCAGCATGTTTGCTCCTTGTCCGAACTGAGTTGGTGGGTCTTTTGAGTTGACCCTTAAATACTTAGTGATCTAAGATTATGATTGCAGTTTACACCTTGTCAAGCCTGCGGGCGTCGGTACAAACCATGTCTTCTTTTTCTTTCGCAGCAGCCCCACTGAGCGCCTTGCGCGTGCGCCGCAAGCAACCCATTGCACGCGACATCGTGCGCTTTGAATTGGTCGACCCCGCTGGGGCAGATTTGCCGGCGTGGACGCCGGGCGCGCACATCCGCTTGCTCACCCCTGGCGGTCACACGCGCAGCTACTCGCTGTGCGGGCCGGTGCAAGCACGCGACCACTGGGCGATTGCGGTCAAGCGCGATGCAAACGGGCGAGGCGGCTCGGTCAGCCTGATCGATGGCGTGCAAGAAGGTGACACGCTCACCATGCTCGGGGGCGACAACCTGTTCCCGTTGGACACCGATGCGGACCAACACATTTTGATTGCCGGGGGCATTGGCATCACGCCACTGTATGCGATGGCACAAGCCTTGGCGCTGATGCCCACCCAGTCATTTCATTTGTATGTGTGCTCCCGCGATGCGCAGTCGACCGCTTTTTTAAGCGAGTTGCAACAAGCCCCCTGGCGCGAGTGCGTGAGCGTGCACCACGATGGCGGCGACCCCAGCCAGTCGCTGGACCTTTGGCCTGTGCTGGAAACGCCCAGCGCCGCGCATGTGTATTGCTGCGGCCCGCAGGGCTTGATGGACAGCGTGCGCGACATGAGCGGGCACTGGCCCGCGCACCAAATTCATTTTGAAAGCTTCGGCGCTGCCACCCAAGGATGGGCCGACAACCAAGCCTTTGACGTGGTGCTACAAGCCAGTGGGCGTCGCCTGAACGTACCGCCCGAGCGCAGCATTTTGGAATGCCTGCGCAGTGCGGGCGTGGCGGTGGCCAGCTCCTGTGAAAGCGGTACCTGCGGGTCGTGCAAAACCGGTTTGATCGCTGGCCAAGTCGAGCACCGCGACCTCGTGTTGCTGCCCGAACAGCGCAGCCAACACATCATGGTGTGCGTGTCCCGCTCGATCCATGGCGGCACCTTGGAGCTGGCACTGTGAGCGCGCCCCTGCGCATTGGCGTGGCTGGCTTGGGCCGCGCCTTCACCCTGATGATGCCCACTTTTTTGCAAGACACACGGGTGCGCTTGGTGGCGGCCTGCGACCCGATGGCGCAAGCCTGTGCGCAATTTGAACGCGACTTTCACGCCCCCAGCGTGGAATCGATTGAAGCCTTGTGCCAGCGCCCTGATGTGGACTGGGTGTATGTGGCCACACCCCACCAATTCCACGCCGACCATGTGGTACTGGCCGCGCAGCACGGCAAGCATGTGCTGGTGGAAAAACCCATGGCCATTGGCTTGGACGAATGCAACCGCATGGTGCAGGCCTGTGCAAACGCCCACACGGCCTTGATCGTGGGGCCCAGCCACAGCTTCAATGGCCCGGTGCTGCGCGCCCACCAACTCATCGCCAGTGGGCGCTATGGCCGGGTGCGCATGATCCATGCATTGCAGTACACCGATTTTTTATACCGCCCGCGGCGACCAGAAGAGCTGCACACCGACGCCGGAGGCGGGGTGATCCACAGCCAAGCGGCCCACCAAGTGGACATGGTGCGTTTGCTCGGTGGTGGGTTGGTGCGCAGCGTATCGGCCCACAGCGGCAACTGGGACCCCACCCGACCCACTGAAGGTGCGTATAGCGCATTGCTGTCGTTTGAAGGCGGCGCATTTGCCAGCATGACTTACAGCGGTTACGGTCACTTTGACAGCGACACCTGGATGGACGGCATCAACGAGATGGGCTTTGCCAAACCCAGCGGCGGGCATGGTGCAGCGCGACAGCGTTTGCAAAGCGTCAGCGACGCCGCGCAAGAAGCCCGCCTCAAGGCCCAGCGCAATTACGGCGGCAGTCTGTGGAGCGCACCAGCACCGGACAGTGCCCCCAGCGCCCACCCGCACTTCGGGCCGGTCATCATTGGTTGCGAACACGCCGATCTGCGCTTGACACCCCGTGGCGTGGCCATTGACGGCGACATCACCCAGCGCATTGAGTCTGTGCCTTTGGGCCATGCACCGCGCCATGAGGTCATCGACGAAATGGTGTTGGCCCACAGCGGACAAGCCACTTTGCACAACGGGCGTTGGTCACGCGCCAGCACCGCGGTGAGTTTGGCCATATTGCAATCGGCACGCATTGGTGAAAGCGTCCGGCCCGACCACCAAGTGGCCCCATTGGCATGAAAAAAGACACCCAGCAACTGCTGCGCCACTGGCAAGAGGCGGTGCCCAATGACCGCTTGGCGCATTTGGTGCGCGACACCGCACGCGCCTATACCCGGGCCTTGCAAGCCCGCTTGGCGCAGCACCAAGTGCCGTTTGGGCATTGGGCGTTTTTGCCCAGCGTGAACTCAGTGTCCGCGCCGGTGTGATGGAGCCCACCACCTTTGCCGCCATGAAGGCCATGGAGGCGCTGGGCTATATCAAACGCCGCCAGTCCCCCGAAAACAAAAAAAACATGTACGTCTACCTTACCCCACAGGGGCGGTCCTTGCAAAAAAAGCTGGTCCCGATGGCCGAACAAACCAACCAAGTCAGCACGCAGGGCTTGAGCGCGCAGCAGGTTCAAGCCACGCGCGAGGTGTTGCTTAAATTATTGGAAAACCTGGCCGCTGATGAAGGCCAGTGGAGCGACAAAGGCTGAGCGCGCTCAACGGGCTACGTTTTGCGGTCGACCCGCCGCAAAGGCATTGATGTTGTCAAACGCGGTGCCAAAAAACACCTCGTAGTTGTCTTTTTCCACATAACCCAAGTGTGGCGTGCACAGGCAATTGGGCAGGGCCAGCAAGGGATGCTGGGCACCCAAGACGGGTTCTTCTTCGTACACATCGACCGCTGCAAAACCCGGTCGACCGGCCTTCAAGGCCTGCGCCAATGCCCCAGGTGCAATCAATCCAGCGCGGCTGGTGTTGACCAGCAAGGCATCGGGCTTCATGCGCGCCAAATCAGCGGCCCCCACATAGCCCTGGGTTTGGGCGGACAACTTCAGTTGGATGGACAAGATGTCGCATTGCTCAAAAAATGCAGCCCGGTCGGCGGCCACTGCAAACCCATGCGCAGCCGCTTTGGTTTGGGTGTTATCGCTGCCCCACACCAGGGGTCGGGCCCCAAAGGCTTGACCCACACGGCACACTTGCTCGCCAATGCGGCCAAAACCCAGCACGCCCAGTGTTTTGCCGCTGAGTTGGCGCCCCAAATGGCCTTGCCATAAACCGTCTTTGAGCCGCTGCACCTCGCTGGTGAAGTGGCGCATGCTGGCCAGCATGAGCAAAAACGTCAACTCAGCGGTGGCCGAGCCCGTGCCACCGCCTTCGCAAACGGTGATGCCACGGGCCTGACAAGCGGCAAAGTCCAGGTGCGCGCTGATCTTGCCGGTTTGAGAGATCAATTTCAGGTTGGGCAATCGATCGAGCAAGGCGGCGCTGATGCGGGTGCGCTCGCGGATGAGCACCAAGGCATCGGCCGCTGCAAAGCGCCGCACCAATTGATCGAGGTCATTGACCGTGTCGTTGTAAACAGTCACCTGGTGACCTTTGAGCTTAGGGAAGCAGTCCAGGTGGCGGACACAGTCTTGGTAGTCGTCGGCGATCACAATATTCATGTTCAAGTCCATCAAAGTTCAGACGCTGAAGTTAGCATAATGGGGCATCTGTTGTTGGGAGCGCTGATTGCAAACATCCTTCACCTCGAATGCGCCATGGCGAACGGCTTGTTTGTCCTTGGTGCTGAGCCTGTGTACGGGTTGGGCCCTGGCCGAATACCCCGACAAACCCATCAAACTGGTGGTGTCGTTCACCGCCGGGGGGACCACCGACATCTTGGCGCGCGAAGTGGGCATGCAACTGACCGCCCGCTGGGGTGTGCCCGTGGTGGTTGAAAACCGCGCAGGTGCAGCGGGCAACCTGGGCACCGAGATCGTGGGGCGCGCTGCACCCGACGGCTACACCTTGCTGGCCAATTCGTTCGGGCCGATCGCCATCAACCCGACCTTGTTCAAAAACCTGCCCGTCAATGCCCAACGCGATTTGCAACCCATCGCCTTGATTGCCGAGGTGCCCACGGTGTTGGTCGTGCCCAGCGTGTCGGGTATCCATAGCCTGCCCGAGTTGCTCAAGTTCGCCAAAGAGCGGCCCAACGACATCAACTTTGCATCCACCGGCATTGGCACTTCCGCGCACATGACGGGCTTTTTGTTCAGCCAACGGGCCAAGCTCAACGCCATCCATGTGCCCTACAAGGGCGCCGAGGCCACCCGCGATCTGGTGGCCGGGCGCATCCATTACATGTTTGCCACCGTGCCGTCGGTCATCGCCTTGATCAAGGCGGGTCAACTCAAAGCCTTGGCGGTGTCGACCAAAATGCGCTCGCGCAGCCTGCCCGACGTGCCCACCCTCAAAGAGCTGGGCGTGGACATGGCCACCGGCTCTTGGTTTGGACTGTTTGCCCCCAAAGGCACGCCCATGGCCATCGTGCAAAAACTCAATGAAGCCGTGATCAAGGCACTGGACGATGCGCAAGTCAATGCCAGGCTCGTCGCCCAGGGTGCCGAACCCGTGCCCATGAACGTGGACGAGTTTTCGCGTTTTGTGCGCACCGAATACGAGACCTGGATTCCCATCGTGCGCGACTCGGGGGCCAAACCCGAGTGAAGGCGGCAAACCATCACCCCCAAAGAAAGACACCCCCATGAGCCTTGGACGATTGCAACTGCCTTCATTGAAAAACCAAGTGACCCCCGAAGAATGGCAAGCCCGGGTGGACCTGGCTGCTTGCTACCGGTTGGTGGCGCATTACGACATGTCCGACATGATGGCCAACCACATTACCTTGCGCGTGCCCGGCGAAGAAAACGCCTTTCTCACCAACCCATACGGCATGATGTACGAGGAAATGAGCGCCTCGTGTTTGGTCAAGATCGACCACGATGGGCATGTGCTTTCCCAACCCGATTTTGGTGAACTCAAATACGGCCTGAACAAGCCTGGCTTTATTTTGCACAGCGCCATCCACAAAGCACGGCCCGAGGTGGCCTGCGTCATCCACACCCACACGCCCGCTGGCATGGCGGTGTCGTCTCTGGCCTGTGGCTTGCTCCCGATGAACCAAACCTCGATGCGCTTTCTCAAAATCAGTTACCACGACTACATGGGCGTGGTGCTGGACATGGCCGAGCAAGAAGTGCTGGTGCGCGACTTGGGCACCACAGAGGCCATGGTCTTGCGCAACCACGGCTTGCTCACCTGCGGACGCACCGTGGGCGAGGCATTCAACTGGATGCACCGGCTGGAGCTGTCATGCCGCGCCCAACTGCAAGCCATGGCCTGCAACACAGCACTGCAAACCGTGCCCGATGCGGTGCTGCAAGAAACCTATCTGAACTACCAACCGCAAACCCGTCGCCCTTACGGCGTGATGGAATGGCCCGGGCTGCTGCGCATGCTCGATCGCATGGACCCAACTTACCGGGATTGAAGCGTCACTGGTTTTTCAAGAGCCGCCTTTCTTTGACTGCGGTTTTTTGAAACGCTGGGCCGTCTTCACAGGCCCGGGTCAGCTTCAATGTCAACGGTGATTCATGTGATCACCTTGAGAAAAATAACACCGCGTTGTCACCATGTCCATCCCACAGTGATGCGGCTATCATGCTTTGAGAAACATTTTTCACCCTGCAACCACAGGAGAACCACGTGGATTACACCGGCATTGAATCGGTTCACTTTGGCTCTGACGACTTGACCCAGTCGCGGCGCTTTTTCACCGATTGGGGCTTGAAAAAAACTTCGCACAGCGCCAAGCTGCTGCGCTTTCAAACAGGCAACGGTGCCGAGGTGGTGGTGCGCGATGCCAGCAGTGCACTGCTGGCCCCGCCCCTGAGCGAAGGCGCACAGTTTAGAGAGTTTGTGCTGGGTGTGAAAACCCAACGCGATTTAGACCGCTTGGCCAACGACTTGGCCCGCGATCGCCATGTGAACCTGGACCGCGAGGGTGTGGTGCACAGCGTAGACGATGCAGGCATTCACTTTGGCTTGCGCGTTTCACAGCGCAAAGCTGCCAAGCCGCCCGCCGTGGTGCCACGCAATGCACCGGGTCAGCGACTGCGGGTGGACCGCATCAGCACCCACTACGAAGGCGCACAACCTTGGCAAATGGGGCACATTGTTTTTTTTGTGCCCGACACCGGCGAGGCCGAGCGTTTTTACCGCCAGCGACTGGGCTTTCATTTGTCTGACCGATATGTCGGCGGGGCGGGTGTGTTTTTGCGTTGGGCCCAGCGCAGCGAACACCACAATATGTTTTTACTCAAAAGCCCCACCGGTAAATCTGCATTGCACCACTTGGCCTTTGAAGTGCGCGACCAGCACGAGGTGTTTGGCGGTGGATTGGCGTTTGCCAAACGCGGTTGGTCCACCCAAGTGGGCCCCGGTCGCCACCCGATTTCATCGGCCTACTTTTGGTACTTTCAAAACCCCTTGGGTGGCGGCATCGAGTATTTTTGCGACCCAGATTTTGTGACCGAAAAATGGAAGCCCCACCAGTACCGTGTCAACCGCTTCAGCGAATGGCACCTGCCCAAAGGCATTGTGCAAATCGACGAAGACAAGATGCGCCCCTCGTTGGCCACAGCCAAAGCGATTGAACGTGCTCAATCAGCCCAGAAAGAAAAAACAACATGAACGAAAAAACCATCTCATTGACTTCGCAAGGTTTGCGCTTGGCGGGTGTGCTGCGCTGGCCCGCGGGCATGAAGGCCAAAGAGCGCCGACCTGCGTTGATCGTGCTGCATGGGTTTGGCAGCAACAAGTCAGCCGAGAACGTGTTGGGGCCGTGTGCCGAACTCGAGGGCATGGGCTACATCACTTTGCGCTTTGACATGCCCGGGTGCGGCGACAGTGAAGGGCCACGCGGCAACTTGATTTGCATGGAGCAAGTGCAAGCCACGCTGGATGCGGTGAGCTTCATGACCGGCGAGGCCAGTGTGCAATCCGATGCGATTGGTCTCATTGGGTCAAGTTTTGGTGCTGCGGTGGCGGTGTATGCCGGCGCTGTCGACCAGCGCGTTGCTGGTGTGATTTCCTCCGGGGGCTGGGGCCATGGCGAGAACAAGTTTCGCGGCCAACACCCCACGCCACAGGCCTGGGCCGACTTCACCGAGATGCTGGCCAAGGGGCGCACCCACCGCGAAAAAACCGGCACATCCCTCATGGTGCCGCGCATGCAAATCGTGCCGTTGCCCCCGGGCTTGAAGCGCCAACTGGTACCTGGCGCCATCCAAGAGTTCACCGCCGAGACGGCGCAAAGCATGTTTGACTTTCGGGCCGAAGATGTGGTGCACCAAATGAGTCCGCGCCCCTTGATGCTGCTGCACAGCTCGGTCGATTCGGTCACCCCCACCGCGCAATCTTTGGCTTTGTTTGCCAAAGCCAAAATGCCCACCGACTTGCACCTGTTTGGCGACACCGATCACTTCATGTTTGCCGAAGGCAACCAACGGGTCTGGAACGTGGTGCGCGACTGGCTGTACAAGTACCTGCCCTTGGGGGCACAGAAATGAGTTTCAAATACGCACTGGCATTGCTGGGTCTGGTTTCATCGCTGGCACTGGCACAAGAGTACCCGACCAAACCCATTCGCATTTTGGTGCCTTACCCGCCCGGTGGCGTGACCGATGTCGCAGCCCGTTTGGTTGCGCCCAAAATGAGCGAGACCTTGGGCCAGCCCATCATCATCGAAAACCAGCCCGCCGCCGGTGGCGTGGTGGCCACCAATGCGCTGGCCCGCTCTGCCCCAGACGGTTACAACTTGGGTGTGGTGTTCGATAGCTTTGCGACCAACCCATTTTTGTACAAAGGCGTGACGCACGACCCGTTGAAAGACTTTGTGCCCATCTCCTTGATGGTGCGCAGCCCACAGTTGTTGGTGGTGCACCCCAGCAAGGGCATCAAAAACATCCAAGACCTGTTGACCCAGGGCAAAGAAAAAAACAAAGTGTTTTTTTCCACCCCCGGCGCGGGCACTTCGAGCCGTTTATCGGCCGAGTTGCTCAAGTCCACCGCCAACATCGACATCACCTTGGTGTCATACCGCGGTGGCGCTGCCGCCCTCAACGATTTGCTCGGCGGGCAAGTCACCGGCATGATCGCCTCCATGGCCTTGGTGCTGCCACATGTGCAAACAGGCAAGTTGTTGGCGCTGGGGGTGTCCTCTCCCAACCGATCACCGCAAATCAATACCGTGGCACCGATTGCCGATACCTTGCCGGGCTTTGAAGCCCAATCATGGACTGGGATGATCGCGCCCGCGGGCACGCCCAAACCCATCCTCGATAAATTGCATGCGGCACTGATGAAGGCCTTGGCCAGCCCCGATGTGCGCGAAAAGCTCGCTGGTCAGGGTGTGGAGGTGGTGGGCAACACCCAAGCCGAGTTCGCTGAATGGCTGGCCAAAGAAAGCCAGCGCTGGGGCAAGGTCATCAAAGACCGCAACATCACGGTCGAGTAGGCGGCAAGGTCAATCCGTGGTCCTGGGCCAATTCACCCAAGGCCTGCCACACCGGATTGTCCACCGCCACCCCTTGCTGTTGGCTGGTGTGCCAATGCGCAAGCCTGCGCTCACCGGGCATGTGAATTTGCCCCGCCCCTTGCGCCTTGGGCATGGCCTTTATAGTGTCGCGCAGCACGCGCACTTGGTCCACAAAGCCCGCACCAGATGGAAAGGCGTCCACACGCGCCAGCATGATCATGGCGTTTTGGGTGTGGCGTTTTTCACTGGCGCTGGCGGCACGCAAATGGGGTGCCACCACCGGGTTGCCCACCGCCAAACTGGTCATCAACTCAAACATCAAGGCCATCCCCGAGCCTTTGGCACCGGCCATGGGCAAGGGCGTGACGGCTTGGCTGGCATCGGTGGTGACAGCCCCTTGGGCATCCAAAGCCGCATTCATGGGCAGCACCGCGCCTTGTGCGCGCGCACGGCGCATGCGCGCAAAAGATATTTCACTGGTGGCCATGTCAAACACAATCGGTTCGCCATCGGGACCAGGCACGGCCATGGCCAACGGTCCAGTGGTGGCCCCCGCCTTGGCCGCACCGTGGTAGGCCATCAGCGGTGGTCCGGCCACAAACAACATGGCCATGCAGCCTTGCTCGGCCGCGGTTTGCACGAACTGACCCATGGCACCCGCATGGGTCAAGTGGCTCACCCACAAATTGACCGAGCCCATGCGCTCAACTTCGCGCAAGGCCTCTTGCATGGCAAACACCATGCCCACCGCACCCGCAGCCTGCTTGGCATCCACGATGGCAGGCGTGGCGTGCACCCGCTCGGGGCGGGCATGCACATCGAGGTGCCCCTCATCGATCATTTGCAGATAGCGCGGCAAAAAAGCCACCCCATGCGAAGCAATGCCACGTTCATCGGCCCATTGCAACGAAGAGGCCACCACCGCCGCGTCGCTGCCAGACATGCCTTTGGCCTGCATCAATTGCTGGGTGAGTTGCGCTAAGGCCTGGGAGTCAACTTGTGGCATGAAGATCAATCAATTAGGGAGGGCAAATGTCGGCATGGGTTGGAGCGAGGCCGCATTATCGCCATGGCCTGCCAAGTGCAGCGTGCCATCCGTTCAAGCCACCAGGGCCACAGTTTTGACTTGCAAAAAAACCTGTTGTCCTACTTGCAAACCCAGTTGCGCCCAAGCGCGTTGGGTGATGCGCGACAGCACGGCCGAGGGACCAACGCGCAAACGCACCAACACCTGAGACGGGTGATCGTCATCGGCCACGGCTTCGATCACTGCACTGAGCAGATTTTGGATGCTGGTGTGTTGCGGCGCCACAGTGGCAACGCTGACGTCGCGGGCCAACAATCGCATGCGCACCGACTGACCCACGGCCAAGCCGCTGTCGCGCAACCACAGTTCCCCGCCATCAAACGCGATGCGGCACAAGTGCCAATCGGCATGGCGCTCCACCAAGGTGCCTTGCAGCAAAGCCCCCATGTCTTCGCCTGCCCCCAGGGCTTGGTCGATGTTGGCAAACACCTCAGACACCGTGCCCTGCGCTTGGACCCGACCGTGCTCGAGCACCAACATGTGCGCGCCCAATCGAGCGGCTTCATTGGCTGCATGGGTCACATACAACATTGGCAAATGCAATTCATCGCGCATTTTTTCTAACCAAGGCAAGATCTCTTGCCGCCGCGCCGCATCCAACGAGGCCATGGGTTCGTCCAGCAGCAAGATGCGTGGCTGACTGGCCAGCGCACGGGCCAAGGCAACCCGCTGGCGCTCGCCGCCAGACAAGCCCGCAGGGGACCGCTCCAATAAATGGCCAATGCCCAGCAACTCAATGGCCTGTGCCAAGCTGTGCATCGGTGTGCGACTGCCAATGCGCTTCAAACCGTAGGTGAGGTTTTGTTTCACCGTCAAATGCGGCAACAAGCTGGCCTCTTGGAACACATATCCGAGCGCTCTTTGCCAAGTGGGCACAAAAACACCTTGCTGGTCGTCTTGCCACAGCACACCACCCATTTCAATGCGCGCCTGGTCTGCCCGATCCAACCCGGCCACACAACGCAACAAACTGGTTTTGCCCGCGCCCGACGACCCCAAAATGACGGTGATGCCCTGGTCTGGCAACTGCACATCGAGTTGCAGCGAAAACTGTGCCCGCCGCAAGCTGAGTTGAATGCGGTTCATGCGCCAGCACCCACCCCAGGCCAGCGCCGTTTGACCGTTGCCAAAGTGAACAACACCACGAACGAAAACACCAGCATCCCTGCTGCCAATGCATGGGCTTGGGCGTATTCCATGGCTTCCACATGGCCATATATTTGCGTTGACAGCACACGCGTTTGACCCGGCACATTGCCACCGATCATGAGCACCACGCCAAACTCGCCCACCGTGTGGGCAAAGGTCAAAATGGCCGCCGTGATCAAGCCTGGGCGCGCCAGTGGCAAAGCCACTGTAAAGAAAGCATCCACGGGCCGCGCCCCCAAGGTGGCCGCCACTTCCATCGGTCGTTGGCCGACCGACGCAAATGAATGCTGCAAGGGCTGCACCGCAAAGGGCAAAGAAAACACCATTGAGCCCAGCACCAAGCCCGTGAAAGTAAACGACAGCAAGCCCCAACCCATGGATTGGGTCCACTGGCCCAGCCAACCCTGCGGCCCCATGGCCACCAACATGTAAAAGCCCAACACCGTCGGGGGCAGCACCAAAGGCAAAGTGACAAAGGCCAAGATGGGCGCACGCCAACGCGAACTGGTTTGCGACAGCCACCATGCCAAAGGGGTGGCCAGACACAACAACAAAACCGTGGTCACAGTGGCCAGCTGCACTGTCAAGATCACGGCGTTCCATGCCGATGAAGCATCCGCCAATGAAGCACCCATCATGGTGGTGCCAATCGATAGCCTGCTTTGACAATCATGTCGCGGGCTGTTTGTGTTTTCAAAAAAGCCATCAAGGCGATGGCAGCGACATGGTCTTTGCCCTTGCTCAGCAGCACGGCGTCTTGACGCAAGGGGTCGTGCCAACTGCTGGGAACCAGCCACATGGACCCTGTTGTATTGGACGCAGAAGCGCCCACCTGGGACAAAGCCACAAAACCCAAATCGGCATTGCCCGAAGCGACAAATTGATGGGTTTGATTGATGTTTTCACCTTGTATCCATTTGTGCTGCAAAGCAGCCTGCAAGCCCATGCGCTCAATCACTTGCACGGCCGCCGCGCCATAGGGCGCGAGCTTGGGGTTGGCACGTGCAATCCGCTGAAACGACGCTTTGCGCAACACCTCACCTTGGCCGTCCACCAACTTGGGGTTTGCGCTCCACAGCACCAACTGACCAATGGCATACGTGAACGCTGTGTCTTGCACGGCCAACCCCAAGCTGACCAAATGCAAGGGCAAGGCAGCATCGGCAGATAGCAGCACCTGGAAGGGCGCCCCATTCTGTATTTGCGCCACCAACTGACCGCTGGCACCAAAAGAGATCACCGCCTGGTGACCGGTTTTTTGCTGGAACGCCTGTGCGATTTGCTTCATGGGCAGCATGAAGTTCGATGCCACGGCCACCATGACCTCGGCTGCATGGGCCACGCCCCCGCCCCACCCCAACAAGGCGGCCATTAAAACGCATCGGACAAAGGGGAGCTTCGCTGTTGTCATGTTGGATAACGAGTGTAGCCATTGGCAGTTGGGTGCGCAGTGGCCCGATGACGCTCATGAGCGTTGGGCAAGGGGCAAATTGATCAGTAGGTTTTGTGGCTTGAGTTGCAAGCATTTGCGCTCGTCCACCGCCATGCCCAAATACACTGGCTTGCCTTGCAAATCGGCCCGCATGTCTTGGGGCGACTCGAAATCGAGCTTGAACAAACACATCATGCGCTGCATTTGCTCGGTGGCCACGTCTTGCCCCTGGTACAGGGCATTCAATATCGCACTGGACTGTGCATCCAAACCGGTGTGCCACACCCATTGATCGTCTTCGATTTCGGACTCGGTTTGGATGCGCACTTGCACACCCAAAAAATGAGCCACCCATTTCTTGAGTACGTCGCACAAGGCATTCAGGGCAGGCTCGCCGCGGTTCATGCACACCACCCAATCAAAAGACTCGCTGCGCGCCCAATAGGCTTGCGCGTTATCGGCATGGAGCACATCGAGCTCTGCGGTGCGCAATGTTGCGCCACCTTGGTGCAACCACTCGCCCAAAGAACCAAAGCCACCAGTGGTCGCAAAGCGCTCCACGGTTTCACGGTCTGCCGCCATCACTGAGCCGTCTTCTTGTACCGATATGGACTGCACACGAAACAGCATTTCGGCCACACGCACCTGCAAAGGTGTTGCGGCTGTACCCAAGATGTGGCGCAATAAAACTTGGGTGAGTTGCTGCACCAACAACGGTGGCACATCCACGCCCTGCCCTTGAAACAAGGCCAAATAGCTGGCCTCCAAGCTGGGCTTGGCCAGCAAGCGTGCACGAAAGCGGGACCACACGGCGTAGTTTTCGGCGGCATCGCGGTCGCGCAAAGTAGCCAAGTCCGCTTCTGAGATCACACTGCGCGGCTGATTGATCAACCGGTCATGCAGTGCCAGCTCTGGCGGGCATGACGCTGCAATCGGTGCCAACTCTGGGCGCTGGAGCAACCAGCGCAAGAAGTCGTCGGTGATCACCAAATGCCCCTGCCCGTTGTCGCGCAAAAGGGAATGGCCGCAGGTGGGCCAATAGTCGTGCTGCGTGGTGTCCGTCTCGATCATCAAGCTGGCCTTTTCAGAACAGAGGGCTCGCATCTCCAAAATCGGAACGGGCCCATCGGCACAGCATACCCTTGGTCTGCCCCCTTTTAGCCAGGCCCAGTTTGTGATCGTGCCAGCTGCGCTTGCAGCATGGCCTTGATCTCGGTCAATTGTTGGGCTTGCTCATCCACTTTCAGGCGCATGGCAGCCAACTCCGAGTGCGTGCCATCGCCTGAGTTGGGGATGCTCTGTGTTTCTTTTTCCACGTTGTTCAAAGAGTCCACGATGACCGCAATGAACAAATTGATCACGATGAAGGTTGCGATCAAGATGAACAACAAGAAAAATACCCAGGCATAAGGCACTTTGGCCATGATCGGCCGCGCCACGCCTTCGGACCAACTCTCCAAGGTCATGACCTGAAACAGGGTGAACGCACTGTCTCCCATGCTGCCAAACAAATCGGGGAATTCATGGCCAAACAAGTTGGTGGCCATGACCGAAAAAACATAAAAAATGATCAAGGTCAAGCCCGCCACGGATGCCAAGCTGGGCAGCGAATTGAGCAAGCCTGCCACCACTTTGCGCATGCTCTCCACCTTGTTGATCAAGCGCAGCACACGCAGCACACGCAATGCCCGCAACACCGAGAAAGACTCGGTGGCCGGTATCACGGCAATGCCAACCACCAGAAAATCAAACACGCACCATGGGTCGGTGAAAAATTTCAAACCCCGCGCGATCATGAGCAGAACCAACTCCAAGATGAACACGGCCAAAATCGCATGGTCCAAAAACGCCATCTCGGCACCAAATGCCTCCACGATGGCCGGGCTGGTTTCTAAGCCCAACAAAGCCGCATTGAGAACGATCAAAAAAACGATGGCATGTTGCACCGTGGGGTGATGGATGGCGCGTTCAATGTTTTGCTTCCATCTGGGCAGCGTTGGGTCAATTTCTGTGGCGTGCATGTTGTGTTTTCTTTTATTTTGCAAAGTCGCCACTTTATCGCAAGGCCCGGTAACACGAACGAATTAAATCGACGTTTCTGACAGAACGTGAAATATCTTTCGGCCCATAATGGGTTGACACACTTTTCACCCATGAATCAAATGAAAACACCACTGCGACCGAGGCATTTGGTGTTGGTGCTTGGCGACCAATTGGACACAGATGCCTCGGCCTTCGATGGCTTTGACCCACAACAAGATCTTGTGTGGATGGCAGAGGTGTCAGAAGAATCCACCCATGTTTGGTCCAGCAAGCAACGCTGTGTGATGTTCATCAGTGCCATGCGCCACTTTGCGCTTGCTTTAGAAACATTGGAAAGGCCCGTTCTCTATCACCGGCTCAACGCCATTGCCGATCGGTGTGACGTGGCCAGCCTGGCCGATCTATTGAAAGCCGATCTCACGACCCTGCTTCCGCAAAAAGTCGTCATGACCGCGCCTGGCGATCACCGATTGTGGCAATCCATCAAGGCCACGGTCAAAGCGGCGGGTTGCGGTTTTGAGGTGCGTGAAGATCGCCATTTTTTCACCACTGTGGCAGATTTTTCGGCCCACGCCAAAGGCCGCAAGTCACTGCGGTTGGAGTTCTTCTACCGCGAACTGCGCCAGCGCTTTGGCATCTTGATGGACAACGGTCAACCTGCGGGGGGTCAGTGGAACTTTGATGCCGACAACCGGGAGACATTTGGTCGCCATGGGCCTGGCGCTTTGCCGCCACGCACCAGCTTTGAACCCGATGCCATCACGAGCGAGGTGATGGGCTTGGTTCAGCAGCGATTTGCCCACCACCCGGGCAGCTTGGACAGCTTTGCATGGCCCGTCACCCGCGATCAGGCCCTGCACGCACTGCAGCGTTTTGTACAAGAACGTTTGCCTTTGTTTGGTCGCTATGAGGATGCACTCTGGCCAGGCGAACCATGGCTCTATCACTCCCACCTATCGGCCGCATTGAACCTGAAGCTGCTCAGTGCCCATGAAGTGGTCCAATCTGTTGAATCCGCTTACCGCTGTGGCCATGTGCCTTTGCAAAGTGCCGAGGGTTTTATCCGGCAAGTTCTGGGTTGGCGCGAATATGTGCGGGGCATTTATTGGACCCAAATGCCCAACTACATTGAACACAACGCATTGCAAGCCCAACACGACCTGCCCAATTGGTTTTGGAGCGGCGACACGGACATGGCTTGCCTCAAAGAGGCGATCACCCAAACGCTGGCACAAGGTTATGCCCACCACATTCAACGATTGATGGTGATTGGCTTGTACACATTGCTGCTGGGTGTGCATCCACGCCAAGTGCATGAGTGGTTCTTGGCCGTTTATGTGGATGCGGTTGAATGGGTCGAGTTGCCAAACACCCTGGGGATGAGCCAATATGGCGACGGGGGTTTGATGGCCAGCAAGCCGTACGTTGCAACCGGCAAATACATCCAGCGAATGGGCGGCCCTTGTGGCAACTGCCGCTACGACCCCGCCATGCGCGAAGGCGAAAAGGCCTGCCCTTACACCACCCTGTATTGGGACTTCTTGATGCGCCACGAAACCTTGCTGTCAAAGAACGCGCGCATGGCCTTGCAGGTTAAAAATGTCGCCCGCATGAACCCGGCACAACGGCAGGCAGTGGCCGACAGGGCTCAAGCCATTCTGCGCGGCGAAGTTGGTGGCGCTTGAACATGGCCAACGCGCCAGGTCAATGACCGGGCAGGCTTTTCATTTTTTCCATCTCAATTCGCCTGATGCTTTCCGCTCTCTCTTGCGCGACTGAGTCGGGCGTGATTGCGCTGCGCAAATGTTGGCCCAGTTCACGCATTTGTGTTTTTGCATTGAAAAATGTTCTGGATATGCCACCGGCCAAATGCAAGTTTTGAAACTTTGGGATGAAGAGCTGATAAGCCTCAAAAATGCCAAGGGACATGCCACTGAGCAACGCAATTTTGTCCACCTCGTCTTGGGTCATGCCTGCATTTGCCAAGTTGACAGACTTCCAATGGTCTGCCGCGTCTTTTGTTTGACCCAACAAAAACTCTTCTGACATGGATGCATAGGCCTGGTCTTGGGCCTTTAGGTTGTCCCTCAACTGCTTTGGCGACTTGGGCATTCGAATGGTCGGGTCTGCTTTGGCTTTGGCTTTGGCTTTGGCCACCATCTCTGCATATTTGACCTTGTCCAAACCATCGCTCAATGACATGGGTGCAAATCTTCCGTACCACGCATTGATGGGTTGTGCGCCGATGGCGACTTCCACATAATTTGTCAAATCGTTCCACTCGAGTTTGACAGCGCTGAAGTAACGCACCATGGAACTAAAGTCGATGCCGTTGATCACGGCTGTTTCATACACCTCTTTGACGCTCATCGCCCGATCAAATTTATATTGCGACGGATCCACCAAAGACCACCACCCACTCAGCCCATTGAGCATTTTGTCTGTTGGGTTTGCTTCATTGGCCCATCCAGGATGATCTGAGTTGTCCAGTCTGTATATTTTTGTGCCTGGCAGCAAGGTCATTAATTGAGGTTCGCCCAAGAAACCTGTTTTGTTTTGAGCGGAAATTTCTTCCCAGTTCGACAATCGGTCAGCCATGTCTATTGCCCGCCCAGTTTGTTAATTTGAATGAATACTTTGCAACGGCTGGTGACCTGTCACATTTCTTTCAAGGGGATCAATATTTCATTGCGCCGGTTCCAAGGCAAGGTGAACGGATCGTTGTAGCGCGCCAGCTGGGGCCGATCATCAAACGCCAAGTTGTTGCGGCCAAGCCAGTCTTTGAGCAATTGGGTTTGGCGATCGATGCTGGCGGCTGTGGTCAAGCCACTGAAGCGCACCGCAGCCATGCGCTGCGCGGGCAACTCCCGCAATTGCACGCTGGCGTCGACCGGCTTGGGCAAATGACCCAAGGCCATGCCCTGAGGCATGACGAAATGCAGTCGCCACTGTTGGTTTTGCGCCTCCATGGTCACGGGTGCGGTCATGGCGATTTTTTCGCTCTCGCCTTTGGCGTTGGTATTTTTTCCAAAAATGTATCCCGCCACCCGGCGAAACCCCAGGCTGCCAGCGACGTCAAAGTCACCCTCGATGAGGGTTTCAGCCACTGTCAGCGCACCGTAATCGCGCACCTCAAAAGGTGGCTCGCTTTTCACCAAGGTGTACGGGGGTTCGCTGACGGTTTGTGCCATGCTGGGCCCGATCAAACCAATGCAAACAAAGACAAACCACAACAGGGCTTTACTGGGCATGGGTGGGGGTGCTTTCTCATAACGGCTGTTGACTGTGGATTTCGCATCATTTTGGATCCGAAGATTGGACCGGCGCAGAAAATTACACCGCTACATCCTAACAAACCCAATCATCACCAGCAGCGGCGGCTTCACACCGTGTTGGTTTTGACCTGTTCCCCGTCCAGTCCATATCGATGGTGGGTGAATTGGAGGGTAGACAAGAAATTACGCTTTTAAGGCGCATGAATACTTGACATCTGGCGGGATAGAACGTACTTCATCACAAACAGCCTAAATTTTTGATGGGTATACAGATCTAGCACTTGGGTTCCATGGCATCTTTCTAAATGTTGAGACAGCTATTTGAGACGGCGATGTAACCCGAGAGATCAGATCGACTTGATAGCTCTTCGGGATCGAAGCAAACAGGCCGCTGCATGAACCCAAATGAACACGCAGCAAGCAATCTCAACCACAAGCACAAATCGATTCAAGACCCGAACCAAGTCCCATGGCCATCATTGGTGCCATCCTCGCCCAAAGAGCGATTCGCTTTCTCAATCGACCTTAAAGAGAGCAAAGGGCCGCTGAGCCGCTACTAAAATGAGCTACTTTACGTGGGGTTCAAGACTTCAGGAA
>RFXS01000032.1 GCA_009921465.1 Betaproteobacteria bacterium
GTGATCAACACCGACTTCAACCGCAACGACCCCAACACCTATAACAAAAGCACGGCCTTGACGGTATACGACAAAGGCGGCAACGGTTACCTGGCCACGGTGTATTACGTCAAAACCCAAAACGCCTCGGCCAGCCAGCCAACCAACAAATGGCAGACCTATGTTTATATTGGTGACGCCTTGGTGCAGGCTTCGCTGCAACAGTCGACCAACGACTTGGGCGAAAAACAGTATGTCAACAAATACGGCGAGATCAAGCCCGAAAGCCAAGTCAGTGACTTGCTGGTCAACGCCAAAACCAAGATGTTCTCGCTCAACCAATTGACCGATGTGCGCGACTCGGTGCCTGCTGCTGTCAGTGGTGCCAAGGTGGGCAGTTATTTCAAAACCGCAGACAGCCCGCACGCCTTCACAGGCTTGTCAGCCAAAGACAAATACAGCTTGGACAAGTTCATGCGTGTCTCCGTGGATGGATCCAACGCCTTGGACTTGGACATGAGCTCTTTGGAAGGCCAAGACTTGACGGGCTCACAAATCGCCTCCAAGCTCACCAACGAATTGAATAAAAAGTTTGGTGACGAGCGCTATTGGAACTTGTCCACGTTGAGCTCTTCTGAGCCTGTTGTTTTGATGTACGGGGTCAATGACCAAGGCACGGCACAAAATGAATTGTCGATTGACTTGTTGGAAAAAGACAC
The DNA here is from genome assembly GCA_009921465.1 of Betaproteobacteria bacterium. Taxonomy (GTDB): domain Bacteria; phylum Pseudomonadota; class Gammaproteobacteria; order Burkholderiales; family Burkholderiaceae_C; genus Limnohabitans. The sequence continues at coordinate 699 of RFXS01000032.1, forward strand.
CGTTGTTGGATCCCCTACTTTGGGCGAGTATTTGTATCTTTCGCCAACTCAAAAGTTAGAAGAGCTGACCACCAAAGAGGTGGTGGCTGCGATGCAAAAAGCAGTCAACGCCAAAGTGGTTGACGCCAATAAGCAAAACAAGTTGGACGGCAATCCGGCGATCGACGCCATCACGGTGAGTTACGACGAAGCCTCGCGCGGCTTTAAATTCAACCAATTGGGCACATCAGAGAGTGCGCGCAGAACCATTGCCATTCGCGCCACCACAAATAAAAACGAAGTGTTTGGCATCAGCACCGCCGCCACCAATTTGGATGCCAGCGGTGGCTACGGCAGCTATGTGGGGGCCAATGGCAACTTCATCCGCCCTGCCAGCCAGCAGCGTTTCGGCTTGAAGGTGGAGTTTGACAGCGTCAAACAAACCTTCTCCATTGCATCTGGCACAACAGGGGATGCCTCCACCATCAAGTTGGAAGTTCCCCAGACCTATGTGGATGAGGATGCCACCTTGGTGACAGAGACCGCCAGTTTGACGTTTCATGCCATGGCCACAGGGCAAAGCTTGACGGTGGCCGGACTCACATTCACTGCCACCGCAGACTTGGACCCCGTCGATGTGGCTGCAGCTTTCGCTGGGTTGGCCGATGGGGACAGCACAGGTGCTGGAGCTGGCGGAACTTACGCCGGTGTATTTACTGGTTGGAGCACCGAGGGTGCTACCGGCAATCCCTTGGTCTTCACCAGTTCAGAAGAGGACGTTGATGTGGAGGACATCATGGTGAGTGGCTCAGCCCCTCCGCCAATAATTGACATCACACAAGGTGACAGCGGCGTTCGCTTTTGGAGTGACTTGACCAAAGCACAGCAAACAACCTTGTCAAATGCAGGGGTCATCCCGTCAGAGGGCCATGCCAGCACCTTGTTGGGCTTCAGCGTCTCTGCCGAGGTGATCACCAAACCCGATGCCATCCGCGGTGTGCCCTCTGGCCATGCGGTCGTCACCGGTTCGCCTGTGACCATCAACGTGAACAACAACTTTGTGGTCGACGCCACCAACAACAAGTTTGTGGTTGCAGTCGACGACGTCAAAGGCACGGTCGAGTTGCCCTTTGGCAGCACCTATACCTTGGACAGCTTCAAGGCCGAACTTGAAAAACGCATCAACCAACTGGCCAACAGCGCTGGCAGCACCGTCAACGGCGTGAAAGTCGAGTTCGACCGCGCCAAAGGCGCGTTCACCTTCACCAGTGGCACGGCCACATCCAATTCGTTTATCAAGGTGTCGGGTGCCACCACCTGGGGCCTGGCCAACATCGACGCGGGCCGTGGCTCCACCTCCACCTGGATCAAGCCCACCCAGTTCACAGAAGAAATGGACGGCGTGCCCGTGGCCAAATACATCGACGAGTTTGGCCGCGAGACCAACAGCGCCGATGGCTTCAGTGCCTTGCCCGAATGGTCACCGATTTACCTGGACAAAGGCGAGCTGACCTTCAACACGGGTGGTAATTTGATATCCCCCAAAGCCGGTTCGCAGTTGGACACGGTTTACCTGGCAGACGGTAAGGGCGCTTTGACCATCAACATCGATTACTCCAAGTCAACCCAGTTTTCATCGCCCTATGCGGTGTTGTCACAGTCGCAAGACGGTGCCCCCGAGGGTGACTTGGTGGGTGTGAGCATTGGCGACGACGGCTTGGTCAACGCCAGTTACTCCAACGGCACACAAAACTCATTGGGCAAGGTGGTGTTGGTCAACTTCTCCAACCCGTCGGGCTTGCGCCAGATTGGTGACTCCAGTTTTTACGCCAGCTCGCAGTCGGGCAAGGCCAAGATCGGCGAAGCCGGTTCAGCTGGTTTTGGAACCGTCCGCTCAGGTGCGACCGAACGCGCCAACGTCGACTTGACGCAAGAGTTGGTGGACTTGATCACCGCCCAGCGTAACTTCCAAGCCAGCGCCAAGGCCATTGAGACCAGCACCACGCTGACCCAGGCCATCATCCAAATCCGCGCTTGATCGCATTGACTGAAAGCCCCACGCCATGGACCGCCTTGCCTTCAACGCCGCCGCCAGCATCAACGAGATGCGCTTGGCCCGACAGCAGTTGTCGCACGAGATGGCCAACATCAACACCAATGGCTTCAAAAAAAGCTACGAGGTGGCGATGGTTGCCCACAAGGCCTCCGGCCAGGGCTTTGACTCGCGCTTTCAGCCCCTGGCCGTGCCCACCGATTTGATTCAACTCAAGTCAGGCCCGCTCATCGCCACTGGGCGTGAACTCGATGTGCTGATGAACAACAGCACCGTGCTGGGCGTGACGGCAGAAAACGGCGAATTGGCCTTCAGCCGCCGCGGCGACCTGCGGGTCAACACCAGCGGCGCTTTGGAAAACAGCTTGGGCCAATTGATCCGCAACGATGAGGGCGGCAATGTCACCATTCCCCCCGGTTTCATGGCCCGCATCGCCGATGACGGCACGGTGTTTGCCACCGACCCGGCCCAGCCCGGGGTGCCCCAGCAAGTGCCCGTGGGGCGCTTGTTGTTGCGCGACGCCAGTCAAACCCCGCTGCGCCGGCGCGAGGATGGATTATTTCGGGTTGACGGACAACCGTCAGGCACGGATTTTGCATCTGGTCCTGAGCAGCCATCTTTGACGGTGCGGGCCCTGGAGGGCAGCAACGTCAATCCCATGGAGGCAATGGTCAAGATGATCGAACACAGCCGCTCATTTGAGCAGCAGGTCAAGATCATCAAGGATTCGACAGAAAACGATCAAGCAGGTGCAGCGATGATGAAGCTGCCCTGATGCAACGACCGGCCTGATGGCCGGTCCTGATGAGAAAGCACAGAGGTAAGCCATGGACGCATCATTGTGGGTATCAAAGACCGGGTTGGACGCGCAGCAAACGCGCATGAACGTCATTTCCAACAACTTGGCCAACGTCAACACCACGGGTTTCAAGCGCGACCGCGCCGTGTTCGAGGATTTGCTCTATCAAAATATCCGACAAGCGGGTGGTCAAACCACGGCCATCACCCAGTCGGCCACGGGTTTGATGCTGGGCACCGGTGTGAAGATCAATGCGACCGAAAAACTGCATGCCCAGGGTAACCTGATCAACAGCCAAAACCCACTGGATGTGGCGATTTTGGGCGACGGATTCTTCCAAATTCAGCAACAAGATGGCACCACGGCCTATAGCCGTGACGGTTCGTTCAAGCTCTCATCCACGGGTCAACTGGTCACCTCGGATGGTTTTTCGCTGCAACCGGTCATCACCATTCCCAACAACGCTTCTAGCCTGACCATTGGCCGCGATGGCTCGGTGTCGGTCGAATTGGTTGCCGGTGGCGGACAGCAGGTCATTGGGCAAATACAAGTCGCCCGCTTTGTCAATCCGTCGGGCCTCAAACCTTTGGGCAGCAACTTGCTGGCCAATACCGCAGCCAGTGGACAACCCCAATTGCTGCAACCCGGCGTCAACGGCGCGGGCATTCTCAACCAAGGTTCGTTGGAAGCGTCCAACGTCAACGTGGTCGAAGAAATGGTCAACATGATCGAAACACAGCGCGCTTATGAGATCAACTCCAAGTCGATCGCTGCGGTCGACGGCATGCTCCAGTTCATCAACCAACACCTTTGAGTCTCGGCCATGAAATACTTCTGTCTTTTGTTGTGCATCACGGTGTTGATGTCGGGTTGTGCCAGCGACGACCTGACCAACAAAACCCTCACGCATTCGCCCGACTTTGCGCCGGTCTACCCGCTCGCCTCAGACGCCAACCGCATCCCAACGGGCGGCATTTACGGCAACCGGCAAAGTGACGCTTGGTTTGGTCGGGGTCGCAATTTTCAAGTGGGCGACATCATCACGGTGTTATTGGATGAGTCAACCCAAGCGGCGCGCACTTCCAACAGCGACCTGAGCCGCGAATCCAAAAACGCCGGACTGCCCAGCGGTTTGAGCACCGAGGTAGGCAAGGTCAGTCCATTTTTGCAAGGCATTGACCTCAGTTCGTCCAACATGACCAGCAAAGGCAAGGGCGTGGCAGATCAAAAGGCCACCTTAAAAGGGTCCTTGGCGGTCACAGTGGTGGAAGTATTGGCCAACGGCAACCTGATGGTGCGTGGCGAGAAAAAACTCGGCTTGGCCGAAGGCACCGAGGTGATTCAAGTCTCGGGCATCATCCGCCCGCAAGACGTGGGCCCCAACAGCACCGTGCAATCGCTGCGCTTGGCCAATGCCCAAATTGCTTACCGCGGCAATGGCGATGTGGCCAACGCTGCCAAAGCCGGGTGGGGCACCAGTGCCTTGCATCGCTTTTGGCCTTTTTGACCCCACACCTGGCTGAAAGCAACCCATGAAATTAAACGCATTTCGACGTGGCCTGTGCCTGGCATTGGTGGGCGCCTTGTTGGCCACACCCGCCGCTTGGGCCGACCGCGTCAAAGACTTGACCACCGTGGCTTCCCAGCGCTCCAACCAATTGATTGGTTTTGGTTTGGTGGTCGGCTTGCAAGGCACGGGCGACGATGCCTCGGTGCCTTTCACCACCCAAAGCATGAAGGCCATGCTGTCACAACTGGGGGTGCGCATCGACGGCCCGCTGTCTGACTTTGAGCAAGCGGCATCGGCCAGCCGGGTGGACATCAAAAACGCCGCTGCTGTGCTGGTCACCGCCGATTTGCCTGGCTTTGCCAAGCCCGGCCAACGCATTGACGTGAATGTGGCTTCGATTGGCAAGGCCAGCAGTTTGCGCGGTGGCAGTTTGATACTGACCGCTTTGCGCGGTGTGGATGGCGAGATTTATGCTTTGGCCCAAGGATCGGTCACCGCCACGGGCATCGACGCTGCACAAGCTGGCTCCAAAGTGGCCATTGGTGTGCCCACCGCGGCACGCATCCCAGCGGGCGCCATTGTGGAGCGCATGGTCGACACCCCGTTTGACAAGGCAGAGAGCCTGGTGCTCAATTTGCGTGACAACGATTTTTCGACCAATTCTTCTATCGTCAGTGCGATCAATTCAAAATTTGGCCCCGACGTGGCGCAATCGATCGACGGCACATCTATATCGGTACGAGCTCCTCAAGACTTGAGCCAGCGCGTGACATTCATGAGCATGCTGGAAAACATCGAGGTGGTTCCTGGCGAGCCGCCAGCAAGGGTGGTCATCAATGCACGCACCGGCACCGTGGTGATCAACCGCTCGGTGCGGGTGTCGCCGGCCGCGGTGTCGCACGGCACCATTTCGGTGGCGATTGCCGCCACCAACGAAGTGTCGCAACCCAGCCCCTTGTCGCAGGGTCAAACTGCCGAGTTGCAAAACGCCCAGGTCAATGTGGCCGAACCCAACAAACCCATGTTCTTGTTCAAGCCCGGTGCTGAATTGCGTGACATCGTGGACGCAGTCAACCAAGTGGGCGCATCGCCCTCTGCCCTGATCGCCATTCTCGAAGCCCTCAAAAGCTCGGGCAGCTTGCGCGCCGAACTCGTCATCATCTAACGCGCTGCAAAGACACCATGTCCAACGCTTTGACAAACACATCCACTGCCAGGTCCTATTTGGACTTTGCGGGCTTGGGCGAGTTGCGTGGCAAAGCCCAGAAAAACGACGACCAGGCGTTGCGCGAAACCGCTCAGCAGTTCGAGGGCTTGTTCATCCAAATGATGCTCAAGTCCATGCGCGACGCCAGCAATGTGCTCAAAGGCGATTTGGTCGAGTCCAAGGCCGCAGAAACCTTTGAGGGCATGTACGACAAAGAAATGTCGGTCCAAATGGCCAAACGAAACACCTTGGGGCTGGCCGATATGTTGGTGCGGCAACTCAGTCCCAAAGACGTTTTGCCCAATACCGCAGAGCAACTCAAGCTCAAGGGCCAGGCACCCATGCCCTTGGTCAAGCCGCAACTGCCCATGACTTTGGGCACCGATCAGCCCAAGCCCATGCCCTTGGTCAAGCCGCTGATCAAACCTTTGCCAGCACCGGTGGGAGGCAGCAATGGCTGACATGCTCAGCATCAGCAGCACGGCGGTGGCGGCGTATCAGCGCGCCTTGAGCACGGTCAGCAACAACATTGCCAACGTCAGCACCGACGGCTATTCACGCCAAGATGTGGCGCTGCAGTCAAACACCCCTGCCAAGGCCGCCAACAGCTACTTGGGCACGGGCGTGATGTTCACCGCCGTCAAGCGCCAATACGATGAGTTTGCCGAGTCCAACTTGCGCAAAAGCACCAGTGACTTGATGAGCCAAGACCCTTTGGTCAATTACAGCCAACGCGTGATGGACCTGATGGGCGACAAAAGCGTGGGCTTGTCCTCTGCGCTGGATCAGTTTTTCTCTTCGGCCAGCAGTTTGGCCGCCGACCCAGCCTCCACCGTGCAACGTGGCAGTTTTTTGCGCAGCGCCGACGGCCTGGCCTCGCGCTTTGCCGAGCTATCGGGCCAACTTGACTTGATCGGCGAAGAAACCAACCAAGCCTTGGGCAGTGCGGCCGGTCAATTCAACACCTTGACCGAGCAACTGGCCTTGGTCAATGCCAACCTGAGCAAAGCCGCCAAGTTGCAAAACCAGCCCTCAGAACTGCTGGACCGGCGCGATCTGTTGCTGCGCCAAATGTCTGAGTTTGCCGGCCTGAAGACCACATTTGAAACCAACGGCGTGGTCAGCGTCAGCTTGGGTGCCACGGCCAACCAAAGTGTGGTGGTCAATGGCGACAAATCGCGCCCAATTGGTGTCGACACCGCCCACGGAAAAATTGACTTCGTCATCGACCCATATGGCACCACCGAGTCATTGGCGAGTATCGCCAGCGGAACCATTGGTGGTTTGACCAACTTCATCACCAATGTGTTGGAGCCTGCCCACAAGAGTTTGAATTTCTTGGCCACGACGTTGGTCAATGAGGTCAACAAGGTACAAACCACTGGCATCGACGGATACGGTGAAGTGGGTCACAACCTGTTTGCCATTGACCCAGCGGTAAGCAACGAGGCAGCTGGTGTCAGGGTGTCGCTCAATGATGCGATGCGCATTGCCACGGCCTCACAATTTCGGGTTTCAGAAAGCGGAACCAACACCAGCACTGTCAAAGCCAGTTTGACATTTACCCCTGCCGAGGCACCGCCCTTGTTGGGCAACCCTGCCATCACCAACAATGCCAGCCCCACCACCGGTGTGCCGATTGTGGTGCAAGGCTTCAACGTGTTCAGCCCCGTGACATCGGTCGCAGCGGGCATGAACAACGCCACCTTTTACCTGGACAACGCCACCGGCGATCAACAACTGCAAATACTCACCCGTGATGGACGCCACATCATGGGGGCCACCATGACCCGGCCACCCACCGAGCCTGAAAACGAAAAGTATCAGGTGGTTCAACCGGTCAATGGCTTTGAGCTCAACAGTTCTTACAGCGACGCCTACTTGAACCAGTCTGACGCATTGGGCTACCGGGGCATGAATGTGCTTTATGGGGCCAAGTCAGATGTGTTGACCAAGCAACTGTTTGACGACAAGGGAAACGCCACCACCATCATTCCCAAAGAAGCCAAGATCACCGACTTGTTTTATCCGGCCATCTTGGAGGGCGGGCGTGTGGGGCAAAACCTGCCTGGCAACATCGTGCCGAAAAATGGGGTGCGCATCAACGGCGTGGACATGCCTGAATTGGTGTTCCCCTACATCACCCCTTCGGTTGAAACCAAAGACGGCGGCAACGGATTTGAAGAAACATCCACCATCACCTTCAAGGCTTTGAAGGCCGGCCAATCGGTCACGGTGGCGGGATTGACTTTGATAGCCCCGACAAACATGTCGGCCATTGATGTGGCTGCGTCATTTGCAGAACGTGACGATTTCACAGGCTATGTCAGTGGTAAGGCGGTGGACGATAAGTTGACCCTGACTTCAACCAGCATCGACGAAAACGTAGATAACGTGACGGTGTCCGTTGATGCTGGAAGTGATATCACCAGTGATGGCAAAGTTTTTGATCCGGCCAGCGAAATTGCTGCTTGGGTCAACGCCCAATCCAAACTCACCCATGTCACTGCCCAGGCCTACAACACCATCGAAATCAACCCCAAGACCATCGAGTACCAATACTCTGTTGGCAAAAATTATTTTGATAAAGAACTGGAAATCAATGGCGTTGCCATCACGTTCACCAAGACCATTGATGGCCTGATCCAAGGCATCCGTGACCATTCTGACGAAACAGGCGTCACCGCAGACATCGATGACCGTGGTCAATTGGTATTGAGCAATGTGGCCAAGGTCTTGGATGCGGGGCCTCCAGCGCAAATGATCGACAACCCCTACCCTGGGCAACCCATCACCATTGGCCCACCTGCGGCCGACAAAATTCCCAATATTTTGGGCATAGAGGCGGGCGAATTTGCCGGCAAAGTTCGATTGACACGCGCTTTGCCAGACCAACCTGTGGACGACGCTGGTAAGCCAATTCGATTGAGCGATGCGGTCCTCAAACAAGCCCGTGAGTCAGACATCCGAATCACCTTTGGCACCAATGGCAAACCCTCTAACCTGGCCAGCCTGGGTTTGCGCACCGGCGCTTACATCGAAGGCAAAGTACCCGATGACCTGCTGGTGTTTGTCACGGGCACCGGCAGCAGCTCAACGGTGTCGGCCAGCTGGGACCCCCAATCAGCGCCCTCAGACCCGCAAGTTGAGTTGCGCAAGCAAAACTTAGAGCTTAAATTTACCGCGCCCGACCGTTATGTGGTGATCGACAAAGACACCGGCACAGAGTTGGCCAACCGAAGCTACGACATCAGTGTGCTCGAGCCCGTGGTCAATTACCAAGGCATAGATGTGCACTTCACGTTTGCCCCCAATGTGGGCGACAGTTTCACGATTGATGGCAACAAAGACGGCGTGGGCAACAACCAAAACATGATTGCCATGTCCGATCTGACAAAGAAAAAGATCGCCGGCGGCAAAACATTGGCCAACAATTACATCGATCAGGTCAACGACGTGGGCAACTTGGCCCAGCAGGCCAAGATCACCCAGCAGGCCTTGACGGTGGTGAAAGACCAAGCCGTGCAGTCACGCGACATGATCTCTGGCGTCAACCTCGATGACGAGGCCGCCGAGTTGATCCGTTTTCAGCAAGCCTATCAAGCCTCCGCCAAGGCCTTGCAGGTATCTAGCCAGTTGTTTGATGCGATTTTGCAAGTGCGCTGACCTTCAGAGATAAGCCATGAAAGTTTCTACCAGCCTCTTTTTTGAACGTGCCACCTCCCAGTTGGGCAATGTGCAAGGCAGCTTGGCCAAGACCCAAGAGCAGTTGTCCACGGGCAAGCAAATCACCAAACCCAGCGATGAACCCGACAAGGCTTCGACCGTGACGCGTTTGGAGTCTGAAATGGCACGCCAAAAAAGCTATCAAGAAACCCTGACCACGGTGCAAACCCGACTCACCAGTCAGGAAACCTCTCTGCGCAACGTGAGCGATGTGCTCATCCGCATCAAGGAATTGACGGTACAAGCGGCCAACGACACCATCAGCGCGCCAGACCGCAGGGCCATCGGGGTCGAAATCATTGGTTTGCGCGACCAATTGCTCAGCCAAGCCAACGCGCAAGACACCAACGGCAATTATTTGTTTGCCGGCAGCCGCAGCACGCAGGCGCCATATGCCTTGGATCCCCAAGGACACATCACCTACCAGGGCGATCAAAGCCGCATGAAAGTACCCGTCGGCGACAACCGCCGCATGAACGCCAATACCCCTGGCTCAGATGTGTTTTTGCGGGTGGTGCGCGACGATGGCAAAGGCGGGCAAGTGGGGGTGAATTTTTTCCAAGCTTTGAAGGATCTGTCTGACGCCATCTCCAATGGGCTACCCCAGGACATGCAACGGGGTTTGGGTGAGATCGATGTTTTGCAACAAGGCATCAGTGACGCCACAGCCCAAATTGGCTCGGACATGGCGGTGGTGGACATGCAAAACGGTGTGCTCGATGAGACCAACTTACGCTTGAAATCAACACTGTCGGATGTGCAGGACCTGGATTACACCGAGGCCATCACCCGCATGAACAAAGACCAACTCGCCTTGGAAGCCGCACAAAGCAGCTTTGCCAAGATCGCCAAACTAACGCTGTTCAATTACATCAACTGATCATTCAAGTTTTGGGTTCTTGTGTCGAACCCATATTCACACCCTCGTTAAATCCCCATGGCCACCACATCTGTCAGCAACACCAGCACCGCTGCGATGAGCACCACCGCGCAAGTGGCTGCCGCTAACAAGGCCAATGCGCAGCAAATCATGACCAAGTTGGGCGCAGGCTCAGGGGTTGATGTGACCTCATTGGCGCAAAACCTGGTTGATGCCGAGAAGATGCCCAAGGCCAATGCGATCAATGCCAAGATTGCAAAGAATGATGCTCGAATATCTGGCTATTCGGCAGTCAGTTTTGTCGTCAATGAAGTGCAAACGGCTTTGACGGCATTAAAAGACCAAACCAGTTTCAGCTCGGTCACTGCTGTCAGCAGCAACCCCGGTGCGTTCTCGGTCAGCGCCGGTGCCACTGCAGCCACGGGTGCACACGAGGTAGAGGTGCTGCAGCTTGCCAAGCCTCAACGGATGGTCAGCTTTGGGTATGCCTCCCCTGCCGCGTCCCTCAACAGTGGTCGCGCGCTCACCTTGAACCTGACTGTGGGCGGTGTTGTCAAGACCCCCATCACCCTTGCGGCTGGCAAAGACACGCCACAAAATTTGGTCAATGCAATCAACTCGGCCAACACAGGTATCAAGGCCCAGTTGATCAATACCGGCAACGGATCAGCCAATCCATACAAAATGGTTTTGACCGGGCCCACGGGCTCGACGGGCGCATTCAGCCTGGGGGTGGACATTGGCAATGGCATGGCTGGCTTGGTGTTTAACGAGGCCGACCTCTCTAAACAAAGTGCCTCAGATGCCGTGCTGAAGGTCGATGGGATTTCTGTCACTCGCAGCACCAATAGCATCAGCGATGTGGTTGAAGGCCTGACTTTTGACCTCAAAACCACCACGTCATCGGTGGCACAAGTCAATGCAACCCGCGACACGACCGCAATCAAAGCCAAATTTGATGCCCTTGTCACGGCTTACAACGACGCCACCTCCATGTTTGGTGTGGTCACAGACCCCAAATCCACCGTGGACACTTATGGCGCCACTTTGGTGGGAGACACCACAGTGCGCCTGGTGCGACAACAAATGCGCAGCATCTTTCAGGGTAACTCCTCTACGCCGGGTACCAACATCAGTGCCATGTGGCAAATGGGGTTCAAGTTCGATGAAAAGGGCGTCATGTCACTGGACGCCACCAAGATCGAGTCTTCTTTGCAAGACAACTTCAGCGATGTGGTGACGGTGTTCACCGGTAACCAAAATGGACTGAGCTCTTACAGCACTCAAAATGCAGGTTTCGCAGGGGACGGCGTGCGAAAGCTGTCCAAATTGCTGGGGGCATCGGGCCCCATGCTCAGCCAAAGTACGAACGCAGATAAGCAAACCACCAAATACAGAGATGACTTATCTAATTTAGACACACGCATGACGGCATTGCTGGCCCGCTACACCAAGCAGTTCGCGGCCATGGACAGTTTGGTAGGCAATGTCAACAGCCAAAAGACGAGCTTGAAATCCAGCTTTGACGGGATGATGGCGACATATACGAATAAATAATTATTAAATTTTTATATTGAAATATTAAATATCAATTTAAAAGATGGGTCAAAGTATTTGACTGAGTTTGCTAAAGGATTCAAATTCTGTTCCGATACGGGGTTGTCACCTTCTGTTTTTGCCGTTGGCAAAGAAGCTTAGAAAGGCATCCCCATGACATCAGAACTCACCATCAATGCGCCCCATCAGTCGCCCCGTGCCTCTGGGGTTGCGGCTTACGCAGCATCTGCAAATGACGCACACAAAGTGATGCCAATTCCCAAAGCAGAAGTCAATTTTGATGCTGACCGCATGCGCCAAAACATCACCGATGCCATCAACAAGTTGAATGACATGATGGTCGCATCCAAACGCGGTTTAAATTTTTCTGTTGACGAAAAATTAGGCCGACCCATCATTTATGTGAAGAACACCGAGACCGGTGAAGTGGTTCGACAAATTCCCAATGAAGTGGTGGTTCGGATTGCGCATGGCATTGAAGACTTGAAAGGTCTTTTGCACAATAAATCTTCATAAACTTTTAAAGTTTTTGATGAACCAGTCGAATCATTGTTCATCAAGAAATGAATCTTGAAAATGTTTTTAAACCTCTTTCGTTGGACTATCAAGGAGTAACACCATGTCCGTAATCAACACTAACGTGAAAGCTTTGGCCGCACAGGCCTCTATGTCAAGCGTGGAGAAAAAGATGCAAGCGTCCATGGAGCGACTCTCCACTGGTTTGCGCATCAACAGCGCCAAAGACGACGCTGCTGGCCTGGCCATCACCAACCGCATGACCGCACAAATCCGCGGCTATGCAGTGGCCATCCGCAACTCCAACGACGGTATCTCCATGACCCAAACCGCCGAAGGCGCTTTGGGCCAAGTCACCGACATGCTCCAGCGCATGCGTGAACTGTCGGTACAAGCTGTCAACGGTGCCATGTCTCCAGCTGACCGCGCTTCCTTGCAATTGGAAGTGGACCAGATGAAGGCCGAAATCAACAACGTGGCCACCAAGACAAACCACAACAACATCAAACTGTTGGACGGTTCTGCCGGCAAAATCACATTGCAAACCGGTGTGAACAGCGGCGACACCATGGCCATCGGCTTTGGATCGGTCAAGACCAAAGACATTGGAGAAGGTGGCAAACCATCGCTCAGTTCAGTGGGTGCCAAGTTCAGTACCGCCGCAACATCATCAGTCAACCCGGCGACTGGATTGTCTGGTGCAATTTACAACGGTGACTTGGTCATCAATGGCGTGGTTGTTGGCGCATCTTTGGCCACTGACGACAAAGTCTCTTCCAATGCATTTGCAAGTGACCCTTCTCCCAAAGCAGCCAGCGCCATCGCCAAGGCCGCTGCCATCAACCGCGTGTCTGCCGAAAGTGGTGTGACGGCTACAGTTGGCAAGACCACTGCATACGGGACCGCCATGAGCGCTGCCAACGCCGGTACTGCATCAACGATTACGATCAACGGTTGGGAAACGGCTTCCATCACCATTGGTTCTGATTTGGAAATCAACCGCTTGATGGTGGCCACGGCGATCAACAACCTATCGGCCCAAACCGGTGTGGTTGCAGTCAATACCCATGACGACACCCAAGGCATTGTTTTGCAGGCTGCAGATGGTCGCAATATTGAGGTGGACCTTGTTGGAGCGAACAACGGCTCATTTGTTGCGGCTGACGTTGGCCTGAGCGCCACGGGCACATATATTGGCACTTATGAATTGAATTCAAAAGACGGCCAAGCCATCACGCTGTCCAGTGAGACAGATGGTGCAATCCAAAACGCAGGTTTGTCCTTGGGCACGTTTTCATCCAATACGGCAACCATGGTTTCCATGCAACGTGCTACCGCTGCCGCAAATATTGCACCCAGCATAACCACCACCGGCTTGCTGAACGGCAATACCTTGGTCCTCAACGGCGTGGGCATTGATGCGGCTATTGGCAGTGACGACGATGCATCAAACTCCTTTGCTGCTTCGTCTACAAAAGCCGGCAGTGCAATTGCCATTGCTGCAGCCATCAATAAGAAATCCGATATGACTGGCGTTCGCGCCGAGGCCCAGGCCAACGTGGTGCGTGGCACTGGCTTTACGGCAGATGCAGTGACTGCGTTGAACATCAACGGAGTCGCCATTGATATCAATCTTGACGCCAACTCGAATCGGGACGATGTTTTGGTGGCGATCAATAAGTTCTCTGGTCAAACCGGCGTGGTGGCCACAGGGTTTGGTGCTGGTGTTCAGTTAACCGCTGCTGATGGGCGCAATATTTCCATCAGTTCAGACGCAACTGCAGCTGCAGCGCTAGGACTTACGGGAATGACCATTGGAGCCGAAGATACCGGACTTGATGGTTCCACTGAAGTCACGTATTACGCACAGGTCAAACTAGAATCTGACAAACAGTTTGATGTGGCGAGTGGTAGCGAAGGCAATTCAAACTTTAACAAGTTGGGATTTACACGCGGCACATTTGGCGGCGCGGACAATGGCCTGAAAGTGTCTGATGTGGACATCTCCAATGTTACCGATGCCACTGCAGCCATCACGGCCATCGACGCTGCTTTGGAAAATGTGTCGAAGATGCAAGCCACTGCCGGTGCTTACCAAAACCGTTTGGAATCGGTGGTCAGCAACTTGACCGAGTCGAACCAAAACATGTCTGCCTCACGCAGCCGTATTTTGGACACCGACTACGCGACTGAGACGACCAGCCTGGCCCGTTCGCAAATCATCTCGCAAGCGGCCACCGCCATGTTGGCGCAAGCCAACCAGTCCGCCCAAAGCGTTCTGTCCTTGCTGAAGTAATTGGTGCAGCCCCACAAGGGCTTGCCTGATCCCAAGACGCCCCACCACAGTGGGGCGTTTTTTTATGGCACTTGGCATTAGTCACTAGAATTTGGGTGTGAAGTTCAAACCAAAAGCCCAAAACCAAGCACGACATGCCAGTGCTACACACAGTAAAGCGTCAGACGGGCTCTTGGCAGATGTGCAGAGCAAGTTGATGCAAGCATTGGCCTTTCACCAACAAGGCCAGTTGGTAAAAGCAAAATTCGGGTATGAGCAAGTCTTGGCCTCCCAACCCCAGCACTTTGATGCTTTGCACATGTTGGGCGTGTTGGCCACCCAAACGCAGCATGCTGAACAAGCGGTGAGCTTGATACAACAAGCCATTCGGATCAACCCTGGCGTGGCTGGGGCCCACGTCAACTTGGGCGTGGCATTGCGACAGTTGGGACAGCTGCCAGAGGCCCTGGCAAGTTATGACCAGGCTCTGCAACTTGAACCGCAAGACGCCCAAACCCATACCAACCGTGGCGTGGCTTTGCGCAGTTTGCATCGCCACAACGAGGCGCTGGAGAGCTACAACACCGCTTTGCGATGGGCGCCACATATGGCCGAGGCCCATTACAACCGGGGATTGGTGTTGAACGACTTGAACTTGCTGGATGACGCCGTGCAAGATTTTGACGCCACACTGGCACTGCGACCAAGTTATCACCCCGCACTGTGGGCCAAAGCTTTGTGCCTGTTGCAACTGGGTGAATTTGCGCAGGCTTGGGCCTTGTATCCCCTGCGTTGGCAGCAAGACGAAAAAGAGTTCACATCTCAAACATTGCTGACATCAGTGGCCAAGTGGCAGCCGGGTGGGCTGGCGTCGCGCTTATTGGTGTGGCCAGAGCAGGGTGTGGGCGATGAGCTCATGTTTGGCGCTTTGCTGCCGCAGGCCCAACAGTTGTGTCAGCACCTTTTGGTTCAGATGGATGCACGCCTGATTCCCATGTTTCAGCGTGGCATGCCTGGTATTGGCTTTGTGCCAAAGAACCAGAAGGTGGATGAGGCGATGTACGACGCCCACTTGCCCATGGGTGACTTGGCACAATTGTTTTGTCAAGAAGAGAAAAGCTTTCAAGCGATTCAACCGGCATATGTCAAGGCAGACACCGCACGTGTTGAAAAACTGCGCCAGGAAATCAACCCGAATGGCAAACCCTTGGTGGGCATCAGTTGGCGCAGCAAGAACCTTAAAAAAGGCCAAGACAGAAGCGTGCCATTGACGGACATGTTGCGGTCCCTGAATAAGCCAGGTGTGACTTGGATGGCTTGGCCGCTTTGATCCAAGCCTGCGATTTGGTGGTCAGTGCCGACAACTCCACCGTGCATTTGGCCGGTGCGCTGGGTCAGGCTGTGTGGGTGCTGCTGCCTTTCAACGCAGATTGGCGTTGGCTTTTGGGCAGAGACGACAGCCTTTGGTACCCATCCGCCAAGTTGTTTCGACAAGAAAATATTGGCGACTGGCAAAGCCTGTTGGCGCGTGTGAGCGCTGAATTGAAGCAAAGACCTTATGCGACAACCTGAAAAACCACAAGCGGTTTTATTGAACTTCACTGCCAACACCTACCACTGGGGCTGTTATGGCACTTCAATGGAGTTGTGGCAAAGCCTGGTGGAGCTTGGGTATTGCATCGAGATGGTCAATGTGCAAGAAATCCACATGTTCGACCCCACGCCTCAGAAATTGGGCGATTTTGATGATCCAGACTTTGGCACAAGTTTTTTAAAAGCCAACATGCGCATTTACCACCTGTTGCTCAGTGCCGATGTGGTGGTGGTCAATGGCGAAGGCACCTTGCACGGCAACGGCAAAGCAGCGGTTAATTTGTTGTATTTGATGTACTTGGCCAAAGTCAATTTCCAAAAAAGGGTGCATTTGGTCAACGGATCGTTTTTCCCGGCAGATGACGGCGCGCCCAACGAGGTCTTGGACATGCTTTACGGTCGTGTGGCCCAAAAACTGGATCTGCTGGTGCCCAGAGAGACCGATTCCAAAGCGGTGCTGGATCGCTTGGGTGTTGCAAACGTTCTAGGCTTTGACTGTTTACCCAGGTTCATCCACCGTCACGGCGCATTGCACAGCCATGTGTTTCAACCCACCATCGTGGTGGCCGGTGGTGTGAACATGACACGTGAACAGGCTCAAAAGTTTGGTGAGTTGATGGCCCCGTTTCAGTCGGGCGGCACACGTTTGAAGTTTTTAACCGGCGCGAAAGCCTTTGTGAACCAAGAAGATGCCCGCATTTATGAGGAAATGATGCGCCATTGCCCAGCGCTGGAATGTGTCAATGCACTTTCGATGGCAGATTGGCTAAGCACGCTTCAAAACGCGGCTTGTTTGGTGTCTGCGCGTTATCACCACACCTTGGCCGCTGCAAGTTTGGGGCTGCCTTGTGTGGTGTTTCCGTCCAATACATCTAAAACAAATGCATCGCTTGCCATGCTGGGGCTTGACACCATGCTGAGCCTGGACCAAGACCCTGAGCCCATTCAGCACTTGCTCAACGAAGCGATGTTGCAGCGTTTGGCACCGGCTGATGCGGAGAAGGTTCAGCAGGTGGTGGCGCTGGCAAAGAATAATTTTATGCAGCTAGAAGATCAGCCTCAATCCTGAGGAACTTGCTCACCCAGCATAGAAGGTGGTTTGATGGCCGGAATTTTGTACAGATTCATCGCCACCATCACTCGGCGACCGGTGTTTTGTGGAACGCTGTGGTTGAGCAAACCAGGAAATAAAAGCATCACGCCCG
>RFXS01000033.1 GCA_009921465.1 Betaproteobacteria bacterium
GGTGGCCTTTGGGGCGTGGTTAAGGCTTTGATAGCCTGAACCTTCCTCCCATCCACATTTGCCCTTGCTCTACCTTGGACTTGACTTAGGCACGACTGAAAAAATGCCCATGTCCACCTGGATGCCCCAGCCGTGCGAGCCTGCCCCAATTTGACAGAAAATGTCCCTACTTTATAAGGAACGAGCCATGACCTACCCCAACACACAACTTTTCATCAATGGCCAATGGTGCGATGCCGCTGCGGGCGAATCGCTGGCTGTTTTCAACCCCGCCACGGGCAAAGAAATTGGCCGGGTGGCACACGCACGCATTCCTGACCTGGACCGCGCTTTGCAAGCCGCACAAAAAGGATTTGAAACATGGCGCGACACCTTGCCGGTTGAGCGCAACAAAATCATGCGCAAGGCCGCTGCATTGATGCGCGAGCGCGCCGCCGACATTGCGACCATGCTGACCCAAGAGCAAGGCAAGCCGCTGGGAGAAGCCAAGGTGGAAGCCATGGCGGCGGCAGACATCATTGAATGGTTTGCCGATGAAGGCATGCGGGTGTATGGCCGCATCGTGCCCTCACGCTTCAACCTTGCTGCGCGCCAGATGGTCATCAAAGACCCGGTGGGTCCCGTGGCAGCCTTCACACCGTGGAACTTCCCCATCAACCAAGTGGTGCGCAAAATGGCCGCCGCCCTGGCCTCGGGATGCTCGATGATCGTCAAAGCCCCCGAAGAAACTCCGGCCGCCCCAGCCGCCCTGATCCGCGCCTTTGCCGATGCAGGCATCCCGCCCGGCGTCCTTGGCTTGGTCTATGGCACACCCGCTGAGATCTCCAACTACCTCATCCCCCATCCAATCATCCGCAAGATCACCTTCACCGGTTCCACCCCTGTGGGCAAGCAACTGGCCGGACTGGCTGGCCAGCACATGAAGCGGGTCACGATGGAGTTGGGTGGCCACGCCCCGGTGATCGTGGCCGAAGATGCAGACATCGCGTTGGCGGTGAAATCGGCCGGTGCGGCCAAGTTTCGAAACGCAGGCCAGGTTTGCATTGCCCCGACTCGGTTTTTGGTGCATGAGAGCATCAAAAAAGAATTCGCAGCTGAAATGGTGAAGTACACCCAAGGCCTCAAAGTGGGCAATGGCGCCACCGAGGGCACCACCATGGGCCCGCTGGCCAACCCACGCCGAATGAGCGCCATGGCCGACTTTACCGCCGACGCACTCAAGCAAGGCGCCACATTGGCCTATGGCGGCGAGCGCATCGGCAGCGAAGGCAACTTTTGGCAACCCACCATCTTGACGGATGTTCCCTTGCAGGCCAAAGTTTTCAACGATGAACCCTTTGGCCCGATGGCAGCGATTCGCAGTTTCAACACCTTGGATGAAGCCATCACCGAGGCCAACCGCTTGGCCTACGGTTTGGCGGGCTATGCCTTTACCCGTTCCCTGAAAAACGCCGACTTGTTGGCACGTCGGGTGGAAGTGGGCATGCTGTGGATGAACATGCCAGCCCTGCCATCGGCTGAAATGCCCTTTGGCGGCATCAAAGATTCGGGTTACGGCTCAGAGGGCGGGCCAGAAGCCATGGACGCCTATTTGAATGCCCGCGCCGTGACCATCATGAACGTCTGAACGAAAGTGGCCCTGAACGAGGGCCACTCATCTGATCAACCAAATGTGCAAAACCCGACACGTCAGCATTGCTCTGTCAGTGCGGATGGGTTTGTTGTTTGGCGATTCTTGCTTCGAGCATGTCGCGGTTTTTGATGGCGTTTTCGTCACCCTTTTTAGCGGCTTTGCTGTAATACATGAGTGACTTGGCGTCGTCTGCATTGACACCTTGACCGTGGTCGTACATGAAGCCAAGGGTGGTCAGTGCTGCGGAATGGTCTTGCTCCGCAGCCAACAGGTACCAGTGCAAAGCTTGGGCATAGTCGCGCGGTACCCCTTCGCCATTGCCGTACATAAAACCCACCTTGAACTGCGCATTGGCATTACCCCGTGATGCGGCTTGCTTGTAGCAGTGCATGGCTTGGCCAAAGTCTTGCTCAACACCATGGCCTCTTTCATACATCAGACCAAGTTCGATCTGTGCTTCGAAATGGCCAGCATCGGCCGCTAACTTGTACCAGCGCATGGCTTCGGCCGGGTCTTGCTTGATGCTGTGGCCATGGCCATAAACCACGCCCAATCTGTATTGCGCATCAGTATGTCCATGTTGGGCGGCCAGCTTGTACCAACGCACCGCAGCGATATCATCTTGCTCAACACTGTGGTGGTTCTCATACATGGTCCCCAGTCCGAACAGGGCGTCAGCATTGTTTTGCTTCGCAGCCAATTGATACCAATGGATGGCTTCTTTGTAATCTTGTTTGACGCCTTTCCCAGCGTCAAACATCACGCCAAGCATGTATTGCGCCTGGCTGTGGCCCTTTGCCGCAGCCAACTGAAAGCAGCGCACGGCCTCTACATCGTCTTGAGTGCCACCCTGCCCTTTTGCAGCCATCTCGCCCAAGTAAAACTGTGCATCAGCGTGGCCTTGCGCAGCCGCTAACTTGTAGCACTTCGCGGCCTCTGCAAAGTTTTGCTTAACGCCCTGCCCTTTGTGATGCATGACACCCAGCTTGTACTGCGCATCGGCCTCACCCTTGGCTGCGGCTTCATGGCTCCTCTTGACTTCCTCTTCAATGGCGAGAGAAATCTCTCTCTGCTGCTTGAGCAACTCTTCCAGTTTGGTCATTGCCAAATCCTTTCGGACAACAAAAAATCACGCCGCAGAGAACTTAAAACTCTGTGCGCATTATGCGCACAGATCTCAGGCAGCACGAGATGCCCTGAATCACTCAGTCTTTGAAACCACTGATTCATTGCAAAATTAAAGCAAACCCTTTAACCCCGTATAAATAGACGTGGCCGTGGCACCCAAAGCCAAGGCAGTGCTGCCAAAACCCTCCAGCTTTTTAATGATCTGCTGAATGGCATCGGGCGATAACTTGCCCTCACTGAACTGCATCACCAAAAGTTTAAGAAATGGGCTTGCTGCATTTTTAGGTCGGTGTATGCGGTGATAAGCAATGCCACCCAGCAGCATTCCGGTGAGGAAACTAAAAGCTATGCTGGATGCGTACTCCATGAACTCCCGCCACTCCAGCATGCTTTGTGGCATGACAGGCACATGGTCCACCCAAGCGGTGATGGCACTCATTCCCACCACAGATACAGCGGCCAACAATGCTGCAGAAATAAACCATGGCAGAAGAGACCTGCCGCGCCCTTTGAAAAGCCAGTAACCAAATGGCAAAGGCAAGGCGATGGAGACCAGACGCAAATAAATCAAGGGCAAGTCGTAGACAACCGTGATGACTGCATGCCCAAGCAAAAGCAACATCAGAGGTATCAATACAAACTGCGCCAGGTCAATTAAAAACTCTCGCCAAGTCGATGCCTTTGCATTTAACTTTTGATGGGCGACTTCGAGCAAATACTCCAACTCTTGTATCCGCTTGTGCAATTGCTCCTTGTCTTCTTGGGCACTTAACTTCTCTTGAAGAGATCGGATGGTTTCAGTCAGTGGCTTAAAAAGGTAAATATCGCGATGGCACACCTTGCAAACCAGGGATTCATCCTCAATGAGGCTGGTGCAATAAGGACACTTCATTATTTGGCAATGTTTAAATTGATGACCGTGCTGCTCTCGCGTCCATCCAGATCTTTCACGGTGATTTTGATGGCATGTTCACCGGGTGGCACCTCTGCTTTGGAAAAGTCAATACCGCCAGCAGAAATGGCACTTTGCAAGCGAGGCGTCAAATCAACCTCAGTGGCTTTGAGATAACTCACCTTCACCGCAGCGGGATCTACTTTGTTGCCTCCCCGGCTTTCAAAAAGCACTTTCAAATCGAACGGCGATTTGATTTCAACCGCCGTCAGGTCTGGTGAGCTGACTTTGATGGCAGGACCTCGGGTGATGCCTCGGGTTTTGAGCGAACCATTGGCCTCTGGCAGCTTGGCTTCTTTTGGGGAAATCAACTCGGTGGAATTCGCCAAAAATGCATTGAATGAAATACAAAATAAAAGCAATGAGAAGAAACTATTTGTTTTCATAGACACCTCTTTAAGTACAAAAACAGTTGAATTCGGTTTTATTTGCCATTTGATCAATTATCAATCACCCACCACCACAAATGGTGCCCAAAACAAAGGATGGGCATAGGCGTATTTTGTGCCCCCTTGCGCATCTTGCGCACCCAAGTTGTTGATCATATTTAGCATCGAGGCCTGAAGATATTGCGCTTTATTTTGGCCTTTGTTTTGTTGTTGCCGCTTGAACATATCGGTCATCAACATCCGTGCGGTTTCAGATTCAACAGGCCAGTTTGATACCAACAGCGCCCTCGCACCGGCATAGAAGAACGCGCGACCCAAACCAGACACGGCCTCTGCACCCGCGCCTTCACCAGAGGCTGTGTTACAAGCCGACAACACCACCCAATCGGCATTGAGTTTCAGGGTCAGGATTTTTTCCATCGTCAACAAGCCATCGCCTTTGACTTCCCCGGTGACATCTGGGGAACTCAATGCCAAAGCGGGCTGAGACAAACCATCCAACTCCCCAGGCACGAGCCCGTGCGTGGCGAACATCACCACCTGCCGCTTAGACAGGTCCATCTCCATCACGCGGGTCACACTGGCATCTTTGTTCAAAAAAATGTCTTGGCTGGGGTCGGCCGAAAGAGATTTGCCAATTTCTTGCAACTCCTCCTTGGTATCGGGCAACCGCGGCAGCAAGGCCAGTTCTGCACTGCTCACACCAGTGGTTTTGGGGGCGCTGCGCAAATTGAGGGGTATGCCGCGTGTGGCCACAGCGTTGGCCGAACGCATCGCAACATTGGCGGCAATTTTGGCCTGCTCCACGCTGAAAAATGGATCCCCAAAACCCACAAAATTTCGACGATCAGTGGGCGGGGCAGGTAAATTACGCAAGGCCACCAGCGCGGTCACAGAGGGCAATTGCGCCACTGCGATGTCCTTGATCAACCATGCGGTTTGGCGATACTCCATGAAGTCGCCACCCTTGTCTTTGGATGCCGGCGCTTGAGGCTGGGTCACCAACAACGCCAAGGGCAGCTGGCCCAACTCTCCATGCGGAACGGTCAGCATGGCTTTTTTACCTTGCAGGGCTGGAAGCACTGGCTGCAGTATGGTTTTAAACAGTTCATGGGACAAGGCCACATCAAAGGCCGGTATTTCGTCGATGGTCGATACCCCAGCATCGAGGGATTTGCGCAATTTACCGACCATGTGCGCCATTTCCTCACGGCCCAGCTTGAAAGAATGAAACTGGGGGGAACCCGTCTTGGTGATGGCCCAGACAAATCCTTCTTTTTCACCAAAATACCAAGATACCAATACCTCATCGGGCTTGAGATGTTGTTGTGTCCTGTCAATCGTGGCCGGCTTTGGATTGACCAGATCCGAGTAGTCAGGGAACTTTTGTTCGATCTCTTTTCTGAACTTTTCTCGTTCGGACTTCAGTGTGGCGATGTCGGCTTTCAGCTTGCCTTGAATGACCGGCAACTGCTGCTCCGGCGGCGCACCCATCAAGCCGGTCAGAATATCTTCAAGTGATCCAATGCGCCGATGTGTGTCTTGCTCTTTGCGCGCCAAAATGGCCAACTGGGGGTCTTTGATGTTTGCGCGTGCAGCACTCGCATTCAATGCCCGCTGAACGCTGCTGCCTCTGGCCAAATCAGCCAAACTGTAAGCTTCTGCCGCAAACTGCCTGACCTGTGGCTGTGCTTTGTATTGCTTGGCCAACAAAGAAATGTTGTCCTCCAAAATCAAAACCGTACGCTCTTGCTGCTTGTTGGATCCGGTTTGATTTTCCGCATCATTGCGCACACGATCCACCAAAGTGGGCATGACTTTTCGATATATCTCTCTGGCTTGATCATCCTTGGCATTGGCATGCAACGACATGGCATGAAAGGCTTGCAAGTAACTCATCCGCGACTCAGAAAAATTGGACAGCTTGGCCACAGCGGCGAGCATTTCTTGGGTCATCTCCAGCGCGCCTGTGCTTTTACCCACTTTCAGCATGGCGATGACCCAATCCAAATCTGTCGCAGGGATTTTGTTTTTAACAGCGCCTTGCTTCTCAATGCCAAGCCGCATCTCCTCAAACACCTCATCAGCATCCTTGAACTTGCGATCTGACACCAACGTGGAGCCCAGGGTCTTGCGCGCATGAACCATCGTGATTGCATCATCTGCTGTATTGCCTGCCTTGATGGTCTTGATCGTTTCTTGTGCGAGCATCACTGCTTCGGCTGTTCGGCCTTGTTCGGCCACGATGCGCGTCAATCGATTCAGTGCATAACCAACTTCTGTTGAATTTTTATTAAAAACCTCCAGCATGACGGCCAATCCTTCTCTGGCATTGACTTCTGCCTCCACCAACCGCCCTTGCATCATGATGGCACTGGACAAATCAATTTGTCGGTAGGCAATTTCTTGTTTGAAATTCAGTTTGTATCTGCTCCTGACGATTCGGGCTTCCTCGGTATTGGCCAACGGGCTGGACTCAACTTGCTGCAACAACTCTTGCCGCAGTCGGATGGCCCGGCGTAACGAACGCTCTGCCTCTACCCACCTGCCTTGGTACATGAAATATATGCCCCTGGCCGCATCCAGATCGGCCTCCCAGGATTTCCCATAGATGGCCATGTCATTGGAACGCCGAAGAACGGTCATCGTGCTTTCCGCATCCCTCAATGACTTTTCAGCGGCCTCGAAATTGCCCAGTTGGGAATAAAAAGCCACCGACAACCGATTTATCAACATGTGTTGCCCCAAAATATTGGGCGTGATGCTGCTTCTGGCCTTTTCAATCGCTTCAATGGCGCGCAATATGCTGCCACCCCTTTGCTCGAATCTGCCCAATGTCTGCCAGTCTATGACCCGCAGTATTGGTGTGGCACCCAAGTACTGCGTTGTGACAATGCGCATCTCTTCAATGGCCTGGCTGATGTTGCCCAAGCGTTGATACGCCTCTGCACGCTGTAAATGGTGCTTGCGCAACTCTCCACTGTCTGTCGTCTCGGGTTTGGGCAAGGCAATGATTTGTTTGGCACGCAATACCTCGGTTTCATCGGCTTTACCGTTCTCGACCGCCGTGATCACGTCCTTGATCGAACGTGGGGGCGCTTTGAAATCAGCAACCTCCTGCGTCTCTGCCAGCTTTTCAACCTGCGCAAGAGCCCCGTTTCCGCTTGCCACAGTCAAAGCGATAAAAACCAACAAGCTTGCACGCTTGGCCACGTCTGTCATGCTGTTTCACCCAAAATTGAAATCAATTCGTATTATTGACAAAAACTTCGCCCTCATCTGCTTATATTTAATCCACCATCGCGGCCTATCGACCAAATCCAAATGATTAAATCGAAAACCAAATGTTTCACGCCACAGAAGTATTGAATACCTTGTCCGTCAACAGGGGGTATCCCTGTCTTGCTTTGCTCGAATGAAAAGCCCACCATTGTGTCTAATGCACAGATTGCCAATGGTTGATAAAGGCCTCTAACAAAATGTTATTTCATCGGGCCATTACTGAGGTGCAGTTGGTACTTGGCCGTTGAAAGGAATACTGAATGACCCATCATGTCGTCGCAGCGCTGCCCACAGAAGCGCGCCCCTATCTGGAACACCAATTGCCAACGGGTGTTGAAGCTCGTTGGTTCAATGGCAAGGCCCAGGCCTTGGTCGCAGGCAAAGGGGCAACGGTTGGTTGGTTTGACATCGGACACCGTGATGACTTCGCAGATGCCGTCAGGAATGCGACAGACCTGAAATGGCTGTTCACCAAATTGGCCGGCGTCGATGGCTTGCCGCTTGAAGAACTGGCTGCCCGCAAAATTGTCTTCACCAATTGCCCAGGCTTGGCGGCCCCGACAGTGTCTGAATATGTGCTGCTGGGCATGCTCAGCATTGCCAAAGGCTATCGCGAAATCATCAAAGCAGAGATGAAACACGAGTGGTTGACCATCCCGCCCGGCAAAGTAGAGCTCATGGGTAGCAGTGCCTTGATTGTGGGCTACGGCAGCATCGGGCGAATGATCGAAGAACGCCTCAAGGCATTTGGCGTCACGGTCAGTGTCGTGCGTCGCACACCTGTGAGTGGTGAACACGCCATCGGCCCAACCCAATGGCGCGCACGGCTGGGCGAGTTTGATTGGATTATTTTGACAGCGCCTGCCACAACAGAGACCACTCGCATGATCGGTGCAGCTGAGTTGTCTGCGATGAAAAAGACTGCGGTACTGGTCAACGTTGCACGCGGCAGCCTTGTCGATCAAGACGCGCTGGTCACGGCACTGGTACAGCGCGATATAGCTGCAGCGTTCCTTGATGTCACCGAACCTGAACCGCTGCCAGCGGATCACCCGCTGTGGAGCCTGGAAAATGCACACATCACCATGCATTTGTCAGGTC
Source organism: Betaproteobacteria bacterium (assembly GCA_009921465.1). Lineage (GTDB taxonomy): Bacteria > Pseudomonadota > Gammaproteobacteria > Burkholderiales > Burkholderiaceae_C > Limnohabitans. The sequence continues at coordinate 8,486 of RFXS01000033.1, forward strand.
GGTCACGAACCCATGAGATGCCGCTGACGGCAAAACGTTTTTTGGAAAACCTCCACCTTTACTGCGAAGGCAAGCCGCTTTTGTACCAGGTTGACCTCCAACTGGGATACTGATCATGTCATTGCACGCGATCAACCCATGAATGCACTGATTACCCTCACCAGCCAAGCCATTTACGCTTTGACGAGAATGGAGTAACGATGGGTGTCACAAGGGACCTGACAAAGTTTGTCGCAAACGCACGCTACGAGGATTTGTCACCCGAAGCGGTGCAAGCCGCCAAAACATCCTTGCTCAATATTGTTGGTAATTGCATAGCAGGCAATCAAACAAGAATCGGCGCAATGCATGTCGACATGGCCAAGGTGTTGGGGGGTGGCCTTGACCAGGCCAGCATATTAGGGGTTGGTGCGCGCGTATCTGTACCAGCAGCTGCATACGCAAACGGTAATCTGGCATTCGCACTGGACTACGAAGACACTGTCCAGTACGTCACCCACCCTGGCTTCATCACGACGGCCTCGGGTTTGGCGGTGGGTGAATTCAAAGGGTCGAGCGGGCGTGATCTGATCTTGGCAATGGCGCTGGGCTATGAAGTAGTTGCACGCATTGGATTGGCCATGCAGCCCACACCCGAGCGTGGCAAAGTGGTCTTTGGCGAGCAATACCATCCATTTGCGGCCGCAGTCACTGCGGGCAAGTTGCTCGGGCTTGACGAAGCACAAATGGACGCAGCCTTCGGCGTTGCAGGCACTTATGCGAGCGTCCCATCGGCTTACAAATACTTTGGGGTAGTGGCTGAGACACGTCCGTTGCGCGAGGTCAAGCTGGGCTGGGGCTGGATGTGCATGGCTGGCACGATGGGAGCGCTGTCGGCGCAACGTGGGTTTCAAGGGGGGTTGGGAGTGCTTGACGGTGAAAGGGGTTTCCACGTGATGGCCGGATCAGACCGGTGTGACTTTGAAAGCATGACACGCGGTCTGGGACAGCGTTGGTTCATTGTCGATGCGCAATACAAAGCTTTTCCCTGCATCGCACGCATCATCCCCGCATACTTTGCCACCCAAGCTTTGGTCGAGGAACATGCCATCACACCTGCCGACGTGGCGCGTGTGACCGTTCAATCTGGTCATGTGCGCTTGGTCAATGACTTCAACCCACGCAGCGAAGTGGATGCCCAGTTTTCGCTTCCTTTTGTGGTGGCGATGGCGATTACCCAAGAGCCGATCGGCCCATCGATGTTTTCAGAGTCAACGATGTTCGCACCCCAAGTTCGCGATCTGCTCAGCCGCATCGATCTGCATCAAGATGACGATGCTGAAAAAATATTTTTCGACGAACAGCGCCTGAAGATGTCCGTGGCGATTGCGCTGAAATCTGGCCACACGGTTGAGCGTGACATCGAGTGGCCACGCGACCAAAAGCCAATGGACTGGGAGGGAGTCAAACGCAAATTCACAGCACTTGCAGAGCACATGCTGCCAAACGCTCAACTGGATTCGGCGATCAATATCGTTGCATCACTTGACAAAGAAAAAAACTTAGATGCATTGGTGGCGTCTCTGTGCGCCAAGCCTGGCACTAACGCCTTATTCACCTGATGACAAGGTCATTCACTGCCTTGTCAGTTCAACTTTTTTAATTGGAATTCAAATGGTCATTGATCAACGCACTTACACACTTCAAATCGGTGCAGTTCACGCCTTCATGGAGCTGTTCGAAAAAGAAGGTCTTGAGCCTCAAGTGCGCATTCTGGGTAACTTCATGGGCTTGTTTCGTACCGAGATCGGCAATATCAACCAAATCATCATGATGTTCGGCTATGAAGATGCAGGGGATCGACAGCGCCGTCGTGACCGCCTGTATCAGGACCCCGCCTTCCAAAGCTATCTGATCAAAGTGCGCCCTTTGCTCAAAGAACAAGAAGTGCGTTTACTCACACCATCCAAGTGCAACCCACCGATTGGCGCTCCCGTCCTCCATGTCTAGATTCATTGCCAGGTCCAAGCTGGTGGCCATGGCGTGGCTTTTCTGAAAATACATTTCGCATCTCAGCCGAATGGCACGACTGTTGGGGCAATACTTTTTAGGACAAAACCATGAACTCACTGCGTCGTTCACTCATAGCGGCAGGACTTTCTGCCACGATCCCGTCCCTGGTTCTGGCGCAAGCACCCACAAGCCGATGGCCCGAAAAAACCATCAAATTGATCGTCAACTTCCCGCCGGGTGGTGCCACTGACGTGGTTGCGCGTTCATTGGCCATCAAACTGGGGGAAGCGCTGGGCCAGTCGGTGGTTGTAGACAACCGCGTGGGCGCGGCCGGCAATATCGGTTTGGACCTGGTGGCACGGTCTGCACCGGACGGCTACACACTCTTGCATTCATCTGATGGCCCCATCTTGATCAACCCCCACCTTCAAAAAATGGAAACAGACGTCACCAAGGACATCGTTGCGGTTGCACCGACCGCAGGCACGGCCATGTTCCTGGTCGTTCGGCCTGGCATTGCCGTGCGCAATGTTCAAGAGCTTATCGCTTATGCGCGGGCAAACCCAGGCAAGCTCACCTATGGATCGGCAGGCAATGGCTCACTGCAGCACATTGCGATCGAAATGATCCTGTCCGCCGCAAAAATCAATATCTTGCATGTGCCCTATAAGGGCTCGCAGATGATCATGACCGAAATGCTCGGTGAGCGGGTTGACCTCACGATGGACTTCGGTGCAGCCGTGCCTCAGATCAAGGCGGGCAAGTTGCGGCTGCTTGCAGTTCCAGGCAGCAACCGCTCACCCGTGTTTCCAGAAACACCCACTCTAGTTGAGTCGGGCATCCCAGTTCAACTTTCATTCATATCTGGTGTCTATGCCCCCGCGGGCACACCGGCGCCTATCATCACGCGTTTGAACCGAGAAATATCTCGCATCATGCAATCTGCTGAAACCAAGGCCCAACTCGATGCCATGATGGCCGATACCTTGCCACAAATGACACCCGAAGCTTTTGCCACCAACCAGCACAATGCCCGCAATGCCTTTGGAGAAATTGTGCGCAATGCAGGACTCAAGGCAAACTAACGGATACCCATGAACCATCTTTGCTCCATCTGCTCTCCATGAATGTCGCGCCCATCTTTGGCCTATCCCTGGCATTGCTGTGTGCCACAGCCTTCCCCCAAGATGATAAGCCAGCGGGTTGCCTGGTGGCCCATTTCAAAGGGATTGGCCTGCGCACCAACGACGACACCCAACGAGCGCGATTGGCTGAAGAATGGCTGCGAAGAAACATCAGCTACTGCACCAAGGAACAGGTGGCCGCAATCAAGTCCAACAGCCCAGACTGGTTGGGTACCGCCCACACCCACGATGTCAATATGATCATTGATGCCAGTTCAGAGGCCAAAGCCAAGGGCAACCCCACACAAATGGCAGGTTTGTATGCATCTTTGGACAAAGAACGCAAATCAACCACAGAAAACATCGGCACCCCATCGGCTGAAGGCTTGTCTACCCTTACAAAACCTGCTATGCCGAATGAACCCATCAAAGAACCCTACCCAGCCATTCCCACGCCAATCATCAGGCCGCCTTCTGTGCCCACGGGGAACTTGCCCAATCCCACGACCAAAGCCAATTCGCTCAGACAAGATGAAATTTCAATCTGCCTGCCCAACGAAATAGCCACTTGGTCTGACGGCCCCAAGGACACCAAGATGCTCAGCACCAAAATGGTGTTTGTGTACGACCATCAAGGAGCACCCGATTTCATATCCGAGGATTCTGCTTTTGCGGTATTGCAAGCATCCGCTTCAAGTTGGGACCCATGCGGTGGCAGCAACGCAGTTGTTTTAAGCAGCAAAATGGACAACGCTTTCACCGGATTAAAAGTCGCGGTCTTGTGGAGTGACAAAGATAAATTGGGCACCATTGGCCTGGCCAATATCAGCAACAAAACCTTGACCTTCAGCCCAGAAGTGTTTCAAAAGTTAAAAGACATCAATACAGCCAAAAATTTACCCGCAAAGTATTTGCTTGAAACGCTGCAAATGACTGCATCTCATGAGATTGGACACTTCCAAGGCTTGTCCGCTCACTCCAAGCGCTGTGTGGACGTGCTCTCGTACTACTCCGTGGGTGGCGCCAAATGCAATGTCCGTGGCAACGGGGCAATGGCTGCAAATTTCTACGAGTACCGGTCTTCGCTGCCCACTGCATGCGATATTGAAAGATGCCGGGCTGCCAATAAAAATTAAGCAAGCCCGGCTCAGTGAGCCGGCGGTTTAAACCGCTTCGTAGTTCTTCAAAAAGTCTTCAGGCGGTGGAGCTGAAGCCCATTGGAATAAATTTTCATGCAAAGACGTGCCACTGGCACTGGCCACCTGCACCGTCCAATCGGATTTTTCAGCAATAAAGTCAATGTCCCAATAAAACTCACACAGGCTGCCCCAGGGGTCTCTGACATAGTGAAAATAATTGGAACCATAAATATGGCGGCCCACACCCCAACTGTCTTGATACCCTGCATCAATCAAGCGTTGGGCACAAAGCTGTATTTGATCCAAATTGCCCATCTCCCAAGAGCAGTGGTGCAAGCCAGGCGATTGGCTCAATGCCAAGGCCAAAGTGTGGTGATCACTGTCTCCAGCACAACGCATGAAGGCCACTTCTTTGTCGCCGATCCTGTCTGACAGCTTCATGCCCAAGATTGCGGTATAAAACTCAACCATCCGATTCACATCGGTAGAAAACTTCAAAACATGCCCCAACTTTCTGGGGCGGGAGTCCACATGTCGGTCGGGCGCCCCGCGCAAAGAGATGCGATGGTATGCCACACCTGGGTGATTTAATTTCACCGCATCGCGGCTTTGTGAGGCGCTAGGGGCAACCACAATATGCAAAAGCGTCCCGTCAGGGTCATGCAGCCAAAGGCTTTCGCCTTGCACCTGGTCATAGTTGGCATCCAAATGGACGTGGTGAAAATCAATCTTGCGCGCTTTGACATTTTCTAAGATGCGCGCATAACCATCTGAGTTGGTGGCCCAGGTGATCCATGCAATTTCTTTTTTAGGCCCTTTGATCAGGCGCAATTGGTCCTGATCGCGCCCCTCACATCGAAAGACCAAAGCATCATGCTCTTGGTGAGCGTTCAGCCCCATGCAAGTGTAGAAATTTTTACCCACCTGCAAATCTGGCACAAAAAGCGTCAACGAATGCAAAGATTGAATCATGACTGTCTCCTTTGGGTTGGTTCCGACGAATCGACTGACACGATCAAATTCTCAATCTGGGCTGCTGGTATTGATTTGATCCAGGTCAATTTGTATTCAACTGGGCCCCAGTGGGAATGTGCAGGTTCAACCTTCTGGCCTGTATTGGGAAGCGCAAGCAAATAAGCGCCAGTCCTGCTGAGCCTCCACAAAATGGTTGCCTTTCAAGGGGTTCAAGACTTCAGGAACATCGCTCGCGCCATGCAATATCCGAACGATGGTGAAGTGCTCGGTCGTGGACTCTGCCATTGAGTTTAAGTTTACAACTTGCCTTGATAAGTATACAATTTCTTCTTTTAAGTATCTAGCAGAACATGGCTAAACCATCAAGAATTGACCGGTTGAAGCGCAACGTAACTCGGGATGTTGTTGAACATCCCAGAGACCTGACCAAGTTCTATTCGACTCGGGAAGTTATCTCAAGGGCTGCCGCGGCCAGATACGTCTTGCAACTTGAACGCGAGGGATGGGTTGCGCGAAGTGGCCCTTCTACTCATCCGGTGTTCAGCCCTGGCTACAAACGCCGTATCTCAAAGGTCTACTCCCTTGCCGGCTTAGAAGAAGATGTCATTTGGCATCAGGACTTTAGACCCTACCTCAATCTAAATTCAAACGTTGCAAACATTGCAGCTCACGGTTTTACCGAGATGGTTAACAACGCGATTGACCACTCAGATGGAACCTCTGTATTCATTGGCGTGACTCAAGACGAAAAGTCATTGACTTTGGCTGTTTCCGATAACGGCGTGGGTATCTTCGAGAAAATTTCAAAAGCGCTCAACTTAGCTGACAAACGCCAAGCGTTATTTGAACTCTCAAAAGGCAAATTCACCACGGATCCAAGCCGACACAGTGGTGAAGGCGTATTTTTCACGTCAAGAATGTTCGATTTTTTTGAAATTGACGCCAATGGACTGCAATTAAGCCACGATGAAGAGGCCACTCACGACTGGTTGATTGAAGAACCTGGATTGTTCTCTGACGGAACAACCGTATTCATGAACATTTTTCTAACTAGTACCAGAACAACGACAGAGGTGTTTCAGCAGTTCATGAATGCTCCGGAGGACTATGATTTTTCCAAGACAGTTGTACCAATGAAGCTAGCTCAACTAGGCGATGAACAGCTTATCTCACGCTCACAAGCTAAACGATTGATCGCGAGATTTGAAAGATTCAAGTCTGTCATCTTGGATTTCAAAGGCGTTAATGAAATCGGTCAAGCATTTGCAGACGAACTCTTCCGCGTTTACAGACTTGCTCACCCAGCCATCGAAATTGCACCTGTCAACATGACTCCTCAAGTTGAACAGATGTGGTTACGCGCTGTTGCGCCAAGAACAAACTGAACAAAACGCAAGCACATAGGTCGTATTCAAAAAAAATGATGCAATTTGATGCACATCAGGGTGCGCCCTCCAAAGGATTGGTGTCTGGGTCATTAAGATGCGGCAATGCTGCCAACCCCTCACCCTGCCATTGAATTGATCTTTTTGATTTCACTGGTGATCATTAACCTGATGCCCTTGATGGCCTGGTTGCTGCTGCGTTCAGAGCGCGATGGGCCTTGCAAACTATGGTTTTTGGGGACCCATATCCCTGAGACAGTGTTCGAGCGTCAAGAATATGGACGCTGCCTACCCGTCCAGAGCAACCGAGCATTTAGATGACCCCAAGCGTCCAGAGTCTGGACGGTTCAGAAGCATTTAATTACTGCTCTGTTATCTAATCCTTAAGACCATGAAAAGGACGCTGGCCGCCGCTCGCGAAAGGCGAGGACGCCCTCCTCGAGATCGGAGCATAGAAATGCGCTACCTCGCAGTCTTCGGATGTGCTCATCTTCGACAGTGGCGCCGGACAAGGCGGATCGGACAATGGCTTTGGCTGCCCGTATCGACCACTGCGAACGGAGGCACAGTGTTTCGGCATAGCTTTTTGTCTGAGCCACGATCTCGTCCAAACCAAACTCGCGGTCTACCAGGCCAACGTTCCTGGCTTCGTCGAGGTCAAAAAGTCGGGCACTGTAAAGGTAATCGCGTGCAAGCCCTGGCCCTACCAGCTCCACGAGTCGTCGTGTAGAAGCCAGACTGTAGACAAGCCCAAGCTTAGAAGGCGTGATGCCGAACCTAGCGCCTTTGGCCGCAAAACGAAGATCGCACGCTAGGGCGAGCTCGACGCCGCCGCCGATGCAGTCACCTCGAATCATCGCAATGACGGGCTTTTCGCAACGACCGATTGCCGACTCCGCCGCGTGCACAGCATCCATGTAGTGCCAGCCTCGCTTCGCATCACCTACGCACTCCGCAATTTCATCGATGTCCGCCCCCGCCGCAAAGGCGGTGTCGTCGACGCCCTGGACGATGAGAGCCTTGATGCCGGCATCTGCGGCAACCTGGTCCATTAGCGAGGGGATCGCCTGCCACATCAAAAGGGACAGAGCGTTGCGCTTGGCGGGTCGATCAATGATGAGACGCGCAATTTCATTTTCTCGCTCAATATAAAGGTGGGGACTTGTCATTGCGTGTTCTTTCCTTTCTCTAAACTTGTCCGCGCAAGGGGAATACCATCAAAAAACTCATCGAAAGTGGCAGGCTAATTGGGTGGCTATCTCAGACTGCCTTCAGTTTGACGCGTGCTGGCGCAACCGTTATGCCGGGCACGTCCGAACGCAAACGAAAAATGGTTCCCGCGTCTAAGCGGCCGCTCCCGTCAGACCCGGAGGCAACAAAAACATCACGCATGTCGTCGCCACCAAAGCAAAGGCTGGTCACCATAGGAACGGGAAAATCTATTCGACTCCGCAGTTTGCCATTCGATTCAAAGACCACCACCTGGCCCGCATGCGCAACGCCCACCCAAACAGATTCGTCAGTAGCTACTGCTAACCCGTCGGGCAACCCTTGCGGCGTGGTGGCGAAAGCCCGCCGGTTGCCAAGGCCTCCGTCAGGATCGACATCGTAGACATACACGGTTCGATCTCCGGAATCGGCGTGGTAGAGCCTGCGGCCATCGGCGCTAAACCCCATGCCATTCGACAATTTGATGTCGGGATACACCTGCCGCACCGAACCATCGAGTTCGATCAAGAACAGTGGTGCGCCCTTTTGCGATCCGCCGACTCCCGAAAGATGCGTTTCGGTCGGTAAAAATCCAAGAGCTCCGACATAGATCCGACCCATCGAATCAGTTGTCAGGTCGTTGAACCCGACGAGCCCGTGATCGGGATCATTGGCAAGAAGCACGACCGTGCCGGCCGCATCCGGTCCTTTGTAGGCGATGTTGCGGCCCGAGATGACCAGCCCACCGCGCTCATGCCAAGCCATGCCACCGATGCCGCGGCGATGCTCGAAGACGGTGGTGACCTTTCCCTTATGGTCAAGGAGATATGCACCACCCTTGTTGGCATCCGCGAACATCAGACCCAGATGCGCATGCCAAACAGGTCCTTCTAACAATTGGAATCCACTCACCAATATATCCATGTCATTCTTTCTAGGTTAGAGGGTCGTCACAGGGTGCGTGAGAGGCGGATTTTTTTCATGGGTGAGTTCCATTTCGCGATCCCAGGTCTTCGCCGTGACGCCAAGCGTTCGCAATGCCTGCTTCTTCACCTTTCCTGTGGGAGTCTTCTCGATCACCTCGACAAACTCCCAGAAGCGCGGAATTGCATATCTCGGCAGACGTGCTTTCGACCATTCGAGCAGCTCGACATGACTGACGCTCCCTTCGCCCCGAACAACATGAACCAGGATCTCGTCCTCGCCACCCGCGCCGTCGATTCTGACCCCGACGACTGCGCACTCCTCGATCACAGGATGAGAGCTCAGGATATGCTCGATTTCAAATGGAGAGATGTTCTCTCCACGCCGACGGATGAAGTCGCCAATACGGTCTATGAAATGCAACCTACCCCGTTCATCCAGCCGCCCCCCATCGCCGGTGTGGAACCACAGATTTCGCCAGGAACCTACCGTGACATCGGGTCGTCCCAGATAACCTTGCATGAATGCGAATGGCACTTTTGGCCGGATAGCGATCTCACCAATGCTGCCAATAGCGACGGCAGTGTCTTTTTCTGGATCGACGATGCGGACCTCGAAGTATTCGTCGCACAACGCGCCAACGCAGCCCGGCTCCAAGGAGTCGCCGGGGACAGAA
>RFXS01000034.1 GCA_009921465.1 Betaproteobacteria bacterium
GACCAAACTGGCCATGGGATGGCTGCACACCACCCGGTTTTTGATCACGGCCGCGCAACTGCACCACTTGCCGCAGTACCGCTTGCCCGAAATCGCTTTTGTGGGCCGCTCCAACGCAGGCAAGTCCACCTGTATCAATACCTTGACGCAGCAAAACCAGCTGGCCTTTGCCTCCAAAAAGCCCGGGCGCACCCAACACATCAATTTGTTTGCCTTGGGTCGCCAGGGCCAAACCGATGCGGTGTTGGCCGATCTGCCCGGCTATGGTTACGCCGCTGTGCCCAAGCAAGACAAAATCCGCTGGCAACAGGTGATGGCCAATTACCTGATGACCCGCGACAACCTGTGTGGCGTGGTTTTGTTGTGCGACCCGCGCCACGGCTTGACCGAACTCGACGACATCTTGCTCGAAGTGATTCGACCGCGCGTCGAAGCGGGCATGCATTTTTTGGTGCTGCTGACCAAAGCAGACAAGCTCAACCGCAGCGAAGCGGCCAAGGCTTTGTCCATTGCCCGCTTGCAAGCCGGTGGCGGACAAGTGCGCTTGTTCTCAGCCCGCAAACGCCAAGGGGTGGAAGAAACTGCTTTGCTGTTGTCGCAATGGGTGGCAGGCTGGACACCCCCTGCAAGTGTGGGCGTGGACCTGAGCACTGGCTCAGACACTGGCTTGGACGCTGACCAAGAGAATACCGATGGCGGACATCACTGAAACCCGACACGCCCTGCCCCACGGCATCACCTTGAATTGCCGCCACAGCGGCCAGGTTGGGCGACCTGTGTTGCTGTTTTTGCACGGTTTCCCCGAAGGGGCATTTGCTTGGGATGCCTTGTTGGATCATTTCTCACTGCCCCAAAACGGTGGCTACTTTTGCGTGGCACCCAATTTGCGCGGCTTTGAAACCTCCAGCGCCCCCACAGATTCAGCCGCCTACCGCGCCAAGCACCTGGTGCAAGACATCTTGGCGTTGATCGACATCATCAGCCCCGACAAAGCCTTGGCCGCATTGGTGGCCCACGACTGGGGCGGCGCGGTGGCCTGGAACCTGGCCAACCAACACCCGGCACGGTTGCAACGACTGGTGATCATCAACTCGCCCCACCCAGGCACCTTTTTGCGCGACTTGCAACACAGTCCGGCCCAGCAAGCGGCCAGCGCGTACATGAATTTTCTGATCCGCCCCGACGCTGCGGCCTTGCTGGCAGCCGATGATTACCGCCGTTTGTGGGGCTTTTTCAGCGGCCTGGCCGATGGGCCAGTGGCTTGGCTCGATGACGACATGAAAAACCGCTACCGCGCTGTGTGGGACCACGGGCTGGAGGGTGGTTTGAACTATTACCGCGCCTCCCCTTTGCGTCCGCCGCGCGCAGACGATGCCGCCGCTTCAGCCATCAGCCTGCCCGAGGCCATGCTGCGCGTCGATGTGCCCGTGCTGGTCATTTGGGGCTTGCTCGACAAGGCCTTGCTGGCGGGCCTGATCGACGGATTGGACGCCCACATCCCGCAATTGACCATGCACACCTTGGCCGATGCCAGCCATTGGGTGGTGCACGAACAGCCCGAGGTGGTGGCCGCTCAGATCGGTGGCTTTTTGGGCTGTGCATAAACATCGGCCTGCCCGGGGGGGCGGGTTTTAAAGCGCTTGTGCACCCAAAAATACTGATCGGGCATGGTGTCAATCCACTGGGCCAGGCGCTGGTTCATCAACCCCGTGTCGGCCAGCGCATCGGTACTGGGCACGTCAGACCAAGCCGGGTGAACCTGCACTTCATAGCCCGTGGCGGTCATTCGGGTGGTGATGGGCACCACCCGCGCGCGGCCCAGCTTTGCAAAGCGTGACAACGAGGTCAGGGTGGCGGCAGGCACGCCAAAAAACGGCACAAAAACGGTATCGTCCTCGCCACTGTCCATGTCGGGCAACAGGTACAAGCGTTCCCCACGGCGCAGTGCCGCAATCAAGGGTTGAACGCCGTCGGCGCGTCGGCACAAATTCACTTGGCCAAAACGTTGGCGCCCGTGGGCAATCCAAACGTCTATGGCGGGGTTCGACTGCGGTGTGTAAATGGTGTGCAACGGTGCATCGCTGGCCAGCGTCCAAGCCGTCCATCCCGCATCCAAGCCGACAAAATGCGGCGCAAACACCACCACACCACCAGGTCGCGCCAAAGCATCGCAATCGCCCACCCAGTTCAACCGCTGTCGCACCACATCGGGGGGGGCATGCCACAACCAACTGCGGTCCAACCAAGCCTGGGCAAAGGCCACAAAGCATCGTCTGGCCCAGCGCTTGCGCTCATCGTGCGTCCAGGGTGGGAAGCACAAGGCCAGGTTGACCATCACCACCCGGCGGCGCGCAGGCACCGCCACATACAACACGTGCCCCAACAGCCAACCCAAAGCGCGCACCCAAGCCAGTGGCCAAAGCGACAGCCAACGCATGAACGCCAAGCCCAAGGCATTGAACATGGTCAGCCCTCGGAGCGCGGTTGCTTGTCCCGCGCATAGCCCCACAGGTATTGGCCGGGTGCGCGCCGCACCATGGCTTCGATGTGCTGGTTCATGCCCAACACAGCAACATCTAGGGGGGTTTGCGCGTCGTACAAGCCTGCATCGTCCCATGGCTCGAAATGGCTGATGTAGCCTTGTCCATGGGGCAGTCGTTCACACCAACACATGAGCACGCTGGCACCGGTTTGGCGCGCCAAGCGCACACCCAGGGTCATGGTGTAAGCATCACGCCCAAAAAACCGCGACCAAACGCCCTGCCCTAAAGGGGGCACTTGATCGGGCAAGATGCCAATGTGACCACCTTGGCGCAGGGTGCGCAGCAACTGGCGCACCCCCGCCAGGCTGGCAGGTGCAGCCTGCATAAAGGGGCGCTGACGTGCAGCCGAGACCACCTCTTGCAGCCAAGCTTTGCGTGCCGGTCGGTAAAGCACCCACAAGGGGCCGTGGCGCGGACCCAACTGCTCGGCCATCAATTGCGCCCCCAACTCCCAGCAACCCAGATGAGGGGATAAAAAAATCAAACCACGTCCCCGCGCCAAGGCCGCTTGAACATGGTCCAAACCATCCCAATGCAACGGCAGTTCAGAGGTTTTGCTGGTCGATCGCATCCACAGCCAGGGCAACTCGGCGAGCATCACACCAGCGGCGCTGATCGCGGGCCGCACCTGCTCCCAATCGAATCCAGCGGCCCGTGTGTTTTGGGTAAAGCGGCGACGGTAGGTGGGCGAGGCCCACCACGCCAACCAACCCAAACCCACGCCCAAGGTATGCAGCCATGGCAAGGGCAGTCGGGCGAGCAGTCGAAACAATGCGGTCATGGGCAGTGGGGTGCAGTCAAACAAGCCATCAAAACCCAGCGATTGGGGCACGCGTTTTTGGCTACAATCTGATTGTCGCTGAGTTACTGAACAACTTGCAGGGCGACCGCCACCTCGGTGGCAAAGGTTTGGGGCAACCCCTGAACCATCTGCTAAAGCGTTCGCCAGGCTCCCGAAGTTGGCAACGCGTCAACATCAACCACATGGAGTATCAAACATGGCGAACGACTATCTATTCACATCTGAATCTGTTTCCGAAGGTCACCCCGACAAGGTCGCCGACCAAGTGTCTGACGCGATTTTGGATGCCATCTTCAAGCAAGATCCGCGCAGCCGCGTGGCCGCTGAAACCCTGTGCAACACCGGCTTGGTGGTGTTGGCCGGTGAGATCACCACCAACGCGCATGTGGACTACATCCAAGTGGCCAGAGACACCATCAAGCGCATCGGCTATGACAACACAGAGTACGGCATCGACTACAAAGGTTGCGCCGTCATGGTTTGTTATGACAAGCAGTCCAACGACATCGCCCAGGGCGTGAACCACGCCTCAGACGACCACTTGAACACCGGCGCTGGCGACCAAGGTTTGATGTTTGGCTTTGCTTGCAGCGAAACCCCCGAGCTGATGCCCGCCCCGATTTACTATGCCCACCGCCTGATGGAGCGCCAAGCCCAACTGCGCCGCGATGGCCGTCTGCCTTTTTTGCGCCCCGACGCGAAAAGCCAAGTGACCATGCGCTATGTCGATGGCAAGCCCCACAGCATCGACACCGTGGTGATCTCCTCGCAACATGCCCCCGAGATGAGCTTGGGCGACAAGATGAAGCCCGAGTTCAATGAGGCCGTCATCGAAGAAATCATCAAGCCAGTGTTGCCCAAAGAGTGGCTCAAGGACACCAAATACCTGATCAACCCCACCGGCCGCTTTGTCGTCGGTGGCCCGCAGGGTGACTGCGGCCTGACCGGTCGCAAAATCATTGTCGACACCTACGGCGGCGCTTGCCCCCATGGTGGTGGCGCGTTTTCGGGCAAAGATCCCTCCAAGGTCGACCGCTCGGCTGCTTACGCCGCCCGCTATGTGGCGAAAAACGTGGTCGCAGCCGGCTTGGCCACCCAGTGCCAGGTGCAAGTGGCGTACGCAATTGGCGTGGCCCGTCCGATGAACATCACCGTCAACACCCACGGCACTGGCGTGATTGCCGACGACAAAATCGCCGCACTGGTCAACGAGCATTTCGACCTGCGCCCCAAAGGCATCATCCAGATGCTCGATTTGCTGCGACCGATTTACGAGAAGACCGCTGCTTACGGCCACTTTGGCCGCAATGAGCCCGACTTCACATGGGAAAAAACCGACCGCGCAGCCGCGCTCAAAGCAGCCGCAGGTCGCTGATCACTGGGCCAAAGGCCCAAACTTGAACAGCGGGTGGTGCTTCGGGCACCACCCGTTTTTTTTGGCCGCTTGATGTTGACTTAGCCTTGCCAGCCCGATGACTTGGGCTGGCAAGCCATGTGTTCAACCAAAAAGTCCAAGAACAAGCGCACCTTGGCCGGCAGCAACCGCGTGGTGGTCAGGGCATAAGCCTGCACCACAGGCGGCGACCATTCAGGCAGCACACGCACCAAGCGTTGAGTGGCCAAATCATCTTGCACCCAGTCTTGGGCCGTGATCGCAATACCCTGCCCTTTCAAGGCCAATTGATGCAACAAGCCGCGGTTATTGGCAATGAAAGTGCCACCCACAGAAACCACCTCGGTGCGCCCATGGAGGTGGACCAAGGACCAGGGCGAATCCTTCATGCGCAAACAATCATGGCCCGTCAAATCGGCAGGTGTTTGGGGAGTTGAGCGTGATTGGAGATAGCTGGGTGAGGCCACCAACAGGGTGTTGAGTTGGGCAATCGGGCGGGCGATCAAGTTGGTGTCTTTGGGCGGCCCCATGCGGATCGCCATGTCCACACCTTCACCCATCAAGTCGGCCTGGTTGGGCGAGAGGTCCAATTCAAATTGGATCTGGGGATGGCGACGCGCAAAGTCTGCCAACAATGGGCTGAGATAAATCACGCTGAAATCCACCGGCATCGACACCCGCAACACCCCGCTGGGTTGGGTTTGCAAGTCGGTCAGCGCTTGGTGGGCCAACTCGGCCTCTTCGATGATGCGTTTGCAATTATCAAAATACAAACGCCCACCCTCGGTCAGTTCCACCCGGCGTGTGCTGCGGTTGAACAAACGCAAGCCCAGGTCGCGCTCCAAATCAGCGATGCGCCGCGACACCGTGGAAGGCGGCATTTCAAGCACATCACCCGCGCGGCGAAAACTGCTCGCTTTGGCCACTTCGACAAACAAGTGCATGTTTTTAAAGATTTCCATGCCTTTATTGTCCCATTTTCAGAACAATAAATCTCATTTAATGATCTTTATTAACTTAAATGAATCTATAAAAATCCAAACTTCTCAATACCCAACAGGTCTGCCCATGAACACCATCCCCACCCTTGAACCCTTGCGCACCCCAGCCAAAGTGGGCGCTTGGATGTTTGTGTTGTGGAGCGTGCTCCACATTTGGGTGGGCGCTGAAGGCCTGCACCAGTACTTGGCAGGCAACCCGATGAGCCAATGGACCATGCTCATTGGTGGCCGCGCCATGCCGCGCGAAGCCTTTGTGCACGCCAGTGATGCGGCCACCGCTTTTGCCCACGGGCAGTTGATTGTGAATTTCGCCACGGATGTGGGCGGCTACGGCGTGCTCGGTCTGTTTGTGGCTTGGATGATTCTCAAGGGCCCTGCTTGGTTGGGCTATGCCATGGGTGTGGTGGTGATTGGCATTGCCGACCTTGCCTTTTTGTTTTGCATGGTCACACCTGGCGTGATCGAACTCAACGCGGGCACCGTGGGTGGCCCGGTGATTTGGTTTTTGGCTTTGCTGATAACCCCGTTTGGTTTGCCCTCGATCCGCAAAACACCCCCCACTTCTTGATTTTCAGCAAAAGAGTTTTGCCATGTCCAACCCATCTGTTTTGGTCCTCAACGCCACCGGCAAAGTCGGTCGCAACGTCTGCCGCGCTTTGCGCGATGCAGGTTTTTCCGTGCACGGCACCACCCGCTCGAACACGCACACCTTGTCGAGCCTAGGCGTGAACCCTGTGGTGTGCAATTACACGGTGCGCGCTGATCTTGACCGGGCTTTGGCGCAAACGGGTGCGCGCAAAATGTTTGTGATCACCGACTACTTTGCGGCCGCTGGAAAAAAGGTCGGCGTGGAAATTGAGCAAGGCCGCGCCGCCATTGACGCGGCCAAGGCCGCTGGTGTAGAGCACTTGATCTTCATGAGCGTGGCCGACGCGGAACTGTTTGACGAGCATGTCGTCCATCTGCATGCCAAGGTGGCGCTGGAGAAATACCTGAAGGCCTCAGGCGTTGCCTATTCCATTTTGCGGCCCTGCGCGTTTTTTGAAAACCTGGACGACCCCGCCAATTGGAACCCGCTCAAAAAAGGTATCGTTAAATTTTTGAGCCTGCAAGACTGCAAATTCTGCGCGACCTACGACATTGGCCGGGCAGCAGCGATCCAGTTCCACAACCCCGATCAATGGCTGGGCAAAACCCTGGATGTGATTGGCTGGCAAGGCGATTTGTCGCAAGTGGCTGCGGCTTTACAGAAAGTCAGCGGCGTGCCGGTGAAAGCCAAATTGGCCATGCCGATTTTTCTGCGCCGTCTTTTCCTCAAAGACATCCACCACATGTTTTTGTATTACGAAGAGCAAAAAGGCCCGCGCGGCACGCCCGAGGCGTTCAAACAAATCCTGCCCGACGCCTTATCGGCCGAAGACTGGTTTCGCTTTCATGGACGTTATGCCAATGGGGAACCGATTGTGGCCAAAGAAGGCACCCTCAGTAAGCCACCGCCCCTTGGGTATTGACGAACAAGGCATACAGCGAATGGCTGCTGGCCATGTACAAGCGGTTGCGTTGCGGCCCGCCAAATGCCAGGTTGGCGCAGCGCTCGGGCAGGTGGATGTGCCCAATGGCCTGGCCTTGGGGGCTGAACACCCGCACCCCGTCCAGGGCTTCCAAGTCAGCGCCCACTGAGCCATCGCTCCCCCAGCCGCACCAAATATTGCCGTCCACGTCCACCTTGATACCGTCCAATGCACCGGGGCCTTGGGCGTCGATCAGCAAAGTTTTGTCCGACAGCGTGCCCGCTGTGTTGACGCGGTAGCGCCACACCAAGCGATGCGGTTTGGCGCGCGACTCAACCACATACAAATGGCTTTGATCGGGGCTGAAGGCCAAACCATTGGGGCCTTGCAGGTCGCTCACCACCACGCTGAGCGCGCCGGTTTGCCCGTCAATGCGGTACACGTTTTGCCCCAACTCGGGGGTGGCGGGTTCGCCCTCCCAATGGCCGCTGAGCCCAAACACCGGATCGGTGAACCAAATGCTGCCATCCGCGCCGCACACGATGTCGTTGGGAGAGTTCAGGCGCTTGCCCTCAAACGCATCGGCCAGCACGCTGATGCGCCCGTCATGCTCGGTGCGCGTGACACGCCGCCCCAAATGTTCGCAGGCCAACAAGCGGCCTTGTCGGTCGCGGCACAGGCCGTTGGCAAACTGCGAGGGGGCGCGAAACACGCTGGTCTGACCGCTGACCTCATCAAAGCGCAAGATGCGGTTGTTGGGGATGTCCGAGAACAACAAGGCGCGGTGGTCACCAAAATACACCGGTCCCTCGGCCCAACGCATGCCGCTGGTCAATTGTTCCACCCCCGCGCTGAACAAGCGGTAGCGGGCAAAAGAGGGGTCGATGATTTCAATCGCCGGGTCGGGCGAGCGGTGCGCGGCCACAAAAGGCACGTGTGCGCTGGCAGACACGGCCGCGTGGGGTTGGTTGCGCCACAGGTCTGTGTCTTGCGCTGGGGTGGGTGTGCTCATGTTTGGTTGGTTCCTATGGTGTCAGTCTCTGCGCGGCGCTCAAACAGGCTTGACCACAACAGTGGTTTCAGCCCCGCAACCAGTCTTGCGCCGCTTGGTACAACAGCGCTTGTTCGGGCGAATTGTGCTGCACCAAGTCGGGCGTGATGGTCGCGCCTTGCAAAGACTGCATATAGGTGATGTGGCGATAGGCTTTGGGCAAACGCGCCAAACGAGCGGCGTCGAGCTTGATCACGGCAGCAGGGTCGACCGGGTCGACGCGGTCTTTTTCGTGGATGGGGTGGCGTTGTTGGATGCACCAACGGCCCTGGTGGCGTACAAAAAAATCCAAAAACCGCCCCCAGGCGGTGATGTCCACCTCTACCCCATCGAGTGGGGCACGCAGCATCAGCACCATGCGGGTTTCGGCCAGGGCCTTGTCGCCCAATACCTCGATGGAGCTGGCCCCGATCGAATGCAAAGACTGTGGGGCATTGGGATTGTCTGCGCCTTTGATCGAAGCGGCGATGAAGTCGTCTGCGCTACCCACCATCCAGGTTGTTTTGACGCTGGCACCAGGGGCATAGCACCGGCGCAGACCCTCCCACTGGCGGGTATCGCGGCACAGCGCCCAATGGCGCACCACCTGCTCGATGGCGTGGGCGTCAGTCACCTGAAATACCTGCTTGTTTCAAAAAGCGTGTCCACTTTTCGGCTTCTGCACGGGCATAGCTTTCGGCCTCAGAAACAGACATGCCCATCATGCGCCAGCCGCCTTTTTCCAAACGCTGGCGCAAGTCGGGCTGAGCGGTCACTTTGGCCAAGCCAGCGCGCAATTTTTCCAGCACCGGCGCAGGGGTTTTGGCCGGGGCAAAAATACCAATCCAACTTTCCATCTCCAGGCCATCGACACCCGCCTCGCGCGCGGTCGGGATTTGCGGCATGGACAGCTCGCGCCGCGTGCCAGAAGTGGCCAAGGGTTTGATGCGACCGGCCTCGATCAGTGGCTGGGCGGTCGTGGTGTTATCAAAGAACAAATCGACCCGCCCGCCCAACATATCGGTATAAGCCGGTTGCGCGCCTTTGTAAGGAATCTCCACGATGTCCACTTTGGCCAACTGCTTGAACAACACACCCGCCACGTGTTGGCCCGAGCCAGCGCCACCGGTGGCCAAACTGAGCTTGCCAGGATTTTGGTGCGCGTAGGTGACGACTTCCTTCAAGGTGTTTTGCGGCAGGTCTTTGCGCGCCACCAAGGTGTAGCTGAAGCTGGCCATCAGGCCAATCGGTGTGAAGTCGGCAGCGGTGTATTGCGGGTTTTTGTAAAGCCCTAAGTTGAGTGCCATGTTGGCCAAACCGCCCACCACCAAGGTGTAACCATCGGGGGTCGCGTTGGCCACAAACTGCGTGCCCACCAAGGTGCCCGCGCCGGTGCGGTTTTCGACCACGATGGACTGGCCCAACTCCTGGCCCAGTCGCTCGGCGACCAAGCGTCCAATCACGTCATAGCCCCCACCAGGTGCGGTGGGCACAACGATGCGAATGGGTTTGCTCGGGTAGCTGGTTTGCGCTTGCAAGGGTGTCACCCCCAAGGCACAAGCGCAAACGGCCCCCAAAATGAAACGGCGGTTCAGTGTTTTCATGAGAGATCCTTTTGATACCCATGCCGGCGCGATGAATCCTCTTCGCCCCAGCCCGACAAACCCCCTGCAAAGTTCGGCAGGCTTTGCACAGGCTGGCCCCACTTAAATCGTCAAGGCATGGTGTGCTTGAGGGCGCGCTCGAAATAAGACAAGTCCAAGAACTTCTCAGGTGCGGGGGCTTGACCACCCCACTGCCCTTCGATATCGGCACGCAGGGCCAGCACATTTTTGAAACCCTGCAAGTCCAAAGCACAGTCTTTGGACAAGCCGTTGCCGGGCAACATCAGTTCGCGGTAAGTCAAATCGGTCAATCGATCGTCAAGTTTGAGTTCGCGCTTGAGCACGGCCAGCACTTGGTTTTTTTGCAGCGGGTCTTGGGCTGCACGGCAACCTTCAATGTAGGCCGCCATGTAGCGCTCCAACGCCGAGGCATTGGCTTTGGCCCATGGCCGCATCACAAACGCGCCCACCGCTTGGTAGGGGCCATAAAGCTCCATGGTTCGACCCAAACTTTTGGCACCACGGTCGCGGGCAATGAAGTTCCAAGGCGGGTTGAGCATGGTGGCTGCGCCGGCGGGCGTGTCCAGTCCCTTGGTGCGGGTCTCAGAGCCACCCAGTGGGTCAAGTTTGTAATCGCGGCCATCGATCAAGCCGGCATTTTTGAACACCTTGCGCCCGATCAAGGCATAGGCGGTGTTGGGTGCATCGACCACATAGGTGCGGCCACGGATGTCGGCTGGCTTGTTGATGTCTTGGCGCACCAACAACTCGTTCATGCCACCGTCGCCACCGGCGATGATGATGACATCGTTTTTGGCCACTTCAATCATGGCCACAGCGTTGTCCACCGCTGCATGCGCGATTTCAAAACGGCCCGCCGCCAAACCAGCGCGCTGCTGGTCGGAGTTGGGCGTGAACTGCATCTCCAGTGTGATGCCGCGGCGCTGGAAGTAACCTTTTTCCAAACCCATGTAAATGGGGATATTGCTGCCACCGCGAAACACATTCACCCTCAGGGTGACCGGGTCATTGGCCGGGGCCACCACGGGGCTTGGTGCGGCACAGCCGACCAACAAGGCCAGCGCAACCCACCGTGGGGAGCGGGCCATGCTTTGGAACAAGGGTTTCATCAGCGGTCTCCTGAGATCAATTGCGCGCCAACAATCGGTTGGCGTTGCCTTGCTGAATTTGCGCCAGCACCTGGGCGTCCAAACCCAACTGGGTCAGGGCCGCGGCCTGGGTGTCCATGGCCACATAGGGGTAGTCGCTGCCATACACCACTTGGGTCGAGGGGATGAGCTTGAGCAGCGCCGCCATCGGGGCCGGGTGGGTCGCGTTGGCGGTGTCGTAGTACAGGCGCTTGAGTTCGGCCTCAATGCCATTGGGGGCAAACATGGCTGCATTTTTGGCATTGCCATGGAAGAAGTTGACCCGACCGGCCAGCATGGGGATGGTGCCGCCTGCGTGCGAGAACAACCACTTGATGTCGCGGAATTTGGCCAAGGTGCCCGTCAACAGCAAATTGACCACGGCTCGCGTGGTGTCGTGCGGCACCTCAATCACCGCAGGGAAGGTGCCGGTGTTCAAACGCCCGCAACAAGTTGCGGCCAAGGGGTGGAAATACACCACCGCTTTGCGCCGGTTGAGTTCTTCAAAAATAGGGGCAAAGTCTGGGTGGCCCGGCCATTTATCACCGTAATTGGTTTGGATGCCCACGCCGTCGGCTTTGAGCACATCAAACGCGTATTCAATTTCTTTCAATGTGCTGGGCACGTCGATCATGTTGAGCGCGGCAAACAAACCAAAACGCCCTTTGAAGTCGCGCACCATCTCCGCGCCATATTCGTTGACCGAGCGCACCATTTCAATCACTTTGGGCAAGGGCAGGTCAAACCACACACCGGGGGTGGAGGCCATCGACAGAATCGACTTGCGCACGCCCGCTTTGTCCATGTCGGCCACAGCGCCCTCGCGGGTCCAGCGCTCTTGCTGGGGAAAGTGGGGAATCTTGCGTTGGTCTTCCCAATCAAACCAAGCCTTTTGATAGGCTGGTGGATAGTAATGGTGGTGGGTGTCGACCAGACCCGCGCCACTTTGCGCCGACACCGAAACGCCCGTTAACCCCAAAGCGCCGAGCATACCCAAGCCACCCATGCCTTTGAGCAGCTGCCTGCGCTGAGGCTGGCCCGGGGTATCACACCCCAAACAAGTCAAGGTGTTGTGGGCGCAAGAACCTGAAAGCAGCGATGTGAACATGAGCGTCTCCTTGTGTTTGATTTGAATGGCTCAGGGCGTGGCGTGTGTGATGAACGCCTCTGGCACGGCCTCGCCCCATTGGGAATTGAGCCCCTCTTCAGCGGGCAGGTAATTGGTCGGCGCATGGATGTTGAGCACATCGCTGTCGCTCCAGTGTTCGTGCACACGGCCCCATGGGTCTTGCCAATAGTCATACACCTGGCTGCCAAGCACGTGGCGGCCAATGCCCCACACGTGTTTGTACTTGTCGCCTTTGCGCAGGTGTTGGTGACCGATCATGATGTCGTCAATGTCTTGCGCTTCAAACGACAAATGGTTCAAGCCCGCGTTGGGCCCTTCAATGCACAAAAAGGTGTGGTGGTCCACAAACGTCTCGCCACGGTCCACACGATTGAACGATGCAATGACATTGTTTTTGTCACCTGCATAAACCTCGTCTGAGCAAATGAAGCCAAACATTTCGCGGTACCACTTGATTTTTTCGTTGGCATTGGGCGTCATGATGACGGCATGCGCAGCCCGCTTGACCTGAGAGGGACCAGCGGGCAAGCGCATCAACTCACCAGCGCGGCGCAACTTGTTGTCGCCAGTGTTGACAATGGCTTTGCGCACCGGCAAGGGGGCCACTTGTTGCATGCCACACATCACCTCCATTTGGTACCCATGGGGGTCGCTGATGCGCACGCGCTTGCCACCACCGGGCTCATCGATGTTTTCGATGCCGCTGGCACCGGGTGCTTTGGCAAATTGTTTGAGTTGGTCTTCGTTATCGACAAAAAAGCACAGTCCCACAAACTTGGCGGGGCCCAAATGGGTCACATGGATGTGGTGGTTGGGGTCGGTGCCGCGCATGTACAAGGCGTCTTTGGTGCGCTCGGCGCGGTGCATGCCAAATTTGGTCAGAAATTCTTCCGCTTCATCCAAGCTGGGTGACTGCAAGCGGCCAAAGGCCAGGTCGGTGACTTTTACGTATGGCATGGTGCATCCTCCGTGGGGTTAAACCGCCTCGCCCAAATAGGCTTGGCGAATATGGGGTTGGGTCATCAATTCTTTGGGGTCGCCGGTGGCCACCATGCGCCCTCCTTCAATCACATAAGCACGCTGGGCCACATCCAGGGCCAAAGCGGCATTTTGTTCAATCAGCAAAATGGACACGCCACTGGCATGAATTTGCCCAATGGCTTCAAACACCTGTTGTGTTACCGACGGGGCCAAGCCCAGCGATGGTTCATCGATCAGCAACAACTTGGGGTGCGCCATCAAAGCGCGGCCAAATGCCACCATTTGTTGCTGCCCACCCGACAAGGTCCCAGCGGCTTGCCAGCGGCGATCTTTCAAAATGGGAAACAGGTCGTAGACCCGCGCCAGGGTTTGCTCGCGCAAGGGCCGGGCGTAAGGGCGGTAGCAACCCATGTCGAGGTTTTCTTCCACCGTCATGCCACCAAACAGCAAGCGGCCTTCAGGCACGATGGACACATCGAGGTTGCACATTTGGGTGGCATTGAGCGCTGTCACGTCTTGCCCACGCCACATCAAGCGGCCAGAGCGCACCGGCAATAAACGCATTGCCGTGTTGATCAGGGTGGTTTTGCCCGCCCCATTGGGGCCAACGATGGAGACCAACTCACCTTCGTTGATGTGAAAGTCAATGTCCCACAAAGCCGGTGCGTCACCATAAGAGACATGCACACCATGGGCGCTGAACAAAGCCTGGCGGTTATCCATGGGGCGTTCCCAAATAAGCACTGACCACGGCCGGGTCGTTCATCACCTGGCGCGGCAAGCCGCTGGCAATGACTTGTCCGTGGTTGAGCACAATCAAGCGGTCGCACAGTTCGAGCACGGCGCGCATGTTGTGCTCGATGAAGATGATGGTCGAGCCGCGCTGGCGGATTTCGCGCACCAGGGCCACGGCATTGTTGATTTCTGATGGCGTGAGACCGGCCAAGACCTCGTCGAGCAACACCAATCGCGGAGCCGATGCCAAAGCGCGCGATAACTCCAAAAATTTGCGTTGGTGCAAATTGAGTTCGGTGGGCAAGGCGCGGGCCCGATCGGCCAAACCGACAAACTCCAGCCAGTGCATGGCTTGGGCCGCTGCGTCGGTGCGCGACAACTGGTTGCCACCAAACATGCCGGCCAAGGTGGTGTTTTCCAGCACCGTGAGGTTGGCAAATGGCCGTGGTATTTGGTAGGTGCGGGCGATGCCTGCGTGGGCCGCCCGGTATGACGGCAAGGGCACCAGGTCTTCACCTTGAAAAAGGATGCGGCCCGACTCGGGTTTGTACAAACCACTGATGACGTTGACCATGGTGGACTTGCCAGAACCGTTGGGGCCCACCAATCCCAAGATCTCTCCACGCCGGGCCTCCAAGCTCACTTGGTACAAGGCTTTGATGCCACTGAAAGATTTGGATACATTGTCGATGCTGAGCAAAACGTCACCCGCTTTGCCCTGAGAGGCAATCAACGTCGGTGCCACCGGTGTGGGCAAGGGCGGCAAGGCGCGTTGGCTTTTGAATCGTTTGATGAGCTGACCCAAAATGCCTTCCGGCATGAACAAAATCACCACGACCAAGATCAGTCCAATTGCGGCACGACCCACCACCGCGTAATCACCTGCCGTGAAGGCATACATCAAGGCCGTGATCGCTGTGGCGCCCACCGCCGGGCCCAGCCAATGGCGCGAGCCACCCAACACACTCATGAGCACCACATTGAGTGGCACCACAATGTTGAACACCTCGCTGGCCGTGACATACGACACAAACAAGGCATGGATGCCACCGGCCACCCCAGCAAACGCACATGAGATACCCAAGGCCTGCAGTTTGAATCGGAAGGTGGGCACCCCTTGCACTTCGGCCACATCTTCGTCGTCGTGGATGGCAAACAAGCCCGAACCCAAACGGGCGTTGTAAATGTAGTAAGCCACCCACAGCACCAGCAATACCAAGGCCAGCGCCATCAGGTAAAAAGTACCCGAAGGTGATGGTCCAATGTTGGGGATGGGAACAGCCGACAAATAAACGCCGGGGCCGCCATCGATCGGTGTGTTGAGGATGATGGTGGCGATGACAAAGGTCACGGCCAAAGTGAGCAAGCCAAACAACTCACCACGCAAGCGGCGCAATCGAAACACCACTGCACCCAAACCCACCCCAAACAAGGCAGGCACCAAAGCCGCCATCGGCAAGGTGTAGATAAAGGGCCAATCAAATTTGCTGGCCAACACCGCCGTGGTGTACATGCCCAGACCAAAGAATGCGCCATGCCCAAAAGAAAAATAACCCGAATAACCCGACAAGATATTCCAAGAAGTGGCCAACACCACCCAGTGAAAGATCAAGTAGAGAAAGGACTCGTAAAACGCTGGCAATTTGAGCAAGGGCAAGGCCGCCAAGGCGCCGCCCACCACCACAAACATGGTCAAGACCCGCTTGTTCACATCAAATCTTTCCGGGGCGCAATAACAGCACCGCAATCAACAAAGAAAAGGAGACCAGGGGTGCCCACGCCGGTGCCGTGACCGCCATGGTGGCCGCCTCCGACATGCCAATGACGATGCCAGCGACCAAGGGGCCCAGTGGGTTGCCCAACCCACCAATCATCACCGCCGAGAACACCACGCCAATCCAAGCGTAAATTTGAGATGGAGCCAATGTGAAACTCAAGGCCAAGCAAGCGCCGGCCACACCTGCAAAGGCCGACGCCGCGCCCGACAGCAACAAAGCCAGCATCGGTTCATTGACACCAAAAGCGGCCGCCATTTTGGGGTTCTCGGACATGGCCCGCATGGCCTTGCCAATGGGCGTGTAGCGCAACACCGCCCAAGTGGCCAACGCCAAGCCCACCGAAATGAGCAAGGTGAGCAGCTCGGGCAAGGGGATGTACATGGCACCGATCTTGAATTTGATATCGGCGTAATGCGATTCCAGTTTGCGGTAATCGGCCGTCCACACCCATTGGATAAAGCTCTCGATGATGACAGCCAGCCCAAAGGTGACCAACAACGAATTAAAGGGCGTGACCTTGAAGCGGGCAAACACCCAGTGCATGGCCATGCCGATCACAAAAAAACCAGGCGCAACGATGACCAACGTGATCAACGGGTCAATGCCATAACTGCTTGACAACTGGTAGGTGAGGTATGCACCCAGAAACGACAGCGCAAAGTGCGCCAGGTTGATCTGGCGCAACATGCCCCACGACAGGCTCAGACCGAGTCCGAGCAAGCCATAGAGGCCACCGATAAAAAGCCCGGACAGCAGGGACTGCCCGAGCAGCTCAAGGCTTGGGAACTGCATTCAAGACACAAGCATCAAGGCAGCAAATGCTTCACGCCAGGCTTGGCCGAGGCGCGGGGCCAAATCACGACCCATTCACCGTTTTGCACCTGTTTGATCTTGGACAGATCTTCACCGTAGTTGTTGGTGCCATCAAAGCGCATCGGGCCTTGAATGGTGTTGACGGTGTTCTTTTTCAACCAAGCGGCCAGGGCTTTGTCGTCCAAGCTTTTGGCGCCATTCACCGCTGCTTCCAGCACTTGCCAAGCCGCATAAGAGGCCGCTGCCTGGGTGTCGATTTGGGTGTCGGGCAAACCGGCTTTGGCCGCACGGTCATTGAAGATTTTGGCAAACTCGGTGGCACCGAAGTTGCTCATCATCGGGGCATGCTGCTCAAAAATGGTCATGGCCAATGCATTCTTCGCATCAGGTGACTTGAGCATGGGGCCAGGTGCGGGCAAGAAGTGGAACATTTGCGGCGCGGCGTAGTCGATTTTTTTCATCGCGTCGAGCAACAACATGCCTTCCAAGGCGATCACACCGCCCCAAATGAAATCGGGTTTGGCTTCTTTCAAACGGCTGGCGATGGCGCCAAAGTCGCGGTTTCCAAAATCCCATTCAAGGTACAGCACTTCGGTCAGGCCACGCTTTTTGGCAATCTCGCGCGCACCCACGGACATGAAATGCACGGACGGGAATTTGGAGGTCACGATGGCGATGGTTTTGGGTGGCTTGGGGCCAGCGGCCAAAGCATCAAACACCAAGTTGGGGCCTGTCACTTCGGGTGACGGGCCAGTGGCCCAGGTCGGGAAATGCATGTCGTACTTGGCCAAACTGGGAATGCCAAAGGTGTGGTGCACCAACACCTTGTTGTAGCGCTGGGCCACGCCCATGGCCGACAAAATATTGGCCGTGGCGTAAGGGCCAATCAACAAATCGGCTTTGTCCACGGTGACGATTTGCTCATACAAAGTGCGGGCCAAGTCGGGCTTGGACTGGTCGTCTTTGAGCACCCATTCCACGGGGCGACCGAGCAAGCCGTTTTTCTTGTTCAACTCTTCCACATAAATTTCACCCACCAGTTTGTGGATCATGGCGGTGGCCGACAAAGGGCCGGTCAAGGCCAAGGTGCCGCCGACTTTGACGGGTGTGCCCGAAGGCGCTGCCAAGGCCGAGGTGCCGATGGCCAAAGCCGCCATGGCTGTCAAGGCCAAGACGCTGCGGCGGGAAGAAGATACAAAATTTGTCATGTTTTACTCCAGTGGCTTTCAGCGAACATCATATTCAGAAAATGCAGGGAAACAATCAGCGTAAACCTTAGTGGTTTTGCATCAAGTTGTTCAAATCGCGCATGATCCGCTGACCTGAGGCACCCAGGGCTGCTTGGTGGCGCA
>RFXS01000035.1 GCA_009921465.1 Betaproteobacteria bacterium
ATATTTGGATGAATTCGCAAATCGCGATCGAATGGCAG
This sequence comes from Betaproteobacteria bacterium, assembly GCA_009921465.1. Classification (GTDB taxonomy): domain Bacteria; phylum Pseudomonadota; class Gammaproteobacteria; order Burkholderiales; family Burkholderiaceae_C; genus Limnohabitans. The sequence goes on from RFXS01000035.1 coordinate 39, forward strand.
AAGCCGGATATCGCAGAACCATTGATCAGCATACCTACGAGCATCGATTTAGCAAACTGCTTGATGCCGCAGAGGAAATGAAGAAAAACTCGAGTCAACATTTGACAAGCGGGATAGACATGGAAATGTTTGCTGATATAGAAAAAAGACACAAGGTAGGCATTGCTTTGCGAATTTGGGGGCAACTGTGGCGCTTCCCTTTTATTTTGGTATGGGGCAAAGTGCGTGGACAACGTGCTGCGAGAAGGCTCTTGTTTGAGTTGAGTTGGCGATTCGCAGGGGGCAAGACGTACTCAGCATCTGGATGGCCAGGACGACTGTTTTATCAGGAGAGTTAATGCGCGCACCAGTCAGTGTCGTCATACCCTGCTATCGATGCTCGGACACAATAGAGCGTGCAGTGGCGTCAGTGATTCATCAGACACGCCCACCCAATGAAATTATTCTGGTTGAAGATTGCAGCAATGACGGAGGTATGACGCTTGCCGCATTGCATCGACTGGAACAATCACATCGTGGACATATTTACATTCGGGTCATACAACTGAATGAGAATGTGGGACCAGGTTGTGCAAGAAATGAAGGCTGGAATTTGGCGCAAGAGACATATATTTCATTTTTGGATGCAGATGACAGTTGGCATGAGCGCAAATTGGAACTTCAACACCAGTGGATGGACGCGCACCCCGAGGTGATGATGACTGGCCACAAAAGTTTATTGTTGCTACCAGACGCCATGCTGGATGAGGTAAGCATGCAACTGAAAGCCCAGCAGGTGCATGGTCGTGCCATGCTGATATCGAACCGTTTCCCAACAAGAACGGTCATGCTGCGGAGAAAATTACCTTGTCGCTTTGATCCAAAAAAAAGGCATGCCGAAGATTACTTACTCTGGCTACAGATTGTTCTGGGTGGCTGGCAAGCATGGTTCATTGATGCCACACTTGCCTATTCATACAAAGAAGATTTTGGAAAAGCAGGGCTGTCCAAACATTTGTGGCAAATGGAGCGGGGCGTGCAAGATACCTTGCACAGAATTGGCAGTGAAAAATTGATCTCGCGTGCGGCGTGTCTTTTCGCCATGCTGTTTTCAATATTGAAGTTCATCAGAAGACTGGTATGGGTACACGCTTATTACCGTTGGAAAAAATGAACACGCTGCCCACAGTCAAAATCACGAAATGAAATTAATTTTGTATGAATGGGTGAAGTTCAGATGAAATATGCTGAATTGAATCTGCATAGGCTGAAATTGAAACCCACCATACTTTTTGTGGCAACAACACCCTTTGCAGTCAATCCATTTTTGGCAGCCCACCTGGTTGCCTTGTCGGGCAAGTACAAGGTTGTTCTGTGTGTCAACGTTGAGGCTTATGAACTGCTCCCCTCTTTGGCTGATTCAGTCAAAGTAGTCCATATCCCATTCGCCAGAAAAATGAGTCCGCTGAGGGATTTAATAAACCTATTTCAGCTGTTGACATTGGTTGGGCATGTCAAGCCACTGTCTATTCACAGCATCACGCCCAAGGCTGGACTGCTGTCGATGCTCGCTGGTTATTTGCGGCGAGTGCCCAATCGATGGCACACCTTCACAGGGCAGGTTTGGGTCACAAGAAAAGGCTGGAGTCGTTTTTTTTTAAAAGCGCTTGATCGACTGATTGTTACATTGGCAACGAAGGTATTTGCAGACAGTGAATCTCAATGTCGATTTTTGGTGGTTGAAGGTCTGGTTGATCGAGATGGCATCGGTATGTTGGGAGCAGGCTCCATCGCTGGCGTCGATTTGCAGCGTTTTAAGGTGGATCCGATTGCACGTCGCAGACTGCGACAACAAATGGGTTCTGTGGAAGAAGCCTGCGTCTTTATATTTGTGGGCAGATTGGCCCGAGACAAAGGGGTGTTTGACCTGGTTCAGGCTTTCAATAAAGTGGCAGATACGGGAGAAAGCGTAGAACTATGGATGGTTGGTCCGGACGAAGAGGGGCTGCTCTCTTCGCTACAGCACGCAGGAAGCGGTTGCACGGCTCCAATCAGGTGGCCAGGAAAAACAGCTGAACCAGAAAAATACATGGCAGCTGCCGATGTTTTGGTGTTGCCCAGTTATCGAGAAGGGTTTGGATCGGTCATCATCGAGGCTGCTGCTTGCGGCGTACCTGCCATCGCTTACCGCATCGATGGCGTCATAGATGCGGTTGTTGAAGATGAAACAGGAATTCTCGTGCAAGCGGGCTCGGTCCAAGACTTGGTGGCAGCGATGAAAGTCATCCACAAAGATGGTCATCGCAGATCCCATCTGGGAGACCGTGCGCGAGAAAGGGCAGTGCGAGATTTCAGCAGTCAGGCCGTTACAGCTGCTTGGCTAAAACATTACCGCGATGCTTTGGGTGCGTGAGCCCATGCATCTATCGCCCCCCAACCTCCCTCCACAGCAAATAAAGCCCACTGCTGACCACAACCAGAGCGCCCAGCACGACAGCAAGGTCGGGAACGTTGCCAAATACCAGCCACCCCAGCGCAGACATGTAGATGATTTGCTGGTACAAAAAAGGACCCAGCACCGCGGCTGATGCCCTGCGGTGTGCCAAGGTCACGCAGTAATGACCCAGTCCGCCGAGCAAACCGGTCATTGCAATCCATCCCCAGGTGCTCCAGTGCTCTGGGGTTTGCCATTGCCACAGCCCGAACGGTGTGAGCACCAATGCGGCGACTGCAGCGGCCAGCCATTGGGTTGCCTCGGCCGATTCTGTTTTGGCCATGTGACGGGTCAGCAGGTTGAAACTGGCATACAAAATAGCATTCATCAGCGTGAGCAGTATGGCGGGGTGAAAAGCATGTGAGCCGGGTCGGATGATGATGAGCACACCCACAAAGCCAGTCAAGATCGCCAACCAACGGCGCAGATCGAGTCGCTCACCCAGCCACAGTGCGCTGAACACAGCAATCAAGATGGGCACTGAAAACTGCATGGCACCCGTCACGGCCAGTTGCAAGTACTGCAAGGACCAAAAATTGAGCGCCGTCATGGCGCACATCATCAAACCGCGCAAAACATGCAAACGCGGTCGCGTGACGGTGACCAGTCGCAGGCCGTGTTGAGGCCACAAAAGCGCCGCCATGATGAACACATGTGTGGCAAAGCGCAGCCACACCACTTGCAGCACGGGCAGTTCTTGCACCAAATGTTTGGCCAGTGCATCCAAAGTGGCAAACATCAACGTGGTGCAACTGACCAAGGCGATGCCGATGCGGCGCTGCTCGGGGCTGTTGGGGAGCATGGCTTTAAATATCCTGCGCCGCTTGCAAAGACGCTTTGGCAGCAAACTCAGCACGCAGTGCGCGCAATTTGGCTCTGGGGTCCTCTTTCACTGTGGTGTCGTCCAAGCCCATTTCGGCAATGAAGCGGCTGGGCACGCCCACCACCATGTCGCGCCCCTTTTTTCGCTTACGCGCCCAACTCACGGCCAATGTGTGTTGCGCGCGGGTGATGCCCACATACATCAAGCGGCGCTCCTCTTGCAGGTGAATCGCTTGTGATTCGGTCAACACACCCTCGACCACCGGTGTGTCGTGCCTAAATGGCAATAAGCCCTCGTTGACCCCCACCAACATGACGTGGGGCCATTCCAGCCCCTTGGCCGCATGCAGCGTTGAAAGTGTCACCACGTTTTGATCGCTGTCGCGTTCGCTCAGCGTGGAGAGCAATGAGATGGTTTGGGCCACCTCCAGCAGGTTCTTGCGTTCTGAAACCAAGCTGACCCCTGCAGCGTCATCCACTTCGCCACCGCAGCGCTGGGCCATCCACTCACAAAAATCCAGCACATGCCCCCAGCGCGCAGCGGCCAATTTATCGCTGTCCTCTTGGTCATGCAGGTGTTGCTCGTAGCCCAATTCTTTGAGCCAGTCCATTAAAAAACGCATGGCGTCTTGCGCGCCTTCGGTGTGGCGCGCGCGGTACTGCAAATCGTTGATGCTGCGCCCAAACTCGTGCAGCGATGCCACAGCCCGCGCATTGAGTACACTGCCCAGGCTGTGGCTGAACAAGGCCTCAAACAGGCTCAGCTTGTATTGATTGGCAAACTGACCGAGTTGTTGCAAGGTTTGGTGACCCACACCGCGTTTGGGCGTGGTGATGGCGCGCAAAAATGCCGGGTCATCGTCGTTATTGACCCACAGCCTTAACCAAGCGCACAGATCGCGAATTTCGGCACGGTCAAAAAAACTTTGCCCGCCAGAAACTTTGTAGGGGATGGCGGCTTTTCGCAAGGCTTTTTCGAGCACCCGCGATTGGTGATTGGCGCGGTACATCACACAAAAGTCGCGCCATTCATGGGGCATTGCGGTGCTGGTGACGCCGTCAGACGCACGCAGGGACTGGATGCGCGCCACCACCCGCTCGGCTTCATGCTCTTCGCCGTCAGCGTCGACCACCCGCACCGGTTCACCTTCGCCCAATTCGCTGAACAAGGTTTTGGGAAACAACTTGGGGTTGGGCCGAATCACATTGTTGGCCGCGCGCAAAATGGCGCGGGTAGAGCGGTAGTTTTGCTCTAACTTCACCACCCGCAAGCGCGGGAAGTCTGTCGGCAGGCGTTTGAGGTTGTCCAAGGTTGCGCCACGCCAGCCATAAATCGACTGATCATCGTCACCGACGGCGGTCAGGCATTGGCGTTCACCTGCCAGCAGTTTGAGCAGCTCGTATTGGGTGGCATTGGTGTCTTGGTATTCGTCGACCAACCAGTGGCTGATTTGACCTTGCCATTTGTCGCGCACCTCGGGATGGTTTTGAAACAACTTCAAAGGCAAGCCAATCAAATCATCAAAATCAACGCTTTGATAGGCCGTTAAACGCTCTTCATAGCGCGCCATGATGCGCGCGGTGATGCGCTCGTTGTCATCTTGCGCTTGGGCCTCTGCCATCGCGGCACTGAGCCCCATGTTCTTCCACAGGCTGATGGCCCATTGCCATTGGCGTGCGGTGGCCGCGTCGGTGGTGCCGCCGGCGTCTTTGAGCAAACTGGTCACATCATCGCTGTCCAAAATGCTGAATTGCGGTTTGAGCCCCAAAGCGGCGCCATCTTGGCGCAAGATGCGAACACCCAGGGCGTGGAAGGTGCACACAGTGACTTTTTGTGCTGCTTTGCCAATCAGTTTTTTGGCCCGCTCGCGCATTTCTGCAGCCGCTTTATTGGTAAAGGTGATGGCAGCGATGGCGCTGGGGTCAACGCCAGACTGAATCAGCAAAGCCAATTTGTGGGTGATGACGCGGGTTTTGCCAGACCCCGCACCGGCCAAGACCAAGCAAGGGCCTTGCAAAATGTGGACGGCTTCAAGTTGTGCTGGATTCAGACCGGATGACATGCAGGTGACGCAGGGGCAAAAGCGTTTGATCATAGCCGGGCACAATGCCACCCATGGCAACTGTTTTGTGGGTCACCTTTCCCTTTTTCGCGCTCGTGCTGGCTGGCTTTTTGGCGGTTCAGCGAAATTTTCTGAGCGTGGAGGCCATCCCAGGCCTCAACAGCTTCGTGCTGTTTTTCGCATTGCCGTGTTTGCTGTTTCGCTTTGGTGCCTCCACGCCCATTGCCCAATTGCTGGATGCGCCGCTGTTTATCACCTATGCAGTCTGTGGCTTGATCTTGGTCGCTGTGGTGGTGGCTTGGAGCTTGAACGAGCGCATCCGCTGGAACGATGCGGCTTTGGGGGCATTGGTGGCGGCTTTTCCCAACACGGGATTTTTGGGTGTGCCCTTGTTGGTGGCCTTGCTCGGGCCGAGTTCTGCTGGTCCGGCGATTGTGTCCATCATTGCCGATTTGTTGTTCACGTCGTCCTTGTGCATCGCTTTGTCACGCATGGATGGCGCGGGCGAACACGGGTTTCGCCATGCGGCGTTCAATGCCGGCAAAGGTGTTCTGGCCAATCCCATGCCCTGGGCCGTGTGTTTGGGCGCAGTGTTTTCTGCCAATGGGTGGGAATTGGCCGAACCGGTAGATAAAACCTTGGGTCTGTTGGCTGACGCTGCGTCTCCAGTGGCCTTGTTCACCATCGGTGCCGTGTTGGCGCGCTCGCAGTTGCGTGCACGCTTGAGCCAACACAGCGCGACCCGACCGATGGACTACCTTCCGGTGGCGTTGGTCAAATTGGTGGTGCATCCTTTATTGGTGATGCTGGTGGGCGCTGCGGTCATCCAAGCGGGTGTCAATTTGGATCCTTATGCATTGATGGTGGTGGTGCTGGTGGCCGCCTTGCCCAGCGCCAGCAACGTGTCCATGTTGGCCGAGCGGTTTGGTGCCGACAACGGGCGCATTGCCCAAATTATTTTGATCACCACTGCATTGGCATTCTTTACGTTCTCTGGGGCGGTTTTTTTGTTGCGGCCCTGAGGCTTTAAATCACCAAGGGGTCAACGTCAATCGCCCATCGCAGCACGGCGCGGTGCTGTGTGCGGGCCGATCGCAAAACAGGTTGCCAAGCGGTCAAAAATTGTTGCAGCGCGGTGCGCGAAACCCCTTCAATGAGCAGTTGGGCGCGTTCGACCTGGGCCACCTTCTGAATGGTCAAGGGGACCGGTGGATACAAGGTGAGCCGCTCGGCCCCGGGCAGTTGGAGCGCAGCCTCTGCCACCGCTTGTAAAAATGCTTGAGCCGCCTCTTGTGTGCGCGCTTCGGCACGCAGCAGGGCTTGAAAGCTGTATGGGGGCATACCGGCTTGTTCGCGCTCTTTTAACTGGTCTTGGGCAAATGCGGGGTAGTCATGGCGCTTGAGGGTGTCAAACAGTGGGTGTTGTGGGTAGTGGGTTTGGATCCACATTTCGCAAGCGTGGCCATCTTGCTGCGACCATTGGGCGTCGCGCCCCGCGCGACCGCCGGCTTGCATGAGCAAACTGAACAAGCGCTCGGGCGCGCGAAAGTCACTGGAAAACAAGGCGCCATCGGTGTCCAGTGCGGCCACCAGGCTGACGCGGCGAAAGTCGTGCCCTTTGGCGATCATTTGTGTGCCCACCAACACGTCGATCTCTCCGGCATGGACCTGGGCCAGCTGGGCTTCCAGCGCGCCTTTGGCGCGGGTGGAGTCGGCATCGATGCGGGCAATGCGTGGCGCAGCGCCGTCGGGTCGGCGCACGCCTTCGAGGTGGGCCGCCAACAACTCTTCCAATTGCTCTGTGCCGCGTCCCATGGGTCGCACATCGGTGTCGCCACATTCGGGGCAAGCGCGGGGGACGGCAAGGGCAAAGCTGCAGTGATGACAGCGCAATGAGCGATCCAGTTTGTGAAACACCTGGAAGGCGCTGCAATGCGGACATTGGCTTTTCCAGTGACAAGACGGGCAATGCAATACGGGTGCATAGCCACGCCGGTTGAGCAAGACCAATATTTGTTGACCCAAGCCGATGCGCTCGCGCATGGCGTCAAGCAACACGCCTGAGAACACCGTGCGCCGTGGTTGTCGATTCATGTCCACCCGCCGCACCAAGGGCAGTGCGCTTTGCCCCATGCGCGAGGGCATGTGCAACCGCACATAGCGCCCTGCGGGCTGACCTTCGCTGGCCGGTTGGCTGTGGTGCCAGCTCTCCAGTGACGGGGTGGCCGACCCCAGCACCACTTTTGCGCCTTCCAACTGCCCACGGTAAATGGCCAAGTCGCGGGCCGAGTAGCGCGCGCCTTCTTGCTGTTTGTAGCTCGGGTCATGCTCTTCATCGACCACGATGAGGCGCAAATGGGGCAAGGAGGCCAACACCGCCATGCGGGTGCCCAGCACCATGCGCGCATGGCCACTGTGTGCAGACAACCAGCTGTTGAGTCGTTGGGCGGGGGTCATCCCGCTGTGCATGGCCACCACACAGCCCGCCCCCAGCCAAGGCTCAAAGCGCTGGCGAAAACGCTGCTCCAGCTGGGGTGTGAGGTTGATCTCGGGCACCATGACCAAGGCTTGCGCCATCGGCTCAGCTTGCAACAAGCGTTGAACCGCTTGCAAATACACCTCGGTCTTGCCGCTGCCGGTGCTGCCAAACAACAAAAACGGTCCTTTTTGTTCTTGTATTTGCTTTAAAACTTCTTCTTGCTCGGATGTCAGTGCCAGCCCGCTGGGGGGCATGGGCTCTGTGTCCATGGCGCTCAACGCCACTGCCCCCAAGTCGCCAGACAGGGTAAGGCCCTTGGGGGTGGGTTTTTTGCGTTTGAGTTTGCGCGTCAGTTGTTCCGGTCTGATTTCGCGCAAGGAAGGTGGCAGGGCAGCCAAAGCGACTTCGCCTTCGCTGCGCTGGTAATACCGCGCCGTGAACCGAACCAGTGCTTGCCAAGCGGGGTTGAGAACGGGCAGGGGCTGGAGCACACCGGTAATGCTGCGCAAACGCAGCGCCGCGTCTCCCTGGCTGGCCGCCTCAGGGGCACCATCCCAAACAATCCCAAGCAATTCGCGCTGGCCCAATGGCACACGAACCAATGTGCCCAAGGGGAGTGCTTCCTCACTCAGGTAAGTCAGCGGCCCACCGATGCCGCTGTGTGCCGGCGTTTGGACCAAAACGGACAGGGTAACGGGCATCGAAATGAGGTTTTCTGGGTAATCGTCAAGGGTTGGACTTGAAAGAGGGTTTAAGTGCTTGATTTGAAAGCCCTTTGATTTAACCCCAAGATTCTGTGGATAACTTTGTTGATATCTTGCATTTGGACCCGCCAAACCCTTGTCTGGCAAGGATTTGAACAGATTGCCCTATTTTCAGGCATTTGCAGCCACCTATATAAATCAAGTACTTAGATTGATTTCAAGAGGCGAAAAGAAAAACCGAGCTTGGCGAATGGGTTGATGCACCGCAACACAAATTTTGTGCATAAGTCAAGCCCTTGGACTACACTTTGTTCGTAAAACAGCAGAAAAAGTCAAATCTTTCTCAAAAAACGAGAGTGGCTGTGAACTGCCTCGACCAGGGCGCTCACATGCTCGGGCGGGGTGAACTGGCTGATGCCATGACCGAGGTTGAAGATGTGGGTCGGGCCGCTGGTCTGGGCGTCGGTGTGGGGGGTGCCAAAGCTGTCGAGCACGCCACGCACTTGGGCCGCGATGGCCTCGGGCGGGGCAAACAGCACGTTCGGGTCGATATTGCCTTGCAGCGCCTTGCCGGGACCGCCGGCCACGCCGCCCACCTGGGCGCGGGCCTTGGCCAAATTCACCGTCCAGTCCAGGCCCAGCACCTCGCAGTCGAGGTCGGCCATCTCGGGCAGCCACAAACCGCCGCCCTTGGTGAACACCAGTCGGGGAATCACCGCGCCGTCATGGCTGCGCTTGAGTTGGGCCAGCACCCGGCGGGTGTAGGCCAGGCTGAATGCTTGGAAAGCGCCGTCGGCCAGCACGCCGCCCCAGCTGTCAAATACCATCACCGCTTGGGCGCCGGCTTGGATTTGGGTGTTCAGATACAGCGCCACCGCGTCGGCGTTGATGGCCAAGATGCGGTGCATCAGGTCGGGACGGCTGTACATCAGGCTTTTCACCAGCCGGTAGTCGTCCGAGCCGCCGCCCTCGACCATGTAGCAAGCCAGCGTCCAGGGGCTGCCCGAAAAACCAATCAGCGGCACACGGCCGTTCAAGGCTTTGCGGATGCTGGTGACCGCGTCAAACACGTATTGCAGCTTGTGCATGTCGGGCACGGCCAGCGCGTCCACCGCCGCCTCGTCGCGCACCACCTTGGCAAATTTGGGGCCTTCGCCCTGCGCGAACGACAGGCCCAAGCCCATGGCGTCGGGCACGGTCAGGATGTCGGAGAACAAAATCGCCGCGTCCAAGGGATAGCGGTCCAGGGGCTGCAAAGTGACCTCGGTGGCGTAATCCACGTTGGTGGCCAGACCCATGAAACTGCCCGCCTTGGCGCGGGTGGCGCAGTACTCGGGCAAATAGCGACCGGCTTGGCGCATGAGCCAAACGGGGGTGTGGTCGGTGGCCTGACGCAAGCAGGCTTTGAGGAAGCTGTCGTTGAGGAGTGGCGCGTTCATGGTGGATATTGTGGCAGGCCCATGCCTGTTCAGGGTTGCACGAGGGCGTTTTGTACCAAAGTCGGGTTGAGCAGTTCAGACAAGACCATCGGAGATTGGCCCGGTTTGTACAACACATAGACCGGCACACCGCTGCGGCCCAACTCCGCCAATGCGCGGGTAATGGTTGGGTCGCGGCGGGTCCAATCAGCGCGCATCAGCGCGACATGGTGGCGCTCAAAGTCTTGCAAGACGGCTGGGTGGCGCAAAGTGGTTTGCTTGTTCAGTTGGCAAGTCACGCACCAAGCGGCGGTGAAGTCCACAAACACCATTTGACCTTGTGCCAACTTTTCTTGTACAGCCTGTGGCGACCAGTTTTGCCAAGCGGTTTCAGCCGTGGCGGTGGGTGCATCGTTCGCACTCAAGCGCGGCCAGGCCAACCAGCCGCAGGCCATCCAGCCTGCACATGCCACCAGCAGCAGCCCTTTGCGCACGGATGGGGGCAAGCCCCAGGCCCAAGCGACGGCGGCAGTGGCCAGCAGCAAAAGCAATACGGCCATTGCTGTGTCCAAACTGGTTTGTTGCCCAACGATCCACAACAGCCACACCACGGTGAGCCACAGGGGAAAAGCCATCAAAGACTTGAACACCCCCATCCACGGTCCCGGTTGGGGAAGGTGCTTGCCCAGCGAAGGCCAATGGCTGAGCAATGCGAAAGGCAGGGCCAAGCCAACGCCCATGGCCGCCAAAACCGCCATGGCACTGGGCCAGGGCTGGCTCAGCGCCCAGCCCATGGAGACCCCCACAAAGGGTGCGGTACACGGCGAAGCCAGTCCCACGGCCAGCACCCCTGAGGCAAATGCATTGACCCCGGGGTGTTGCGACTGCCAGCCACCCCAGGCTGCAGGCCACATCTGACCCCACTCGAACAGGCCCATCAGGTTGAGCGCCATGGCTGTGAAAAGCAAGGCCAAGGCACTGACAAACATGGGTGACTGCAACTGAAACCCCCAGCCCAATTGCTCCCCAGCTGACCTGAAAGCCAACACCGCTGCGCCCAAAGCCATGAAGGTCAACACCACGCCGGCGCTGTAAGCCCAGCCGCCCCAGCGCCGCTGGGCAGCACTTTGTCCTGGCAACCCCAAGCCCACCACCTTGATGGCCAAAACGGGCAAGACACAAGGCATCAGGTTGAGCACCAAGCCCCCCAACAAGGCGCTGAGCAAAGCCAGCCACAAGCTGGCACCCCAGGCCGATTCGATCGGGGGTGGCAGGGGCGATGTCCATAATTTCGGCTGGTTCAAGGGCGGGGCATTCAAAGCCGCGGCAGGGCTGGGCAGTGCAGGCCACGAACCGCGTACCGGCAAGCTCAAGCGCCATGCGGTTTGGGTCGAGCCTTGCCCCACCACCAACAGCATGGGCAGTTGAGCGGGTTGGGTGTTGCGCATGGGGTGCAGGGGCAAGGTCAAGCGCCACTGGTCACCGTGCCATTGGGCCAGGCTGCGCGGGTGGGTTTCACCGGCATGGTCGACCACCTCGGGCAGCTCCACAAAGATCGCCAATTTTTGGTTCATGGCCGATGCAGGCAGCCCAGCAAACGTCAATTCCAAGCTGTCTGTTGTCAACTGCGCTTTGGCGTTGTCCGCTGAAAGGGGCTGGGGTTGTTGACGCAGCAAAGCCTCAAACAGCGGGCCGTTCAAGGCCTGGCTGCTTTGGCTGGGCACGCGCAGTACAAAGCGGCCTTCTTGTGGAATGCACTCTTGGCGGCACACCAACCAAGCGGCTTGCAGCACCAACTCTTGCATATCGGAGAGCTTGGCGTTGGCGGGAATGACCAGCGGCGCGGCCAACAAGGCGGTGCCTTCAAAACCGTAATTGGTCATCTCGCCAACCCGGATCTTGTGGGGAATGGGCCAATGGGTTTCCCCGGCCGTCCACCCTTGGGGCAAATGCCACTGCAGTTGAGTGGGCAGGCCCGAATCGCCCGGGTTCTTCCAGTAGGTGTGCCAGCCCTTTTGATGTTGCAGTTGCAAGCCCAGCCACATGGTTTGGCCAGGGCCCAAGCCTTGTGGTGCCCACACCATCAACTCGGCCTTGACCTGAGGGGTTTGGACCACGTGACCGGTGCCTTGGGCCCACACGCCAGGTGCACAGGTGAGGGTCAGGGCCAAGACGCAAAAGCGCAGGCGCAGGTAGGAGAAAAATGTCATGAGGTGCCGATGGTAGCGAATGCCCCAGTTGGGGTGCGCCCATCCAGCCATGCCGCAAAGTCCTTAAGATGCGGCAATGCAGATCAATTCACACTTCTGGTCGCGCCTGAGCACCACAGATTTTTCCCAACTCGACGCCCAGCGCGCAGTGGCCGTGCTGCCCTTGGGGGCAACGGAGCAGCATGGTCCCCATTTGCCGTTGAGCGTGGACACCACCTTGGTCGAGGGGGTGATTCAAGCGGCCTTGCCGCATTTGAAGCGCACCGACCCGGTGTTGTTTTTGCCCACCCAAACCTTGGGGTTGAGCACCGAGCACACCGCTTTTGCGGGCACGCTCAGTGTGGGGCCGGTCACCTTGATTGAATTGTGGTGTGACATTGGCGCCAGCGTGGCGCGTGCGGGTGTGAAAAAATTGGTTTTGTTCAACGCCCACGGGGGCAATGTGGGGTTGATGGATGTGGTCGCGCGTGAACTGCGCGCGCGCCACGGCCTGCTGGTGTTTGGCACCAGTTGGTATCAGTTGCCTTTGGGGGATGCGGTGATGAACTTGTTCAGCGCCCATGAGCAGCGATTTGGCGTTCACGCGGGCGAGATGGAAACAGCCATGATGCTGGCTTTGTCGCCCCAGGATGTGCGCATGGACCAGGCCCAAAACTTTGCTTCAGCGGCACAGCATAAAGCAGAGCGTTTTGCCATCTTGGGCGACGGCAAAAGCGCCAAACAAGGCTGGCTGATGCAAGACTACAACCCCGAAGGGGCGGCAGGCAATGCTATGGCAGCCAATGCAGACCACGGGCACGCGCTGGTTCAAGCTGCAGGCTTGCAGTTGGCTCGAATGCTGCAAGAGGTGGTTGAGCACGCCCCGATTTGAGGGGACCTGAGGCCACGCCTCAGGTGTAAGTCACCCACTCTTGGTAGCCAGGCCCATCTAAATGGCTGATGGTGTTGTGGCTGACCAGTGACAGTCGCTTGGCGTTGTAGTGGATCTCGCACACGGCGCTGTTGCGGATGCGCATATTGATTTCTATCGTCACCTCGGGCGGGGTTTGCAGCACATGCCCCACCGCCGTGGCGATGGGCCCACCGCTGGAGACCAACAACACATCCCCGCTGTGGTGGGTTTGTACATGGGCCAGGGCGGAGGTGACGCCGCTGACAAAGTCTGAATAAGACGGCATGCCTTGCGGCTGGGCCTGGCCACGCATCCAAGCCTGCAAGCCTTTGCGCAGCAAGCCAAAGTGGTGTTTGTAAAGCGCTGGGGTGTCGGGTTTGGCCAAGGGCTCTGGGTGGATGGCCTGAATCACCGCATGGCTGTCGTATTCGTTCAAGCCAGGCCAAACCAGCGTTTGTGGGTTGGGGTTGCCCAGGCCCGCTTGGATGCCTAGCCAGGTTTGGTGTTGGCGTTTCAAGCTGCCGGTGATGACGGCCTCAAAACTCAAACCGCGCTCGCGAAAATAAGCCCCCAATCGGTGGCTTTGGCGTTGGCCCAACTCAGAAAGTTGGTCGTAGTCGTCGGCGCCAAACGAGGCCTGGCCGTGGCGCACCAAATAAAGGGTTCCCATGCCCGTGATTGTGGCGAATCGGCGGCGGGCTTGGCGTCTCGTGGGGGACGCGAAAAGGCCGCACGTCAAGCCTGGGCATGGACAGGCATTTTGCGGCTTAAAAACACAGTTCCCACGATCGCCATACCAAACCCCAGTGTGAGCACATCCACTTGCTCGCCCAAAATAGGTATCGAAAACATCATGCTTAAAAATGGTTGCAGCAACTGGGTTTGGCTCACCCGAACGGTGCCACCGATGGCCAGGCCTCGGTACCACGCAAAAAAGCCCAGCCACATGGAAAACACTGCTGCATAGGCAAATCCCAGCCAGGCACTGACTGGCATGGGTGTGGTGGGCCGATATACCCAAGCCAGCGGCAAGGTGATGGGCAAACTCAACACCAACGCCCAACAGATGACATGTTGGGCAGGCATGTGGGTGCTCAAACGCCCACCCCATGCATAGCCAACCGCCCCACAGCCCATGGCCGCTACCAGCCACAAGTCGGCTGTATCCCAAGCCAGATCGCTGTGCCCGGAGCGCATCAAAGCGAACACAGCCACCATGAGCGACCCGAGCAAGGCGCAGATCCAAAACCCCATGGATGGTCGCTGGCGGTTTAGCAAAGCGCCCAGCAATGCAGTGGCCAGTGGCATCAGTCCCGTGATGACGCTGGCATGCACGGCCTCGACATGTTGCAGGGCCATTGAACTCAGGATGGGAAAGCCAAACACCACTCCCCCAGCCACCAAGCCCAAAGCGGGCCAATGCGTCCGTTCAGGCACAGGTGCTCGCCAGCCTATCAGGTAGAGCAACGACAAGCCCGCTGCCACCACCGCACGCCCACAAGCCACAAACATGCCCGACATCAGTGGGGCCTGCTCGGTTCCGACTGCCAAACGGGTCATGGGGAAGGTGATGGAAAAAATCAACACACCCAACAAGCCCAGCCAAAGGCCTCGAATTTCTTGGTGTTTCATGACCGCAGCATCCAAACCGCCGTCACGACCAAAACCGAGGCCATCGATCGGTTGAACCAGCGCAGGCGTTGCCCCTGAGCGAGCCAGTGCCTCAATACGGAGCCGATGCAGGCGTAGGTGAAGTTGCTGCAAAAGGCAAAGGCCATGCCCACCCCCACCACTTGCGCCAAGCGCTGCGAAGGGTTGGGAGAGGGCATGCCATTGGCGTGGATGACCCAGCCTCCCGTCAGGGTCAGGGCCAGCATCCAGGCCTTGATGTTGAGAAACTGCAAGCCCACACCTTGCCAAAAACCCACATCCAGGCGAGAGGTGTCAAGTTGGCTGATCTGGTCGGTGCGGCTGAGCTTGAAGGCCAGCCACAACATATAACCCACACCACCCATTTGGATCAGCCAGCGCAGGGCTTGGTTGCCCATGATCAGCAGGCCCAGGCCTTCACCACACAACACCAGCAAAATGGCCCAACCCACGGGGACGGCCAAGCAAAACCGCAAGGCGCGTCGCAACCCCAAGTTGGCGGCCAAAGCGGTCGACAAGGTGGTGTTGGGCCCAGGTGAAAAGCTCACTGCGACGCACATCGCCAACAAGGCGGCCCATTCAGTGGGGTCCAATCAAGCCTCCTTGTGACGGGTGGTCAGCCCTGCTTGCCAGGTTAAGACATTTTTCATCACTTGCCCAAAGCTTCCCAGCGTTGCAGGGCTTGCATCAATTCGGATTCAATGGTTTCAATGCGCAAACCCATTTGGGCCGCTTTGACATGGTCTTGGATGAACAAACTGCCATCGGCCAAAGCAAGGCTCAAGGACTTTTGTTCGGTTTCCAATGCTTCTATCAACCCAGGCAAGGCCTCTAGCTCACGTTGTTCTTTGAAACTGAGTTTGTTTTTTTTGGGTGTCTGGGTGTCGCTTTGTGCTTTGGCTGGCGCAGTGGTTTTGGTTGAGTTGGTCGGCGAGCTTGCGTCATTGGCCATGACCGCCTCTGACTGTAGCGCCATGGCGCGGCGAGATTGTTGCAGCCAGTCTTGTACGCCGCCCACGTATTCGCGCCAACGGCCGTCGCCCTCATAGACCAAGGTGTTGGTGACCACCTCGTCCAAAAAAGTGCGATCGTGGCTGACGATGAACACGGTGCCATCGTAGTTTTGCAGCAGCTCTTCGAGCAACTCCAAGGTGTCAATGTCCAAATCGTTGGTGGGTTCATCGAGCACCAGCACGTTGGCAGGCCTGGCAAACA
Organism: Betaproteobacteria bacterium; assembly: GCA_009921465.1. GTDB lineage: Bacteria > Pseudomonadota > Gammaproteobacteria > Burkholderiales > Burkholderiaceae_C > Limnohabitans. The sequence continues at coordinate 15,965 of RFXS01000035.1, forward strand.
GCCGCGCCAATAACAAACGATTGCGTTCGCCGCCAGACAAGGATCGGATGGGGGAGTGGGCCCTGCCGGGTGAAAACAAGAAGTCTTGCAAATAACTTTTGACATGCTTTCGTTGATTGCCAATTTCAATCCACTCACTTCCCGGGCTGATGAAATCTTCCAAGCTCGCATCCAAGTCAAGGGCTTGGCGCATTTGGTCAAAGTAGGCCACTTGAATTTTGGTCCCTTGCCGTACCTTGCCACTGTCGGGGGCGAGTTCGCCCAAAATCAGTTTGAGCAAGGTGGTCTTGCCGGCACCGTTGGGGCCCATCAGGCCCACTTTATCCCCGCGCAGCAAGGTGGCTGTGAAGTCCTTGACCACCGATTTGCGCTCTCCATTGGGGCTGGTGAACCACTTGCTCACACCCTCAAGCTCGGCCACGATTTTCCCGCTCGGTGCACCGCTGGACAAACCCATGTTGACGCGCCCTTGAACATCGCGGCGTTGGGCGCGTTGCTGGCGCAATTGCTCCAGTCGGACAATGCGGCTTTGGCTGCGGGTGCGGCGTGCCTCAACGCCTTTTCGCACCCAAACTTCTTCTTCGGCCAGCAACTTGTCTGCGCGCGCTTGCACCACCGCCTCCTGTACCAGTTGCGCCTCTTTTTGGCGCTGATAAGCCGCGTAATTGCCGGGATAAGACAGCAGGCGACCCCGGTCGAGCTCAACTATGCGTGTGGCCACCTTGTCCAAAAAACTGCGGTCATGGGTGATGATGACCATGCTGGTGCGCGACTCGATCAGCAAGTTTTCCAGCCATTCAATGCTGTCCAAATCCAAGTGATTGGTGGGTTCATCGAGCAGCAGCACATCGGGTTGTTGCACCAAGGCTTGCGCCAGTGCCACGCGTTTAGCGGTTCCACCTGATAGTTCAGAGACCCGTGCCAGGGGGTTGAGTCGAAGCCGGTGCAATGTTTCCTCAACACGCTGCTCCCAACCCCACCCATGGCGAGACTCAATGGCGTTTTGCAAAACATTCAAATCACCATCGCCCTGCGTGTAACTGTCGATCCATGCAATCACTTCAGACAAACCCTCGCGAACGGCTTCGTGCACAGTCCATTCAGGGTCAAGCACAGGCTCTTGCAAAACCAGTGCAAGGCGAACGCCTTGTTGCAATTGCAAGGTGCCGTCGTCTGGCTTTTCCAAGCCGGCCAAGATGCGCATGAGTGACGATTTGCCAGTGCCGTTGCGACCGATCAGGCCCACGCGCTCCATTGGTTGAAGCGAAAAATCAGCGTGGTCGAGCAGCGCTGCCTGCCCAAAAGCGAGTTGGGCTTGTTGTAATTGAAGAAGACTCATTTTTTGACGGATGTAATGGGGTTGTGGCAGCAATGTCCATGAAGCAAAAGCCCCAAGAAAAAGAGTGCCATGCAATTGCCGCATTCTCACCCACCGACCTGGTGAACATGGCGGTGTGGTGTTTAAGTTGACGGCTTGCGCGCAAAACTGCAAAAGCCGCATGGACACTAACCCATTGAAATCAAACGATTTAACTGGCGTTGGAAAGAGCGCGGAAGCTCCATTGTGAAAAATATTTCGTGTCGGTTGACTCAAGGCTTGAATCCGGTATATACTGCAAGGCTTCGCACAAACTTCGAGGGCCTTAAAACCCCAGCGAAATGTGCAAAGACCCGGGGTGTTGACAGGACTTTAAAAATCGTGTCATAATCCTTGGCTCAGCTGATCGCAGCTAACCAACGGTTCGTTAACAACTTACAGCCGATAAGCGTGGGCGTTTGAAGGCAATTGCCAAGGT
>RFXS01000036.1 GCA_009921465.1 Betaproteobacteria bacterium
ACTGGGCACCGCGAAAGCCGCTGCCACATGGGTCACAGGGGTCACACCAATCACAGAACCATTGGTCACTTTTGATTCGGCCGGCACCAGGGCCAATAACACATCCGTTCCTGTGAAATTGACCTTTTGGCTCAAGCCCGCGTCATAGTATTGAACATTTATATCGCCCACCACTTTCAATATAAAAGGAGTTTCTCTGGTGCCCAAGTTCAACGAAGCCACGCCTGTGGCATCTGTAAAAACCGGGTCGCTGTTGATAGGTTGTCCCGTGGTGGGATCGATGGCAAAAACTTTTGCCCCTGCACCAAAGTATCCAATGGCTGGCACCACTTTCACGCTGGTAGCGGATTGTGTGGACCCCGGTACAGCCAAGGAAACACTGGTTTCACCGGTTTGCGTTTTGATGGCTTGGGTTGCAGCGGTCACAGCCGACGCGTAGGTTGTTGCCAAAGCTGGGGGAACTGCGTAGCCCGTGGCCCCAAAACTTTGCAATGCGGTTGATTTACCACTGGAAATATTGGATACCGCCTTCAACATCACTTGCGAAACAGAGGCTAATTTGGTCGCCGCTCCGGTATTGCTGGCAGCTGCCGACTTCATATTGGTGAACAAAGTAGCAGCTTGGGTAGCTGGACTGCCCGTGGAGGAAGCCGCCAATTCAGCCAACATGGTTGCATAGAGCATCTTGCCCGAAATGGGGCCAGTCAATGACTTATCGCTTTTGCTTTTCAAAGCGACCGGTGCGGCAAAAATATCGCCGCCCAGGTCGGCCTCAGAAAGGCCCAACACCCCCAGGGCCAATGTTTTGGCCGTTGCTATTTTGGCAGCTGATGGGGCCACGGGGACCGTCGCATCAATCCCGGCTGCTGCAGCGACCAAGTTGGTCATCACATTGATGCCATACACCGATCCCGTTTGCACACTGGACAACACCGACAACATGCTGCTGCCGGTGCCAAAGGCGGCGGCGTTGTCAGGGTCCTTTTCATTGAAATAAGTCACGCCAGCAGCACCGACCGCTTTGAGCAGCACTGGCCCTGTGTGCGTGGATGGCAAGGTGATGGCCGCATCGCAAGACGACACAGTCCCCGTACCGATCAAGGCGCCTGCCGTGTTGTAGGCCTCGACCTTGGCACCATCAGAGAAGCACCCCAAAGCCGGTCGCGTGGAAATATCGATGCCCGATGAAGTGGCGCTGCCACTGGAGCCGCCACCACAACCGATCAAGGACAAGATGCCCAATGCTGATAAAACAATCAAACGTGAATTCATAAGAGACTTTTTTGGGATGGGATGGCCTGGCTGCGATCAAATGACCGGTGACGCAGGCACAAAGCTTTGGTTGAACACCGTGGCAAAAGCACTCATGTCGTCCGTGATCACGGTTTTGGTCTCATCGATGATGGCCTCTTGCGTGGTGCTGTTGTAAGTCGCGGTATGGATAACCCAATTGGTGGTGACATCTGTTCCCACAAACAAATCTGACTGCTCCACAATCAAAACCTGGGTATCACTGACCCACTCAGCGGCGACCACGTGGGTATCGAGCGTGCTCTTAGAAAAGGACTGCGTATCGTCATAGGAAACAGCACCCAGGTCCTTCGCCAGCACAGGCACCCAATCGCCATTCAAGCCCACATAAAGTGCATCTGTGGCGTCAAGAGACACGTCTTTGCTGTCGGTACTGACGGCTGTGGTGACCAAAGCATCCACGCCTTTATCGCTGCCGTCACCATTGAGGTCTTGCTTAAAGGTGTCCTCCCAGGTGACCATGGAGTGGCTCACAACTGGAGCGGTCGATATCACCGCAGTGGTGGTCGCATTCGATGAAGCGCCCACGCCGACGGTGTAAATTTTCCAGACCTGATCGGGTTGGCCACCATCAATGATGGTGGTCTCTTTCACCACCACCTTGTAACCCGTGAGAGTAGTGGGGCTTGTACTGTCAAAAATTGCCTCCGCACCAATCACCTTGGCGGTGAAGCTCGATGCGGCATCCCATGTGGAATTTTTTTCCAATCGAACGGCCAAACCTGCATCGTCCAACACGGATATGTCCTGGGACACTGCGTTATTTTCATATTTAAACAAATGCAATGCGCCCGTGGTTGTCAGGGCTGCCTGATAAGTGCCCATGTCGGTGCTCACGACAACGGCGGCCTCTTCTGGGTAGCCCACCACGGTGTCTGCGTCTGCAATCGTGTCTTTTTGAAGCAACTCCTCCACATCGGCCAAATTGGTCAGGTATTTGGTTTGTGACCAGTTGACCGTGGCTTCCCCATTGGCGGCAGCAGACAATTTGTACACCTCCCAATTGACCGAGTCACTGGCCCCGTCGGTGGTGGTTTTCTCCACCGCCAACAGGTAACCACCTGCGGTCAGTTTGTGCACGGCATAGGCTTGCGACTCATAGCCGGTTCGGCTGTAGTTGAAATTGGGCGACCCCCCGTTGGGATCAACGATGGCCACGGTCGAACTTCCATCTGCGATGTAAACCGTATTGCTCGCCTCATCAATTTTCAAAAATGCATCTGTTGAACCAATGACAGTCGGGTCGGTGTCCAGTGCTGTGAGGTTGACCTGCAAACCAAAACCATTTGCGCCGTCAAATTCCTGCTGAAATGCAGTCTCATACTTGCTGGCGTTGCGGGTGTTGATCACTTTGGACCAATCCAAGACACCTTCGGCGCTGATGTTGTAAAACTGCCAATTGACATTGCTTCCGCTGGTGGTTTTAAGAGCCACACGGTAATTGGACCCATTGGCAGCCACGCCCATCAATTGGGCTTGGCTGGTGCTGCCGCCCATGGTGTAGCTGTATTCCAAATTAGGAGAGTTGCCGTAAGCATCGACCAATGCAATCAGATTGGATCCCGATCGGGTGTCCTTGATGAAAATGGACCCATCGCTGCTCTTGACCAATGCAATGCTGTCCGTTGCGTCGCCAGAGTTAGAGGGAGACGCAGACACCAGCTGTGTCTGGTCAATGCCAACGATGCTGTCGGTGTCTTCCGGCGTGTCTTGCTGAATGGCTGTCTCAACTTGGCTGATTTTTTTGGTCCAAATATTTCCGCCGCCTGAGGGCGACATGCTCCAATTGACATTGCCGTCCACATCCAAGCGCAAAATTTGCCAATTGAGGTCGGTCTGCCCATTGTTGACATTGGTTTGCTTGAGAACCAATTTGTAGCCCGTGATGGCGTTGTTCACCGTGACCGCCTCAACAGCGTAAGCCTCTACTTTGTTGCTGTTGGTATTCCAGCTGTAGTCATACTCCAAATAAGAGGCGTTGCCAATCGCCTTGATGGAGGTGGGGTTGGCTGGGTCATTCACAATGTACAGGGCATTGTCTTTGTCGCGGTACAAGCGGACACCGGCCGTGTCTGTGCTGACTGCGTAATTTTTCAACGCATTGAAGTCAATGCCGGTGACACCGTCGCCATTGAAGTCTTGACGAAAATCCACTTCGTAAGGGACCAAGGACTTGAGGCCCCAAAGAGAGGTGTTGATCCAAGTATTGTTTGCACCGGTGTACCCATACGTCATCTGACCTTGAGCGTCCAGTTGCATCAAGTCCCAGGTAACGGTCACAGTGGCCGTCGCTTTGTCCTCGGCACTGGCATACCAAGCATTGCTGCGCTTGACGGCCACTTTATATCCGCCAGAAGACATGGCTTCAACAGCGTAAATCTCACTTTTGTTGTAGCCATTCCCCCAGTTGTTTTCATATTCCAACCAAGAGGAATTGCCAATGGGCATGGCCGTTCCATCGGTTTTGATCAGGTACAAAGCACTTTCGGCATCACGCGCAAAAGTCACCCCCACCTGATCGGTTGTGCCTTTGGTCAGCGTGCTGACATCCACGCCAACGCGACCGTCTCCGTTCAAATCCTGACCAAACAGGGATTCATAAGGCGCTATGGAATTGGTGTAGGTGCTGGAGCCGCCAGCGGTCATGGCCATGGCCCCGCCACCTTTGTTCATCTTGCCATCGCTGCCCAGGGTCATGACCTCCCAGCGAATGGTTTCTTTGCCGTCGTAGTTGTCGGTTTGCTTCAAGGCCAATTTGTAGCCCGTGATGGCCCCGCTGGCATCGCGCACCGCCTCCACGGCAACGGCCTCTTTCTTATTTGACCCAGAGCCCCAGGAGTTCTCGTATTCCAACCAAGAGCTGTCGATGGACTTGACCGATTTTCCTTCAACAATGTAGAGCGACTTTTCGCTATCGCGCGCCAACTTGACCCCGAAAGAATCCGTGTCCACCATTTTCAAAGAGGCGGCATCAATGCCAATGTGCCCGTCACCGTTCAAGTCATCATTGAACCAGTCCGCCTCATAGGACGAAATCGATTTCAGACCATAAACGTTTTCGTCAACGTAGTAACCCTTGTCGGCATTCCATTGCCCATAGGTCACAGCGCCTTTGGCATCCAACTTCAAAATGGACCAAGTCACATTGTCTTTGCCATCCCAGTTGGTGTATTTTTCCTTCATGGCCAAACGGTAACCCGTGACCGTGCCAGCGCTGTCTTTGACCGCCTCCACTGCAACAGCTTCACGTGAATTACCGCCCATGCCGCCAGCTGCGCCGCCCCAGGTATTTTTGTATTCAAGATCGCCACCACTGGTGCGAATGGATTTTGCTTTGGCGGCCTCTCCCACGCCTTCCACGATGTAAATGGAGTTATCGTTGGTGTTGCGCGCCAACCGGGCCCCTTGCGTATCGAGCAAGGCCATCGTCAAAGCGGCCGCATTGACACCAACCCTTCCATCGTTGTTCAAATCTTCTTTGAAGAACTCTTCAAAATCCGAAATGGACTTTTGGTTATAAAGGTTGACGTCTTTCCACTGACCGTTGTCCATGGAGCCATAAACCATCTTGCCTGTGGTATCAAACTGCAAGATATCCCAAGACTTTTGCCATGTGCTGGTGTCTGTGCTTGCGGTGGTGGCGGCTGTGCCAGGCATACCAGCTGACATGGTGTTGTAGTTCGATTTTTTGAGGACCGCTACCCGGTAGTATTCAATGTCCCCAGTGGCACTGCGCTTGGCTTCTGCGGCAACTGCGGTGCGAATTTCCCAATTGTTGGTGGACTCCAGTTGACCCATCATGCCACCGCTCAGTGCCACGGCAGACTCAACATTGTTTTTCACCTGAGAGATGTACAAAGCACCGTCGGCATCTTTGGCCAAGCGAACACCATATTTATCGGTCGACAGCTTGGCCAAGTTGGCCAAATCAATGCCAATCTTTCCATCGCCATTCAAGTCTTGCCCAAACTCGCGTTCACGCCCTGCGATGGTTCCGGTATTGGTGGTTTCGGTGATGTACAAAGCGTTGGGCACATCAGAGCCACCAGCCATGGTTGCATAGTACGTGCCAGTGCCCGCATACCCCATCGTGGCGGGTGACCCCCCACCCGTGCCGGAAGAGGACGACAAACCTGCGGCCGTTTTAAGAAGAGAAATATCCCACGTCACCTCCACCTTATTGGTCGACAAAATGGTGCGCGTATTTTTCGTCGCTAACAAATACTCGTCTTTGTTGTCTACCTTTTCAGCGGCAATGATCTTGCGCTCGTACCGCTCAGTGGTGTTGGACCATCCGTTTTCCAAATCCGGGATGGACCCACCCATGTAGACCACGGGTTTGAGATCCGTCAACGTTGGCGTTCCTGCTCCGTTGGTGTAGCTTGCTGTCACCACAAAAATACGGCCATCACCATCCTTGGCCACGGCGACGCCGTTGTTGTATTTGGTTTTGCTGGCATCGTAGTTGTCTGTAGAAACCACGGTTGGAACAATGGGATTGGAAGCTGTGGTCTTTTGACCATCTCCATTCAAATCCTGATCAAAAACCTCTTCAAATTTCGACAAACGGTCGTTGTTACTGAGCCATTGCTTGGTGCTCTTCCACTCACCTTTGGCGTCTATCTCATCGATCTGGAATTGCGGCTTTCCACCTTGGTTGTAAACCGTTTTGGTCAAGGCATAATAATTTCCACTGGTCCAGCCAGAAATAACGTCATTAGTTTGAGCCTTGACCACGGCCACCGGCGCTTTGGTTTGCCAAGTGCTGTCCTCAAACATGCTCTTGCCATTGGTAATGGCCAGCGGCGTGCTGCCGGGGCGAACGATGTAATAACTGCCCTCGTTGTCAACACCCAAGGTCTCGTTCACTGTGTCGGTGGCATTGGGCAAGGCAGTGGGCGTGCCCGCACCGATGACGCCGTTTCCATCGATATCAGCATCTTTGTTAATTTCTTCTGCACCAATTTTGTCCAACCACCTGTCCCAATTTGCAGTCACGCCAGTGATGGCACCGGAGACTTTGGTCAACGTCAATTTATAGGCCTGCCATCCCGTGTTGGTTTCTTTGGCTGAACTGGTGCCTGCATTGGTGATGCGGTAATTGCGCACATACAAATAATGGTTGTCTGTGCCGTTTTCTGTGACAGAGACCAACTTGGCTGTTTCAGAACCGTAAACTTCTTGGCCCATGACCGAGTAGGACCCTTTGATGGGATACCCCTCAGCTGTCTTGATCATCAGCAAACTGTTGTCGCTGAGGCTTTCCAAGTCCGCCTTATTGGTGTAACTTTTCACCAAATAGCTGGCGCCATCGGCGTCTTGGGCGATCTGTAAGCCGCTGGGGCTGGCGGCCGTACCACCACCTCCCTTGGTTTTCCATTTCAGGTCGGCACCGAGAACGCCATCGCCGTTGAGTTCTTGCCCAAAATAACCTTCCAACCAACCAACCGGCACGGTATAACTGGTTCCAAGCAGGTTGCCATCGCTGCCAATTTTGAGCAAACTCCAATTGACACTGCTGGTGGTTTTGACCCCATTGCTGGTGTTCCAATATTCACCTTTGCGCAGCGCCCAATAACCGTTGTCGTTGTTATTGAAGTCCAACGATGAAGTTGCACTGTCAAAAGCCGCGGCAACTTGGCTGCTTTGCGTCAGCGCCCATGCCTTGGGGCTTCCTTTGCCCACGGCAAAAATTTTGTTGCTGTTGCCACCACCATTGTTGGTGTCGCCCCATGTGTTGTCGGCCTGCTCAATGGAGTAGTTGTTTTGATACTGTCCATCACGGATCAAAACATTTTTGGTGGTGCCCCCATCGGTGTCTTGAATGTAAACAGATCCATCCGCATCGCGCGCCAGTTTCACGCCGGCGGTGTCGGTGGTGGCGGTGGTCAAGTTTTTGGGCCCCACCACACCATCTTTGTTCAGGTCTGCAGCGGCGCTGGTTCCAAAGAAGGTTTCGTAAGGTGCCGACTTGGCACCCGAGCTGATCAAGGTGTCCGTCAACTGAGTGCCACTGCCGCTGGGCTTGAGTTCAGTGAATGACCAGTTCACATTGGTCGATGCTGAACTGCCTGTGCCATATGTGCTGGTTTGTTTCCAAGCTGCTGTAAAAACCACAGCCCCATCCACCACATTCGAGGCCACCGCCACCAACTCGGTACTGCGCTTTTCCCACCCATTGTCCGAGTTGTAGGCATTGACCGCCATGCTCGTGGCGCTGTAGTCGACCCCACCGTATCGGATGGTGATGGTGGACGATAAATTAGCAGTTTCTAAAAAATAAGAACCGTCCGTGTCCGGTGCTTTGTCTTTGGCTGTCAGTAGCGTGGGCGTTGCTGCGGGCATAGATTCACCTCAAATAAGTATGACAAGAAAAAACCTGTCAATTTTGCTCATTTTATTCATGTCCTAGACAAAATCAAGTCATTCCTTTAATTTAAATAAATTAACTATTTTCAATTATTAAATTAAGGCAATCACTGATATGTGTTTTCCAAAGGGTGTTTAAGATGATCAGCATCAACCAAGTCCAGCCAAAGTCCACATGATGAAGACCCAAAACAGTGCGAAAACACGTTCAATGATCTGCGCGGCTGCGGCAATTCTGATGGCCTGCCCATATCCCGCATCGGCGCAGACCCCAACCTGGCCCAACAAACCCATCAGCCTGATCGTCACCTACCCACCGGGTGGCGGGGCCGATGCCATGGCCAGGTTGGTGGCCCCCAAAATGGCCGAGGCGCTGGGGCAAAACGTGGTGGTTGAAAACCGCCCTGGTGCCAGCGGGCAAATCGGTGCCGGCGCCGTGGCCAAGGCCGCCCCAGATGGCCACACCTTGATGCTCGATGCATCGTCTTTTGCGGTCAACCCAGCGTTGTTTTCCAAACTGCCTTACGACAGCGTGAAGGCCTTCAAGCCCGTGGGGGTCATGGCCTTGTTTCCCAATGTGGTGTTGGTCAATGCCCAGGTGCCGGTCAAAAACATTCCGGAGTTGATTGCCTTGGCCAAATCGCGCAAAGACGCGGTGTCCTATGCATCCTCAGGCAATGGGTCGGCACAACACCTGGCCGGCGCCTTGTTTGAATCAGCCGCCAAAGTGGACATGGTGCACATCCCCTACAAGGGCGGTGGGCCCGCCCTCAACGATGTCATCGGTGGCCAAGTGCCGCTGTTTTTTGGCAACCTGGCCTCCACTTTGCAGCATGTACAAGCGGGCAAATTGCGCGCCTTGGCCGTCACATCCGGAAAACGTGCGACGGCATGGCCCGATGTGCCCACCCTGGCGGAGGCGGGTGTGCCAGGCAGCGAGATCTACGAATGGAATGCCATCTTCGCCCCTGCGGGCACACCCGAGGCGGTGATTGACAAACTGTCAGAGGCCCTGAACAAGGCCATGGAGAACCCAGAAGTGAAAGCGCGCATCGCTCAACTGGGTGGCGAGGTGCAAAAGGGCGGCCCCAAAGCAGCACAAGAATTTATTCAAGCCCAAATGGCCTTGTGGGCCCGCGTGGTCAAGGGCAAAGGGATTGTGCTGGAGTAAACCAAGCAGCCAGGATTGATCGAAGCTGCCCGAGCGCCATCAACCTCAGGCAGGGGCCGTGGCCCGATTGGCTTTTTCTGCAGTCCAGGCGTCGAGTTTGCCCCGGGCCTCTTGGCGATAAACGTGCAGCTGCTGGTCGCTGGCCGTGACCGTGGTCAGCTCCAATCGAATGCCATTGGGGTCAAAGAAATAGATCGACACCACAAAACCGTCGTGATCGACCGGACCAATCACGTCCAAGCCCGCACCGCGCAAACGCGCCAAGGCGGTGTGCACCGCCTCCACCGTGTCCACCTTCAACGCCAGGTGGTTGACCCAGCGCGGCGTATTGGGAGAGGGGTCGCTGGCGGTGTTGTCGCCCAGGTCAAAAAAGGCCACCGAGCTGCCGTCGGTCATTTCAAAAAACAAATGCACATACGGGCAATACTCGCCCGTGCTGGGGATGGTGTCTGCACGCACGATGTGTGTCAGGGGCAAACCCAACAAGTCCTCATAAAAGTGGCGCGTTTCTTCGGCATCACGGCAGCGGTATGCAAAGTGATGCAAGCCGCGAATGGGTATGAAGTTGGCCATGTGGTGCTCCTGGGTTTAACGTGCGGTGGGCAAATGGGCGGTGACAGAGGACAGCCACTTGGCGTCCACATTGAGGGTTTGCAACTCTTCAAGGGCCTCTGATTGCGTTTGTGTCCACCGTTTGACCACTTGCACGTCGTCACCGTCATGCTCTTGCCAGGACAATTCCAAGCGGATGCCGTTGGGATCGAAAAAGTACAAAGACCAGGTTTGCGCACCCACATTCACCGGGCCGATCAAGGCCACGCCTTCGTCCTTGAGCCGTTGGTGCAACACATCAAACTGTTTTTTACTGGTGGTGAACGAGCAATGTTGCATGGCGGCCAAAGCATCGCGGTCGCCCTTTTGTTTGGCCCCTTTGGGCATTTCAAAAAAAGCCAACAAGGTGTCACCCCCCACATCAAAAAAGTAGTGGCGCAGGTTTTCAAAAGGTGGGTTGCCACGGTTGCCGGGCCCCACACCCACACCGGGCGGTACACGCAGCGCATGGACCAAGGGCATGCCCATGACACGGGTGTAAAAGTCCACCGTGGATTTCATGTCGTCGGTGTTGAGCGCCAAGTGGTGAACGCCCCGGGTAGAAGATGGTTGTTGGTGTGTGGCGCGAAGCGGTGTGGTCATGGAGGCTCCTGATATCAAGGGATGGGTTGTGACAGTTGGAAATACAGTTGTCCCAAATCGGGGCTGTTCATCAATTCTTCACTGCTTTGGACCAAAGCCAACTGGCCTTTGATCATGACATGGGTGCGACTGGTGAAAGGCAAGGCAATGTCGAGTTTCTGCTCCACCAAAATCATGGTCAAGCCTTCAGCACGCAAGCTGTTGAGGGCGTGGCGAATTTCTTCCACCACCATCGGTGCCAGACCCAAAAAAGGTTCGTCCAGCAACAACACCCGCGGGTTGGACATCATGGCGCGGCCAATGGCCACCATTTGCTGCTCACCGCCCGATAAGGTGCCAGCCAACTGCTGACGACGCTCTGCCAATCGAGGGAACAAGGCATACACCGCATCAAACCGCTGTTGCAAAGCACGGGAGCGTTGTCTCAAAGCCACCGACCCCAGCAACAAGTTGTCTTGCACCGACATGGGTGCAAACACATGTCGACCTTCGGGCACTTGCACCACACCCAAGGCCACTATCTCATGGCTTTCCAATTGCATGAGGTCCACACCATCGAGCAAAGCCTGCCCTTGTCGGTGTGGGACTGTGCCCGACAAAGCCCCCAGCAAAGTGGATTTGCCTGCACCATTGGGCCCGATCAAAGCAACGGTCTCTCCAGTTTCAATGCGCATGGCCACGCCTTGCACCACCGGTGCCAAGTGGTAACTGGCCGAGACATCTATCAACTCAAGCATGGTCTACCTTCACCTGCCCCAGGTACGCATTCACCACGGCGGGATCGGCTTGCACTTGCGTGGGACTGCCCTCTGCGATTTTTTCGCCAAAGTTGAGCACAACCACACGTTGGGCCAGGGCCATCAAAAACGGCATGTCATGCTCGATCAGCAATACCGCGATGCCTTGCGCCGCTATGCCACGGATGATGTCGGCCAGTCGGATGCACTCGGTGGCCGTCAGGCCTGCAGCGGGTTCGTCAAACAGCATCAACTTGGGTTGTGCCGCCAAGCCACGAGCGATTTCAAGCAATCGACCTTGCCCAAACGACAAGGTACGGACATCGGCTTGGGCATATTCGCCCAGACCGACAAAATCAATCCAATGCAAAGCTTGCGCACGTGCATGCTTCTCATGGGCTTTGGCTTTGGCAGTGCCCAGCACCACTTGCCACATGGACAGGGGCACTTGGGTGTGCATCCCAACCATGACATTTTCTTGAATGCTCATGCTCTCAAAAGGCTTGTTGTGCTGAAAGGTGCGCACAATGCCGCGCGCAGCAAACGCATGGGTGGGCACGCCGCTGAGAGACTCCCCCTGAAAGTAAATATCACCCGCTGAAGGCTCAATGGCACCGGCCATCATAGAAAAGGTTGTGCTTTTTCCGGCCCCATTGGGACCGATCAAGCCCAATATTTCGCCAGGGAACACCGACATGTCCAAACCTGAGACTGCCAGCAAGCCCCCGAACCGGCGTGTCAAGCCCCGCACTTGGAGCAATGCGCTGGCGTCAGACATGTTGCTTCGCATTGCTGGGTTTGACCTGAGCCCCGGGGCCATTCAGAAAACGATGTCCAAGCCATTGATCCCACAAACCCATCAGCCCTTTGGGTTGGAACAGCACCACCAAGACCATCACCAATCCAAACACCAATGCGTGGTGGTGACCAATCAGCGGCGACAAAACAAACGGCAACAGGTAGAGCAAGATGGCACCGGCCACCGCCCCTGCGGCTCGGCCTATCCCTCCAATGATGATCATGAAGAGCAGCAAAAACACATTTTCCAAACCAAAAATGGTCGGGTTGACCGTGTTGTCTACGAACGCATAAACCATTCCGGCCAATCCGGCCAAAGCACTGGTGAGGGTATAGGCGATGATGCGTGTGCGGCGCACATCCACACCCATCGCGGCGGCGGCTTCAGGGTTGTCGCGTGCTGCGCGACAGGCTCGACCGAAGTGTGACCGATCCAGTCGCCAAAGCACGGCAAAGGTGCTGAGCATGAGCACCACGATCACCACCGTGTAAGCCGCGCCCTTGATGCGATAACCCCCAATATCGGGCAAACGGTAATTGGCCAAGCCCCCCGTGCCGCCGGTGACCTGACCACCTTCGTTGAGCAACACAATGAACAATTGAGCAAAGGCCAATGTGGCCAATGCCAAGTAAAAGCCCTCTAAACGGGTCGCTGGAATGGCCACCACCAAAGCCACCACCACGCAAAAAACCACCGATGCCAGCAAAGCCAAGGGCAAAGGCCAGCCAAAGTAAGTGATGCCTATGACCACGCTGTAGGCACCCAGCCCATAAAAACTGAAATGCGAAAAAGCCACTTGTCCAGCTATACCAAACAAGAAGTTGTAGCCCAAGGCCAAGGTGATCCACAACAACAACTTGCGGTACACATCGTTTTGGTAAGACCCCAAACCAAACGCCAGGGCCGACAACAACACCAGCGCCAACAGCCATTGCCAGGAGCGCTTCATGTGCGCCCCTCACGGGCCGTCAACAAGCCTTTGGGCCGCACCAGCAAAAACAAAATCAAGAGCAGCAAAGGAACGCCCATGGCGAGACCGGGCGGTACCGGCGCATAACGCACCGTCATTTGCTCGGCAAACGCCAAGATCAAACCGCCCAACAAAGCGCCTTCAACACGTCCCACTCCGCCAATGACCAAAGCAGTGAAGCCCTGAATGGCCAGCGGCATGCCCATCAGGTAGTGGGCCGACACGTTGGGGGCTGCCAAAACACCGGCAAAACCAGCCACCACCGCACCCACTGCAAAAGAAATCGCCGTGACACGCCCCAAATGAATCCCCATCAATGCAGCGGCGCGCCGATCGATGGCCACGGCCTCAAACGATTTACCGTGCAAGGTGCGCTCGAAAAAATACCAAGCCGCACCAAACACGGCCAATGTGGCGGCAATCGTGAAGAAACTTTGGTAAGAGCCTGCCAGCCAACCCAGCTCCAAACGGCCAAAGCCAAACGCCGCGGGGACCGGCTGCGGGTCGGGGCCAAAACCAATGGAGATGGCTTCACGAAACACCACCAACATGCCCAACAAAGACAATATCGGCGCCAAAGGGGGGGCGCCCTTTTCCACCAGCGGGCGCACCGTCAAGCGTTCTGTCAACCAACCGACCACAAACATCAAAACCACCATGATGGCCATGCCCACCGGATAAGGCCAATTCCAATCGTTGAGCATGACCACACCAGCAAACGCCGCCATCATGGCCCACTCACCCACCGCAAAGTTGATGATGCCGGTGGGGCGGGTGATGAGCAAATAAGAAAGTGCCACCAACCCATAGATGCAGCCACTGGCCGAGGCCCCCACCACCAGCTCAAAAAAATCATTCATGCGCGGTCAGCTTGGTGCTCACTTGGAACCCACATGGACCACCTTGCCCTGCTTGTCGCCTTCGTAGACACGCACCACCATGCCATTGGTATCAAAGCCTGTGCGTTTGCCTTCGGCAAAACCATAAGCAGCGCCCACAGCGCCCATGACGCCGATATAGCCTTTGGTGGCCTGCATCGCCTCGCGCACTTTGTCCTTGTCCACACCACCGGCACGGCGAATGGCATCAGCCACCAGCATCACGCCGTCGTAGCCATAGCCGTTGAGGTTGTAAGGCTCGACACCTGCGTCTTTTTTGTAGGCTTCGATGAAGCGCTTGGTTTCCGCCTTATTGGGATCAAATGCATCCACAAACGTGACGCCGTCCATCAAGCCCTTGGCCACGTTGGTATAGACCGGCACCGACAAGTTGTAGTTGCCCAAAATCGGCATCTTCATACCCAACTGACGATAGCTGCGCAAAATCAAGGTGTTCTCAGGGGTGACCACGCCGGTCATGAACAAGGCCTCGGGATTGGCCGCGCGGATTTTTTGCATCTGCGCGTCCGCCGAGGTCGATCCACGCGGCACCATTTCTTCCGCCACGATTTGAATTCCGGCCTTTTCCAAACCTGCTTTGAAGAATCGATTCGTCAGTTGACCCAGATCTGAATTTTCGGTGATCAATGCCACGCGCTTGTAATTGCGATTCGCGGCATAAGACAACAAGGTGGCTATTTGGGTGGAGCCCAATGGGCCGGTTTGCCAAAAGTTGGGGTTGTTGACCTGGGTGGTCAAGGTATCCCCGCCGTTGGAGGGCGTGATGTGCGGGGTTTTGCTCTCCAGCGTCACGGTTTGCGCCTGCTGGGTGGCGGGGGTGAGCGACACCGACAAAATAAATGCCACGCCGGCATCCACCAATTTGCGGGCCGCCGTGGCCGAGATGTCTGCGCGCCCTTGATCGTCTTCTACCAACAACTCCACTTGGCGACCTAAGATGCCACCGCGTGCATTGATCTCTTTAACGGCATAAGTGGCACCGGCGGCCACTGGCTCGGCATAGGGCTTGGCAGGGCCCACACGATCGGTGATCATGCCGATCTTGATGGTATTTTGCGCCCATGCGGATGTCGACACCACCATGGCGCTCAATAAAGCGGCTTGCAATGCGCGGCACGTCCAAAAAAGATGGCGGTTTTTCATGGGGTGTCTCCGGTTGTTTTGGGGAAAAGGTAAATTGGTTGAGCCAGTGGTGGATTCAAGCGTACTGGGGCGCTACGCGCATGGCCAGTGTGCCCAGGCCTTGGACACCGGCTTCGATCCAATCGCCGGGAAGCACCGGGCCGACGCCTTCTGGCGTGCCAGTCATGATCACATCGCCTGGCTGCAATGTGTAAAAAGATGATGCAAATTCAATTAAGCGCGGCACATCAAAAATCAAATCCCGGGTGTTGGCGTTTTGGCGTGTTTGGCCATTGACGTGCAACCACAAATCCAGTTGCCCAGGGTCGGTCAATTCATCGGCGGTCACCAACCAAGGGCCCAACACCGCATAGCTGTCGATGGACTTGCGAAAACACTGGAATTCTGGTCCGCGCAAGGTCATGTCCAACGACAGGCTATAGCCCGCCACACAGGCCAAGGCTTCGCTGGCTTTGACTTGCCGACAGGTTTTGCCAATGATGACCGCCAACTCGACTTCATGGTCGTTGCGCCGCTGGGGGAACCGCAACACGATTTCGTCGCTGACCCCGATCAAAGATGTGCCCGCCTTGAGGAACATGCCCCAGTCGCCAATCGATGTGATGGCGCGACCATGCCCGATGCTTTTGTCTTCGGCGCTTTCTTGGGCATGGGCTTTGTAATTGATGGGCGCGCCAATGATTTTCCCGGGGTTGGCCACAGGTGGGTCGTAGTGAACCCCCGTGACGGCATGCTTTTGACCCGTGAGCGCAGCCTGCTCTATGCCTGGTCGCAAGGCGTCGAGTTGAGCGATGAACACATCATGACTTGGGTAAGGGTATCGCTGGCTGGGCAAGGCCTCCAGCGCCGTTGTGACATCGATCACCTGCTCGGCTTGCACCAGTCCAAGTCGGCCCCCATTGAATCTGCACAATTTCATGGATGAAACCACTCCGCGTTTCGGCCACGGGATTGGCAAGCTGCACGCCCACTGAACAACACCCCGACACCGAAACCCAGTTTGGCATAAGCGCGCCCAAAACCCCATCGGATTAACACCTAGGTGCCGGACTCACTTTGACAAGTGCTATGCTGGCGGGCTGCCTTGGGCGGGAAAGCATCAACCATCTAATATTTTTCGGAGTTTTACACCATGAACATCATTGGCATTTGCGGCAGCTTGCGTCAAAAATCCATCAACCACTTCGCCCTAGAGGCTGCAGCCAAGGCCATGCCCGCTGGCATGACGCTGCGCATTTTGTCGATCAAAGACATTCCGATGTACAACCAAGATGTGCAAAGCGCAGGTTTCCCTGCGGCTGTGCAAAGCTTGGCGCAAGACATCTTGAAAGCCGACGGGGTATTGATTGCCAGCCCGGAGTACAACTTTTCATATACCGGGGTATTGAAAGTATGACTTGCGAAAGGTTTTAGGCGGCTTGGAGGCACTGGTGCTGCAACGCCCAGAGATTTTCATCGGCATGGCCCAAAACAAATTTGCGGCTGACGGCCAACTCAACGATGAGGCCACCGTGAAAATGCTTGAAACCCAGATGCAAGCATTCCAAGCGTGGATTCAAAAATTAGCTCCAAAGGGCTGATTCATACAAACAAGCAAAGTAAAAATATAAATGCTTGCACCAGGTTCTCGCCGCAAGTTTCTATCGGACTGGTCACGTTCTGGGCTGTGGCTGTCCATGGGACTTGGTAACGCATTACCTGCGTTGTCTGCAGAGCCTGCGTGGCCCACCAAGCCCATCAAATTGCTGGTCATTGCCGCTCCAGGCGGGTTGCCTGATATTGTGGCGCGAACCTTAGGCCAACAACTTCAGCGCAACCTTGGCCAAGCTGTGGTGGTAGAGAATCGTGCAGGTGCAGGCGGCAACATTGCAACTGATGCAGTTGCCAAAGCCATGCCGGATGGGCACACTTTATTGATCACGGGAAACAACCATGCTGTCAATCCAGTGCTGATTCCTAATCCGGGCTTTGATTACGAAAAAGACCTGATGCCAGTGGCCATGTTGGCAGAGTCCAATATGGTTTTGGTTTCATCCAACGCGTTTGCTGCAAAAAATATTCAGGAACTGATCGCCCTTGCCAAAAGCAAGCCTGGTGGAGTGTCATTTGCCATTTCTCCCATTGGCACACCGAACCATCTGGGCGGTGAATTGCTGATGAAACTGGCTGATATTGATCTAAATATCATTCCCTATAAAGGCATTGGCGCCGCAATTCCAGATTTACTTTCAGGTCAAGTGGATTTGGCCATCTCTTCATTACCAGCCGTCCTCCCCTTGATCAAAGCAGGTAAGCTTAAAGCCATTTCCGTATCTCGTTCGTTTCGCTCGCCACTTGCCCCAGAAATACCTACCAGTGCTGAAATGGGTTTGCGCGGTTTTGAAGTCAATGCATGGATTTGCTTGATGTCAACTGGTGGCACCCCGGATTTCATCGTTCAACGCTTGAGTAAAGAGGTGCGCATTGCATTTGCCACACCTTCTGTTCAACAACAATTGCTGCAACAAGGGATTGAGCCAATGGTGAGCACACCCGAAGAACTGAGCACATTTATCCGGGCTGAGTCTCAAAAATGGACTGCAGTGCTCAAAACAGCCAAATTAAAAAACTAACGATCGGTCAAAACCTGCGTCTCCAACCCAGGGCAAAGAAGTCTTCACCATTTGCCCCGTGGTTGTTGATCAAGTCGTAAATGGTGCACCGGTGGTGCAGTCTTGCAAACCATTCATGGTGGTTCTTTTTGCCGGATGGAACGGCCACCTCGATCATCAAGAAGTTCAGGGTCTGACTGCCCTTGCCATCGGGCCCACGCTCTAAGGGACTCACGCTCGATGTGTAAGAGACACCCAAAGGGGCCAAACGCAAATCGACGGGCCATGGATCGCGCCCCGGCCAAC
>RFXS01000037.1 GCA_009921465.1 Betaproteobacteria bacterium
CCGGGGAGCTCGGTGGACTGAAAAGTCTCAGGCGTTTGTACCCGTTAGGAGAAAAGCATGGCGAAAAAAATCGTCGGCTTCATCAAGCTGCAAGTACCAGCTGGTAAAGCCAACCCGTCCCCCCCGATTGGCCCGGCCCTGGGTCAGCGTGGTTTGAACATCATGGAGTTTTGCAAGGCATTCAATGCGCAGACCCAAGGTGTCGAGCCCGGTCTGCCCTTGCCCGTGGTGATCACGGCTTTTGCAGACAAGAGCTTTACCTTCATCATCAAGACGCCGCCTGCGGCCACCTTGATCAAGAAGGCCATCAAGTTGGACAAAGGTTCGGCCAAGCCGCACCTGGACAAAGTTGGCAAGATCACCCGCGCGCAGCTGGAAGAAATTGCCAAGACCAAAATGAAAGACATGACCGCAGCGGACCTCGACGCAGCGGTTCGCACCATTGCCGGCTCTGCCCGCTCAATGGGCGTCACGGTGGAGGGCGTGTAAATGACACATCTGACCAAAAAACAAAAGACCTTTGCAGGCAAAGTCGATAGCAACAAGCTGTATCCATTTGGCGACGCTTTGAAAATCGTTAAAGAATGCGCCACCGCCAAATTCGATGAGTCCATCGATGTGGCCGTCCAGTTGGGCATTGACGCCAAGAAATCTGACCAAGTGGTTCGTGGCGCTGTCGTGTTGCCCAACGGCACAGGTAAAACAGCCCGTGTGGCCGTGTTTGCGCAAGGTGCCAAAGCTGAAGAGGCGAAAGCCGCTGGCGCTGACATTGTGGGCATGGACGACTTGGCCGCCATGGTCAAGGCAGGCAACATGCCCTTTGACGTGGTGATTGCTGCACCGGACGCCATGCGCGTGGTCGGCACCTTGGGTCAAATTTTGGGCCCACGCGGCTTGATGCCCAACCCAAAGGTGGGCACTGTGACGCCGGACGTGGCCACTGCAGTGAAAAACGCCAAGGCCGGTCAAGTTCAGTTTCGCGTTGACAAAGCCGGCATCGTGCATGCCACGATTGGTCGTCGTTCGTTTGATTCCGACAAGTTGCAAGGCAACTTGGTGGCCTTGGTCGATGCTTTGCAAAAAGCCAAGCCAGCAACCAGCAAAGGTGTCTACCTGCGCAAGTTGGCGGTGTCTTCGACCATGGGCGTGGGTGTGCGTGTGGACACCCAAACCCTGAGCGCAGCATAAGGAGAAATTAGAGCGCCGCGAAAGTGGTGCTCTGAGTGGTGGGCTGGGTTGGCTTTCAAAGCCGCTCAGGCCATCCAAGACCGTTGGTGTGCCGTGCAAACGGTGCTTAATCCACCAGCCAACGCAGATGGCGATCCCGCTGACAAAGAACCGCGCAAGTTGTTCCTGACAGTCTGGTCGCTGAAACCCAGCGTGTCGCAAGCCAGGTTTTTCTGGCCCAAGACACATTCAGAAGGAGTAGACCTTGAGTCTGAATCGCAGTGAGAAAGAAGCGGTCATCACCGAAGTGACCAGCCTCGCCACTCAAGCACAGACATTGGTGATGGCGGAGTACCGCGGCATCACGGTCGCTGACATGACGAAATTGCGCTCACAAGCGCGCAGCCTTGGCGTGACGCTCAGTGTGTTTAAAAACACACTGGCGCGGCGCGCTGTGGCGGGCAGTCATTTCGAAGTGGTGGCAGACCAGATGACCGGTCCCCTGATCTATGGCTTTTCTGTGGATGCCGTGGCTGCCGCGAAAGTGGTGGCAGATTTCGCTAAAACCAATGACAAATTGGTGATTCGCGGCGGCGCCATTTCCGGAAAAGTTCTGGACGTCAACGGTGTCAAGCAGTTGGCCAATATCCCCTCCAAAGAGGTGTTGTTGTCCCAGTTGTGCGGCTTGCTCATGTCGCCTGTGTCCCGCACCGCCGTGGTGTTGGGTGCTTTGGCGGCCAAAAAAGGCGAAGCTGCTGCGGCCTGATGGCCATGCAGCGCAAATGTTTAACCAGCCATGCATGCATGGCACCCTCAGATCAATTGTTAGGAAATCAACATGGCATTCGATAAAGACGCATTTTTGACCGCTCTGGACAGCATGACGGTCATGGAACTCAACGAACTGGTGAAAGCCATCGAAGAGAAATTTGGTGTGAGCGCTGCCGCCATGGCAGCGCCTGCAGCCGGTGGTGGTGGCGGTGCAGCCGCTGCAGCAGAAGAGCAAACCGACTTCAACGTGGTGTTGCTCGAGGCAGGCGCCAACAAGGTGTCGGTCATCAAGGTGGTGCGCGAACTCACCGGCTTGGGCTTGAAAGAAGCCAAAGACCTGGTCGATGGCGCACCCAAGAACGTTAAAGAAGCTGTGCCCAAGGCCGATGCCGAGGCCGCCAAGAAAAAGCTCGAAGAAGCTGGTGCCAAAGCCGAAATCAAGTAATTGGTTTCAAAGGGGGCTGGCCTTGTGCGACCCCCCCGTGCGCTCACAGAGCGCACTTGAAAGCATGGCCCGGGGTCGTGCTTTCAAGTGTCTTCTGACCCGACTGCGGAAGATGCCTTGGTTCGGGCCGCGTGCAATGCGTGGCCGTCCGCCAACGCTGGTAGTGGCCAGCTGCCAAGTTTGAGGTGCGGTTAACCGCACTGAAATACAGTCTGTGAAAGATCAAGCCCGGAGATCTCATGTCCTATACCTACACAGAACGCAAACGCGTGCGCAAGAGCTTTGGCACCCGTGACAGCGTGCTCGAAGTCCCCTACCTGTTGCAGATGCAAAAAGACGCTTACACCGCGTTTTTGCAAGCCGAAACGAGCCCTAAGAAGCGCACGCCTGAGGGTTTGCAAGCGGCATTTGAGGCCGCCTTCCCCATCGTCTCTCACAACGGCTTTGTAGAGATGAAATTTTTGGAATACAACTTGGCCAAACCCGCATTTGATGTGCGTGAATGCCAAACCCGCGGTTTGACTTTTGGCTCGGCCGTGCGCGCCCGCGTGCAACTGATCATTTATGACCGCGATTCTTCAACCCCGCAGTCCAAAGTGGTCAAAGAGGTCAAAGAGCAAGAGGTCTACATGGGCGAAGTGCCTTTGATGACCGACAAGGGCTCGTTCATCATCAATGGCACCGAGCGTGTGATCGTGTCTCAGTTGCATCGCTCGCCCGGCGTATTTTTCGAGCACGACAAAGGCAAGACCCACAGTTCGGGCAAGTTGCTGTTTTCGGCACGGATCATTCCATACCGTGGCTCATGGCTGGACTTCGAGTTCGACCCCAAGGACATGCTGTATTTCCGCGTCGACCGTCGGCGCAAGATGCCAGTGACGATTTTGCTCAAAGCCATTGGCTTGAACAACGAATCCATCTTGGCCAACTTCTTTGTCAATGACAATTTCCGCTTGATGGACAGTGGCGCTCAAATGGAGTTTGTGGCCGAGCGCTTGCGTGGCGAAGTGGCGCGCTTTGACATCACCGACAAATCCGGCGTGGTCGTGGTGGCCAAAGACAAGCGAGTCACCGCCCGCCACACCCGCGAGTTGGAGCAGTCAGGTACCACCCACATCAGCGTGCCTGAGGACTTCCTGATAGGCCGTGTGGTCGCTCGCAACATCGTAGAGGCCGAGACCGGCGAGATCATCGCCAAGGCCAACGAAGAGCTGACCGAAGCCCTGTTGAAAAAAATGCGCACCAGTGGCGTGCAAGAGTTGCAGTGCATTTACACCAACGAGTTGGACCAAGGCGCGTACATTTCACAAACCCTGCGCATTGATGAAACTGCCGATGAGTTTGCCGCCCGAGTCGCCATCTACCGCATGATGCGCCCAGGTGAGCCGCCGACCGAAGATGCGGTGCAGGCACTGTTCCAGCGTTTGTTCTACAACCCCGACACCTATGACTTGTCGCGCGTCGGGCGCATGAAGTTCAACGCCAAAGTGGGCCGCCCTGAAAGCACGGGCCCCATGGTGCTCAACAACGAAGACATCATGGCCGTGGTGAAAATCCTAGTGGATTTGCGCAACGGCAATGGCGAGGTCGACGACATCGACCACTTGGGCAATCGCCGCGTGCGTTGTGTGGGTGAGTTGGCCGAAAACCAGTACCGCACTGGTTTGGCCCGCATCGAAAAGGCTGTGAAAGAGCGTTTAGGCCAGGCCGAGCAAGAGCCCTTGATGCCGCACGACCTGATCAACTCCAAGCCCATCTCTGCGGCGCTCAAAGAGTTCTTTGGCGCATCTCAGTTGTCGCAGTTCATGGACCAGACCAACCCCTTGTCCGAGATCACACACAAGCGCCGTGTTTCCGCTTTGGGCCCAGGCGGCTTGACGCGTGAGCGCGCGGGCTTTGAGGTGCGCGATGTGCACGTGACCCATTACGGGCGCGTGTGCCCGATTGAAACCCCTGAGGGTCCCAACATTGGCCTGATCAACTCACTGGCTCTGTATGCCCGCTTGAATGAATACGGTTTCATTGAAACACCGTATCGCCAAGTGGTCGAAGGCAAAGTGACGATGGACATCGACTACTTGTCGGCCATTGAAGAAGGTAAGTACGTGATTGCCCAGGCCAACGCCTCGTTGGACAAAGAAGGTCGCTTGACCGACGAACTGGTTTCTGCGCGCGAAAAAGGCGAGTCCATTTTGGTGGGCGCAGCGCGCGTTCAATACATGGACGTGTCACCCGCGCAGATTGTGTCGGTTGCCGCTTCCTTGGTGCCCTTCTTGGAGCACGATGATGCCAACCGCGCGCTGATGGGCGCCAACATGCAGCGCCAAGCCGTCCCAGTGCTGCGCCCTGAAAAGGCTTTTGTGGGCACGGGCATTGAGCGCGTCGCCGCTATCGACTCTGGCACGGTGGTCACAGCCACCCGGGGTGGTGTGGTCGACTATGTCGATGCCACCCGCATTGTGGTTCGCGTCAATGATGCCGAAACACAAGCCGGTGAAGTGGGCGTGGACATTTATAACCTCATCAAGTACCAACGATCTAACCAAAATACCAATATCCACCAAAGGCCCATCGTCAAGCGTGGCGACAAATTGGCCAAGGGTGACGTGATCGCCGACGGCGCTTCCACCGACTTGGGGGAATTGGCCTTGGGTCAAAACATGTTGGTGGCATTCATGCCATGGAATGGTTACAACTTTGAAGACTCCATCCTGATTTCTGAGCGTGTGGTGGCCGAAGACCGGTTTACCTCGATCCACATCGAGGAACTCGTGGTGATGGCGCGCGACACCAAATTGGGCGCAGAAGAAATCACCCGAGATATTCCCAACCTGGCTGAGCAACAGCTCAATCGTTTGGATGATTCGGGCATCATTTACGTTGGCGCTGAAGTGCAACCCGGTGATGTGTTGGTCGGCAAGGTCACCCCCAAAGGCGAGACCACACTGACCCCTGAAGAAAAGCTGCTGCGAGCCATCTTTGGCGAAAAAGCATCGGATGTGAAAGACACCTCATTGCGCGTGGACCAAGGCTCTCAAGGCACGGTCATTGATGTGCAAGTCTTCACCCGTGAAGGCATCGTGCGTGACAAGCGCGCGCAGCAAATCATTGATGATGAGTTGAAGCGCTTCCGACTGGACCTCAACGACCAGTTGCGCATCGTTGAAGCCGATGCCTTTGACCGCATAGCCAAGTTGCTTGCCGGCAAAACAGCCAATGGTGGGCCCAACAAGTTGCCCAAGGGCAGCAAGATTGACAAGGCCTATTTGGAGAGCGTCGAGAAATTCCATTGGTTTGACATTCGCCCGGCTGATGAAGATGTGGCAGCTCAAATGGAGAGCATCAAAAACGCATTGGCGCAAACCCGACACAGCTTTGACTTGTCGTTTGAAGAAAAGCGCAAAAAGCTGACCCAAGGCGACGAGTTGCCAGCGGGCGTGTTGAAAATGGTCAAGGTCTATTTGGCCGTCAAGCGGCGTTTGCAGCCAGGCGACAAGATGGCCGGCCGCCATGGCAACAAAGGTGTTGTGTCGAAAATTGTGCCAGTCGAGGACATGCCCTACATGGCCGACGGCACACCATGCGACATCGTGCTCAATCCTTTGGGCGTGCCTTCGCGCATGAACGTGGGCCAGGTACTGGAGGTCCACCTGGGTTGGGCTGCCAAGGGCATTGGCCAACGCATTGGCGACATGTTGCAGGCGCACACCAAAATGGCCGAAATGCGCCAATTTTTGGAGCACCTCTACAACGATACCGGTCGCAAAGAGGCTTTGAACAAGCTCAGCGATGCAGATATTTTGGAGATGGCAGGCAATTTGCAGCACGGAATCCCATTTGCAACCCCCGTGTTTGATGGCGCCTCAGAAGCCGAAACACGCGCCATGTTGCATTTGGCTTATCCAGAAGAGGTCGCGCGCATCAAAGGCCTCAATGCCAATCGCACGCAAGCGCAGTTGTATGACGGTTGCAGTGGCGACGCGTTTGAGCGTGAGACCACGGTTGGCTACATGCACGTGCTGAAATTGCACCACTTGGTGGACGACAAAATGCACGCCCGCTCCACGGGCCCATACTCACTGGTCACACAACAGCCTTTGGGCGGGAAAGCCCAGTTTGGTGGCCAGCGTTTTGGCGAGATGGAGGTGTGGGCACTGGAGGCCTATGGCGCTTCATACACATTGCAGGAAATGCTCACCGTCAAGTCCGACGACGTGCAAGGCCGCACCAAGGTGTACGAATCGATTGTCAAAGGTGAGCATGCGATCGAAGCGGGCATGCCCGAATCGTTCAACGTGTTGGTGAAAGAAATTCGTTCATTGGGCATTGATATCGAGTTAGAGCGCTCGTGAAGTTGAACCATATCGCGCAGCGGCCACGGGCTGAGCGCGGTTGTCAGACAGATCAAGACTCTCACTTTTAAGGATGAAAACATGAAATCATTACTCGACCTGTTCAAGCAGTTCACGCCCGATGAGCACTTTGATGCCATCAAAATTGGACTGGCTTCCCCAGAAAAAATCCGCTCCTGGTCTTTTGGCGAAGTGAAAAAGCCAGAGACCATCAATTACCGGACCTTCAAGCCTGAGCGCGACGGTTTGTTTTGCGCCAAAATTTTTGGCCCCATCAAGGACTACGAATGCTTGTGCGGCAAATACAAGCGCTTGAAGCACCGTGGTGTGATTTGTGAAAAATGCGGCGTTGAAGTCACCCAAACCAAGGTGCGCCGTGAGCGCATGGGCCACATTGATTTGGCGGCCCCGTGCGCGCACATTTGGTTTTTGAAGTCTTTGCCCAGCCGATTGGGCTTGGTGTTGGACATGACGCTGCGCGACATTGAGCGCGTGTTGTACTTTGAGGCCTATGTGGTCACTGACCCTGGCATGACGCCCTTGAAAAAATTCGGCATCATGACCGAGGACGATTACGACGCCAAACTCAAAGAGTATGGTGACGAGTTTGTAGCCAAGATGGGTGCTGAGGGCATTCGCGAATTGCTCGAAGGCATTGAGCTTGACTCCGAAATCGAGCGCCTGCGCGGCGACTTGACCGGCTCTGAGGTCAAGGTCAAGAAAAACTCTAAGCGATTGAAAGTGCTGGAGGCCTTCAAAAAGTCTGGCATCAAACCAGAGTGGATGGTCTTGTCGGTGCTGCCCGTGTTGCCGCCTGATTTGCGCCCCTTGGTTCCGTTGGACGGTGGCCGCTTTGCGACCTCCGACCTCAACGATTTGTACCGCCGCGTGATCAACCGCAACAGCCGTTTGCGCCGCTTGCTGGAGCTCAAGGCACCAGAAATCATCGCGCGCAATGAAAAGCGCATGCTGCAAGAAGCGGTGGACAGCTTGCTGGACAACGGCCGCCGTGGCAAGGCCATGACCGGCGCCAACAAACGCGCCTTGAAGTCTTTGGCCGACATGATCAAAGGCAAGAGCGGACGCTTCCGTCAAAACTTGTTGGGCAAGCGCGTCGATTACTCGGGTCGTTCCGTCATCACCGTGGGCCCAACCCTCAAGCTGCACCAATGTGGTTTGCCCAAGTTGATGGCCCTGGAGTTGTTCAAGCCCTTTATCTTCTCTCGCTTGGAAGCAATGGGCATTGCCACCACCATCAAGGCCGCCAAGAAAGAAGTTGAATCTGGCACAGCCGTGGTGTGGGATATTTTGGAAGAGGTCATCAAAGAGCACCCCGTTTTGCTCAACCGTGCGCCTACCTTGCACCGCTTGGGCATCCAAGCGTTTGAGCCTATTTTGATTGAAGGTAAAGCCATTCAATTGCACCCACTGGTTTGTTCGGCTTTCAATGCCGACTTTGACGGTGACCAAATGGCGGTTCACGTGCCTTTGTCGGTGGAAGCGCAAATGGAAGCGCGCACCTTGATGCTGGCATCTAACAACGTGCTGTTCCCCGCTTCAGGCGAACCCTCCATCGTGCCTTCTCAGGACGTGGTGCTGGGTTTGTACTACTCCACCCGTGAGCGCATCAATGGCAAGGGCGAAGGCATGGTCTTTGCCGATACCTATGAAGTGCAACGCGCATTGGACGCCGGTATGGTGGAGATGACCGCCAAAATCAGCGTGCGTTTGACCGAATGGACCAAAGACAAGGCCACCGGAGAATTCACAGCCCACACCGCGTTGGTGGATACCACGGCTGGCCGTGCCTTGCTGTCGGAAATTTTGCCCAAGGGCCTGGCTTTCAGCAACATCAACAAAGCGCTCAAAAAGAAAGAAATTTCTCGATTGATCAACACCTCTTTCCGCCGTTGCGGCTTGAAAGAAACGGTGATCTTTGCTGACAAGCTGCTGCAAAACGGTTTCCGCTTGGCCACCCGCGCTGGCATCTCTATCGCCATTGATGACATGTTGGTGCCGCAAGAAAAGCATCAAATCATCGAGATGGCCGAGAAAGAGGTCAAAGAGATCGAACAGCAATATGTGTCGGGCTTGGTCACCGTTGGCGAGCGTTACAACAAAGTGGTCGACATCTGGGGCAAGGCCGGGGACCATGTCTCCAAGGTCATGATGGACCAGTTGCGCAAAGAAAAAACCATTGATCGCCATGGCAAAGAAGTCGAACAAGAGTCGTTCAACTCCATTTACATGATGGCCGACTCAGGTGCTCGGGGCTCTGCGGCGCAGATTCGCCAGTTGGCGGGCATGCGCGGATTGATGGCCAAGCCAGACGGCTCCATCATCGAGACGCCCATCACCGCGAACTTTCGCGAAGGCCTCAACGTGTTGCAGTATTTCATCTCCACACACGGTGCGCGGAAAGGCTTGGCCGATACCGCACTCAAAACCGCCAACTCTGGTTACCTCACGCGACGTTTGGTTGACGTGACACAAGATCTGGTGGTCACCGAGCAGGATTGCGGCACGGCCAATGGTCAATTGATGCGCGCGATTGTCGAAGGTGGTGAGGTGATTGAGTCCTTGCGCGACCGCATTTTGGGCCGTACCACCACAGATGATGTGGTGCATCCAGAAACTCGTCAGGTCTTGATCAAGGGCGGTGAAATGCTGGATGAAGATGCGCTCGACTTGCTTGAAACCGAAGGGGTCGACGAGGTCAAAGTGCGCACGGCACTGAACTGCGAAACCCGCTTTGGCTTGTGTGCCAAGTGCTATGGCCGCGATCTGGGCCGTGGCGGTGAGATCAACATAGGTGAAGCGGTGGGCGTGATTGCAGCCCAATCCATCGGTGAGCCAGGCACACAGTTGACGATGCGCACCTTCCACATCGGTGGTGCTGCTTCGCGCGCGGCTGTGGCTTCCAATGTTGAAGCCAAGTCCAATGGTGTGATCGGGTTCAACCCAACCATGCGCTATGTGACCAACACCAAAGGTGATTTGGTGGTCATTTCGCGCTCGGGTGAAATCATCATCCACGACGAAATTGGCCGCGAGCGTGAGCGCCATAAAGTGCCTTACGGTGCGATCTTGGCCATCAAGGCCGATCAAAGCATTAAGGCGGGTGTGGTGCTTGCCAATTGGGATCCGTTGACACGACCTGTCATCACTGAGTTTGCCGGTCAGGTGCGCTTCGAAAATGTAGAAGAAGGCCTCACCGTTGCCAAGCAGTTGGACGAAGTCACAGGCTTGTCGACCTTGGTGGTGATTGACCCCAAGCGCCGTGGCTCCACCAAAGTGGTGCGCCCGCAGGTCAAACTGATCGACGCATCTGGCAAAGAAGTGAAGATTCCTGGCACAGACCATTCGGTGACCATCGGGTTCCAAGTCGGCGCACTGATCCAGGTGCGAGATGGTCAGGATGTGGGCTCTGGTGAAGTGTTGGCACGCATTCCTGTGGAAGGTCAAAAGACCCGCGACATCACCGGCGGTTTGCCCCGTGTGGCCGAGTTGTTCGAAGCGCGATCACCCAAAGATAAGGGCATCTTGGCGGAAATGACGGGCACTGTGTCGTTTGGCAAGGAGACCAAAGGCAAGATGCGCTTGCAAATCACCGACCCAGAAGGCACGGTTTGGGAAGAGCTGGTGCCCAAGGAGAAAAACATCCTGGTGCACGAAGGTCAAGTCGTCAACAAGGGTGAGAGCATTGTGGACGGCCCAGCCGACCCGCAAGATATTTTGCGTTTGTTGGGCATCGAAGAGTTGGCCCGTTACATCGTCGACGAAGTGCAAGACGTTTACCGTTTGCAAGGCGTGAAGATCAATGACAAGCACATTGAAGTGATCGTGCGTCAGATGTTGCGCCGTGTGGTGGTGGACAACCCTGGAGAGTCTGGCTACATCGGCGGCGAGCAAGTCGAGCGCTCTGAAATGCTCAACACCAATGAGGCATTGCAGGCTGCGGGCAAGCTGCCTGCGACATACACCAACTTGTTGCTGGGCATCACCAAGGCTTCTTTGTCGACCGATTCGTTCATCTCGGCGGCTTCTTTCCAAGAAACCACCCGGGTACTGACCGAAGCGGCCATCATGGGCAAGCGCGACGAATTGCGTGGCTTGAAAGAAAACGTCATTGTGGGTCGCCTCATTCCTGCAGGCACCGGCATGGCTTATCACCAAGCGCGCAAGGTCAAGGACGCCATGGACGAGGTCGAGCGTCGCGCCATTGCCGAAGCTGAGGCTGCTGAATTGGCCGAAGCCACAGCGGGCACTGGTGACCACGCCGATGAACCGGCAGACGCCAGTGGCCAAGATGCCGCTGGGACTGCTTAAAAATACAAAGGCCCCCTTGTGGGCCTTTGTCGTTCTAGGTGGATTTTCACATGATCAACACCGGGTGGGCCATTCTGTGTTTGGCGCTTGTGGTGTTTTGGGGTCTGGGGGCATATAACCGCTTGGTGCGCTTGCGTGCTGCCATTGGTCAAGCGGTGGCGGTGCTGGATGTCCATTTGACCCGTTATGAAGAGCTGGTTGAGTTGGCCGTGACGGCAGCGGCTTCTGCTCCCTTTGGGTGGCAGTCGTCCATAGCCCCTGAATTAGGGGCTGTTCATTGGACGCGATTACAAACTGCTGCGCGCAAGACGGCCATTGCCATGGCGCATTGGCAAGATCTGCTGTTTTCACATGCGGCAGCGCGCGCCCTGAGCGAGAGCAAGCTGGAGCTGTCCCAAGCATGGCAAGCGCTCAATCACCCTGATGTTTACTACATCACCGTAGCGCCAGAATTGAATGCCAGGTGGTCGGAGCTCGATGTTTTGATCCAGCCCGATTTGGAGCGGTACAACCAGGCGGCGGCCCTTTATAACGCTGCGATTGTGCAATTTCCAGCCTTGTTGTTGGCCCGGATGTTTTCATTTCACTCGGCCAGCCCGTTGTGACCCTCAGCAGCGTTGCACAGCCACTGCCTTTGTGGCAGCAACTGCAGGCCACCGGGGTGGCTTTGGCCGCAGTGGCACAAGGCGTCTCGGCCAGCGCGGCATTGCTGCGCGTGCCCAGCGCTTTGCGTTCGGGTGTGCAGTCGCTGTTGTTTGCCAGCTTGCGAAACTGGGGGCGGGCGCACGCACTGCGCGGTATTTTGGCCCAACGCAAACCGCCGCCCGAAGTCGACAGCTTGTTGTGTGTTGCGCTGGCATTGTCTTGGCTGCCAGAGCAGGCCCCTTATGAACCATTCACCTTGGTCAATCAGGCCGTGGAGGCTGCCAAACGAAGCCCCAAGATGAAAGCCCAGGCGACCTTTGTCAATGCCTGCTTGAGGCGCTTTTTGCGTGAGCGCGATGCCTTGGTTGCAGTGACAAATAAAGATTTGCAGGCAAGTTGGAATCACCCCGTTTGGTGGATCGAACTTTTGCAACACGATCACCCCAACCATTGGCAGCAAATACTGCGTGCAGACTTGGTGCCTGCGCCCATGGTGATGCGTGTCAATGTTCGGCGCATTGAGCGCAGCGCATTGGCTGCGCAATGGCTTGCGCTTGGGATCATGGCGCACCCTGTGGGTCCATACGGCTTGATGTTGGTCAATCCCTTACCGGTTGATCGCATCCCTGGATTTGCCCAGGGCTTGTGCTCGGTGCAAGATGGCGGCGCCCAATTGGCCGCCCCCTTATTGCTGGGGGCTTTGCCAGACCATGGCAAACACAGACGGATCTTGGATGCCTGCGCGGCACCCGGAGGAAAATCGGCTCACTTGCTGGAGCTCTCGGACGCGCAGGTCGTGTCCTTGGACATTGATGAGGTAAGGTGTGAGCGCATCACGGGCAATTTGCAGCGCCTGGGTTTGAGCGCCCAAGTCGTGGCCGCTGACGCATTGAAAGTCAATGACTGGTGGGATGGACAGGCATTTGACGCCATATTGCTTGACGCACCATGCACGGCCTCGGGCATTGTGCGCAGACACCCCGACGTGGTTTGGTTGCGCCGTGCCAGCGATGTAGCCCAACTGGGCAAATTACAGCAAAGCTTGCTTCACACCCTTTGGCCCTTGCTCAAGCCAGGGGGGGTGATGCTGTATTGCACCTGTTCCGTCTTCAGGCGCGAGGGGCAGGCGCAGGTCAAATCGTTTCTTCAGCACAACACCCAAGCACATGGTTTGCCCTGTGTGGGGCACCTCTTGCCGCAAAATAGCAATAACAACGGCGGTGTCACGGACAATCTGCCCAGTGATCACGATGGCTTTTTTTACGCACTGCTGCAAAAACCCTTGGACTGAATGTCCACACCATGCCTTTGGGGTGAGGGTGTGGTTGCGCGCTTGGTTGCTGGTGCTTGCATGTTCAATGTGCGTTGTCAGCGCGTGGGCCCAAAACCAAGTGGCCATCGCCAGTTTTCAAACCGAACGGGATGAAGACGCCTACCAGTTGTCAGCGCAATTCGACATAGAGTTGTCCATTACCGTGCAAGAGGCCTTGCTCAAGGGAATACCAGTCCATTTCGTATTTGATGCCAAGGTTTACCGAGATCGTTGGTATTGGTCAGACAAACTGGTGGCCACATCCCAACGACATATCCGTGTCAGTTACCAGCCATTGACACGGCGCTGGCGCATGCAAGTGGCCGCTCAACCCATTGTGCAAAACGGGTTGGGGGTGTCGCTGATGCAAACCTACGACACCCTAGAGGAGGTGATGGTCAATTTGCGCCGACTCACCCGCTGGAGGTTTGCCGATGCAGCACAAATTGATGTCGGCGCAGGGCATCGATTGGAGTTTAATTTTTACTTGGACTTGAGCCAGTTACCCCGGCCACTGCAAATGGGTGCCGCTGGGCAACCTGATTGGGAGTTGACGGTCAGTAAAAGCACCCGATTGCCCTCAGAAACATCACGATGAGTACCGATTCCGCCCCTCGCAAAGCGCCATGGCGGTGGCTGTGGGCAGTGGGGGTGTCCGTTATTTTGGGTTTGGGGCTGGTGCTGTTGTTCTTGCTGACCTTGGCCGCTGACAACCAGGCCTTGTATGAACGCAATTACGATGCTTTGCTGATGCTCAATGCCTTGGTGGCGGTGGTGTTGCTGAGCGTCATTGGCTGGACTTTTTCACGCTTGGTGCTGCGTTGGCGGCGGGGCAAATTTGGCTCGCGCTTGTTGGCCAAGTTGGCCATGATCTTTGCTTTGGTGGGCATGTTGCCTGGCTTATTGATTTATGCGGTGTCTTACCAATTCGTGTCCCGCTCGATCGAAAGTTGGTTTGACGTGCAGGTCGAGGGGGCACTCGAGGCGGGGCTGAACCTGGGGCGCACCAGCTTAGATACCTTGGCCAGCGATTTGAGCAGCAAGACGCGTGTGGCTGCTGGTCAATTGAGTGACATCCGCAGTGCCAGTGCGGGCCTGGCTTTGGAGCGTTTGCGCGACCAGTTGGGGGCAGATGACATCGTGCTGTGGAGCGCATCTGGGCAGCCACTGGCCAGTGCAGGGGCTTCCTTGTTTCAACTCAATCCGGAGCGACCGGCAAGTGCTCAGTTGCGGCAATTGCGCAGCCAAGGTGTGATATTTCAATTGGAAGGTTTGGAAGATGGTGTGGCCGGTAAGAGCCAACGCGCACGCGTGAAAGTTTTGGCCTTGGTTGCCGCCCCTGGTCTGGGCTTATTGGACGAAAACCGAATTTTGCAAGTGACCCAATCTTTGCCGCCCAATTTGGTGGGGAATGCTTTGGCGGTGGAGTTGGCCTATCGGGAGTACCAGGAGCGTGCTTTGGCGCGGCAGGGATTGCGCCGAATGTACATCGGAACCTTGACCTTGACTTTGTTTTTGGCAGTGTTTGGGGCTGTGCTGTTGGCGGTTTTGTTGGGCAACCAATTGGCGCGGCCTTTGCTATTGCTGGCCGAAGGGGTGCGGGATGTGGCTGCGGGTGACCTCAGCCCGAAAGCGGTTTTTGAAAGCCGCGACGAGCTCAGTGAATTGACCCGTTCGTTTGCACAAATGACGGCGCAGTTGGCGCAGGCCCGCAACGCCCTAGACGACAGCATTGAGCAGGTGGATTTGGCGCGGGCGAACCTGCAAACCATTTTGGACAACATGAGCGCAGGCGTGATCGTGCTCAACGAGGCAGGCTTGGTCATTTCTTCCAACCCTGGTGCAACACGCATATTGCGTGTGCCTTTGGCCGCTTATGAAGGCAAGCCGCTTGGGGACGCGCCTGGTTTAAAGATCTTGGCTGCGCAGGTTGAGCATGAGTTTGCCGGATTTGTGGGGGAGCGCAGCCAGCATGGCTTGGACCATTGGCAGCAATCGTTCGAACTGGCCTCCAGCCAGGCCATGGTGCCCAGCCAAGGGCCGAGTGCAGGCCATAACGGCGTGACCTTGGTCGCGCGCGGCGCGGTGTTGCCCAACCAAGCCCGATTGTTGGTGTTTGACGATATTTCAGAAATTGTTTCTGCCCAGCGCGCGCAAGCCTGGGGCGATGTGGCGCGCCGCCTGGCCCATGAAATCAAAAACCCCCTGACCCCAATACAACTGTCTGCCGAGCGATTGGAGATGAAACTCACAGGCAAGTTGGCCGATGGCGAGCAGGCCATATTGGTCAAGTCCATCAAAACCATCGTCGACCAAGTTGATGCCATGAAGCGCTTGGTCAATGAATTTCGCGACTATGCCCGCCTGCCAGTGGCCGACCTCAAGCCGCTGGACTTCAATGCTTTGGTGCTGGAAGTCCTCAGTTTGTATGGGGAAGAAACAGCATCTGTTCCCGTGCGCACTGAATTGGACGCGCAATGCCCGCGGGTGATGGGTGACGCCTTGCAGTTGCGACAAGTCATACACAACCTGTTGCAAAACGCACAAGATGCCACGCCGGCTGAAAGGGCCCATTTGGGGGTGATTTTGCGCACCCAATGGGTTGCCACTTCAGGGCGCGTTCGATTGACGGTGATCGACCATGGAAGCGGCTTTCCGGAGCATATTTTGCAGCGTGCCTTTGAGCCCTACATCACCACCAAAGTTCGCGGCACCGGCCTGGGGTTGGCGGTGGTCAAAAAAATTGCCGATGAACACGGTGCACGGATAGACTTGAAAAATCGAGAGATTGACGGTGTTGTGCAAGGTGCCCAAGTATCGTTATCATTCGAGGCAGAAACCTCGCATCAGCTCACTCTTTAGCAGGCAATATGGCAAATATTTTGGTGGTGGACGACGAACTAGGCATTCGCGAATTGCTCTTCGAGATCCTTAACGATGAGGGCCATCAAGTAGAGTTGGCAGAAAACGCGGCGCAAGCACGCGCGGCACGACAGGGCAGCCGACCAGACTTGGTATTGCTCGATATTTGGATGCCCGATACCGATGGTGTGACTTTGCTCAAAGAGTGGGCAACGGCAGGTTTGCTCAACATGCCTGTGGTGATGATGAGTGGACACGCCACCATCGACACAGCGGTCGAGGCCACCCGCATCGGTGCACAAGCCTTTTTGGAAAAGCCCATCACCTTACAAAAACTGCTCAAGGCGGTAGAGAGTGGATTGGCCCGAAAGCCTGCGGCGGCACCGGTGGTGACAACGCGAGCTCACCTTGTGCCACCCACATTGGCAGAGCCGGCCGCCTCTATCATGACCATGACGGGGCCGGTGCCAGTGGAGATGCCAGCCCATCACCAAAGTTTCGACCTCGATGTTCCCCTGCGTGAAGCCAGGGATGCCTTTGAAAAGGCTTATTTTGAATTTCATTTGGCAAAGGAAAACGGGTCCATGACCCGGGTGGCAGAAAAAACCGGTCTGGAGCGCACCCACCTTTACCGCAAGCTCAAACAATTGGGGGTAGACCTCGCGCGTGGCAAGCGCCAAGGTGTTTGATCCTGCGCAGGGCCGATAGCGGATTGTTGATTACACGGGCGCGGTTGTGGATCGAATTATCGGTGCAGTTGGCGAGCCACGAACCGTGCCAAGCCTGATGAGCGAGCGACCCAAACAAAGAACAGCCCACCGACGATGACACCGACCAAATCGCCCACTGCCATCGCAACAAAGTCATGCAAAGGCTTTGGGGTGTTGGCATAAAGCAATTGCCACAAAAGAAAGTGCAAGCCGGGGTTGATCAAGGTGTAAATGCCCGCCAGCAAAAGCAGATCTTTCAACTGACTCAAGGCAACGGGCCGATGGAACAGCCATTGAAACAAGCCATAAGCGGCTACTGCGCTGCTGCATGAAGCCAAAACATTCAACCATGCCAAGCCATTGAGGGCTTGATCAGATAAAAAAATCAACTCGGCCCCACCCAGTCCGGTGGCGAGGGTGCCCCAAAGTGGGCCCAAGATCAGCAGGTTGGCCAATCGAATAAATGAGGGCAGGTAGATCCAAGAGATGTTTTGTGTCACCTCCCAAACCCCAAACAACCAAATGTTGGCCATGTGCAGCGACGTGTACACCAGCGAACCCAGTAAAACGAGCGTGGCTTTTTCTGGCAATACAGTGAGAGGCCGCAAAGAAATCATGTCAGGATTATCTTGCCACGCACGGTGGCGTCAATTTGATGTGCCAGGGCTTGTTGTAGACGCAGTGGCAGGTTTTGTCGGCAACTGCACCGGGGAATGGCAATGCAAAAAATGGTGCCCAACCAAGTTGCCAGGCCATGTGAGTGAGGGCCGCTCTTTCCTGGGACGTGTCCCTGAAGCGGATTAAGTGTTCGGGGCGGTGCTACAATCCAAAGCCTTGGCCCGGTAGCTCAGTTGGTAGAGCAG
>RFXS01000038.1 GCA_009921465.1 Betaproteobacteria bacterium
GGCGTTGCCGATCAGGGTGAGGTCTTTGTCAACATCGTAGGGCACGTTGGGAAGCAACGATCGATTGGTGGCCAACGACACCACATTGCCATACGCCAAGGTGTATCCATCTGCTGGCGCACGCACCAACTCCATGGTGCCAATGGTGTAGGACCCACCTGGTTTGTTGTCAACCACCACTGGCACGCCCATTTGCTGGGAAAGGCGGTTCGCCAATTCACGCATCAAAACATCTGGCGCCCCGCCTGGTGCAGAAGGAACGATCAGCCTGATGGGCTTGTCCGGATAGGCGGCCAAGGCATGCCAAGAAAAAATCAATGAACAAACTAAAGCAATGGCGCGTGCAATGTGTGACATGACAGGGCTTGGTATGGAGGTGAAGAACTGTGATGTCCATAATACATCCACCCAAATCAACGCATGCAATGTGTGCTCAGATGCCAGCAGAACTGACCTTTTGAGCGTTTACCTCCTCAAATCACGCATGCAACATGGCCTCGGTGGCCTTGTAGTAGCCGATGGCCTCAATGTTGCTGAACTTGATCGACGCACCACCTGATTTTGCAGTGGCGGTTCCCTGGGTGCGGTCAATCACCCAGTCCTTGGCTGCGCCTTGCAATAACAAGGTGTCGGTGCCCTGGCCGCCGTCTACCTCTGTGCTGTAGTTGCCGGCATAAAATTTGTCTGCCGCAGAACCGCCCACCACGGTGCTGAACTTGCTGCCATAACTCAAAGCCAATGAATTTTTGCCGTTGTACAAAGTGGCATCGGTTTTTTTGACTTTCAGCGAAGCCATGACAGAACTGGCTGCGGCTGAGGCCCTGGAATCATCAAATTGCTGGCTTATCAACTGGGCTTTGAAATCAGCCAAGTTGGAAGCCTCAGTGCGCACAGAGATGGAGCTGTATCCACCCGCGCGCAAGTCAAATAAATTGGCGCGCGAGGTGCTGCTGGCATTCAAGGCAACCCCTTGCGGCGCCCAAAGCGTCTGAAAATTGCTGTATTTGTCGTCTAGCACCACAGCATCTGAAGTCGCACTGGTGTTTGCACCATACATGTACTGCAAAGCAGCAATATCAAACGTTTGAAAGGTGGCCGGATTGGCGCTTGCAATGCTGGTGCGCAAGCTGTACGAACCGTTGGTAGATGTGCCCGTCAAAGTCACATTATTTGATGCTGTCGCGTTGTTATAGGACATGATGGACATGGCCCGATTGTCAATGCCCGCTGGCAAATAAGGGCCGGCTGTGGTGCCGCCGCCAGCGTTGTAAGCACCGGGGTGCTTGAGTCCCATGGTGTGGCCAATTTCATGAATTAATGTTTCCCACCCATAGCTGCCTTTGGCGCCCAAATTGGCGCCTGCATTTTGCGTGTTCGAACTGTTGTCGAGCATCAATATGGAGGGTCGATTGGGGTCTTGAGATGGGTAAGTCGCGTAACCCGCGCTGGCTGTTTGGTCGTTGTTGCCAAACCGAATATCGGCCTTGCTGTCATCTTGCACAAATTCCACATTCACCAAGCTCGACAGGTAATCAAATGCCGATCGAATCGCAGTCTTCTGGCCGTTGACCACGTTCTGCCCATTGTCGATGGCCTCAAAGCCTTTGATATCGGCTGAAGAAAGGTATGACTCGCTGCCGGACAAAAAACCGTAATAAATGGTGTGTCGAGCCCCCTCGATTTGCTTGATCGTCGGTGAAATGGCCGTGGTGGTGGGTGTGGCGACCTCACCGGCGGCATGCCACCAATTGGACCCGCCAGCCAATACAGCGTCTACATATTTGTCACCGCTGCTCGCAGGCAACTTGGACAAGGTCTGATTGGCAGTAAGGCTGTAATTGGTGAATTTGGCAGTGAATCCCTTGGCCGGTGTGATGGCCATGGTGACGGTGTATTCACCATCGGCAGTGGCCACGTAGGACAAGGCGTTGCTTTTGCTGCTGCTGACCACCTTGCCTTGGGCGTCTGTCAAGGTGATCGAGACCACGGGTGTTTTACCAGTGTAGGAATATGAATAAGCACCAGCGAATGAATAAGCGCCCCCCTTTTTCATGCTCAAGGTCATGGGCACAGATGTAGCTTGGCCACTGACCCAGCCTGTGGTGGCGCTCCATTCATTGCCAGGTCTGCCCACGGCCCAGGCTGTGACTCCCGGAGCGGCATAGGTTTGAGAGTTGGTGGCCTGTGCGGTGGCTACAGAATTTGAAGCAGGCGCCTTCATGCCACTGGTTTTTGGCATGCCCACCGCACCTGTTTTCACAGGCATGCCCTTGGGCGTGACTGGGAGCAACAAAGCGGGTGCACTGATCTTCATGTGGTTATGCAATTACAGGGTTCAAAATGGTGGTCGAGCCAGTCCCCTCACCCATGCCGGTATGGCATGTGCCATCTACATCGGACGGAAAATGACAATCTATAGGGCAATCGACTCAATGGATACTTTTGAATTCACAAAAGCCTATTCCACAAGCATGTCTGCCGATGTGTCGCGCCGGAGGTCGTTGATGGCTGTGCCTGCCTGGGCAGCGCTGC
This sequence comes from Betaproteobacteria bacterium, assembly GCA_009921465.1. Taxonomy (GTDB): domain Bacteria; phylum Pseudomonadota; class Gammaproteobacteria; order Burkholderiales; family Burkholderiaceae_C; genus Limnohabitans. Next base: position 2,533 of record RFXS01000038.1, read on the forward strand.
CTACCCTGCGCGCCCAAATCAGGTATCCAGATCGACCCGTCAAGTGCATCATCCCCAATTCGCCAGGAAGCTCTGTGGACACCATTGGCAGGGCTGTCATGGCGGAAATGTCACGATGGATGGGTCATCCCGTGGTGTTGGACAACCGTGCCGGCGCAGCCGGGATCCTGGCCGAGTGAGTCTTACTTGATCAGCGTGACGGGGGCATGTGTGGCGCTGAGCACCCGTTGCGCGACCGAGCCGATAAGCAAATCAGAGAAAGTTGACCGCCCCTTGGCTCCCATCACAATCAGATCAAACTTTCCAGACTTGGCCACCTTGACAATTTCACCAGCCACATGGCCCGTTTTGATGATGACTTCGTAATCCAAACTGAATTTATCCAGCTTATGGCGAGAAGACTTTAATTCTTTGACACTTAAATCGTGCAAAAAATCGACCACCGTTCCCTTGGGGAAATGTTTTTTTACGTGCTTTAATCCAGCATCGTCGTGAACCGAAATCAATGTGATGCTGGCATCAGTCCCAAGCAAATTCACCAAGTGAATGGCGTAATCAAGGGCGCGCAAAGCGCAGTCAGATCCATCTGATGGAACAAGAATTTTCAAAATAAGTCTCCAAGTCAAAGATCACACCATAGCCCCATTGTTTCCAGTTGGAGTTGCGATGGAACAAACAAATGCGATTCAATAAAATATTCGCAAAACGCCCGCATTGAGCCCCGTCACATATAGCCAATCGCCAAAGCCAGCACTATGCTGCTCATGACCAACATTTGTCCAGCAACCACTTTGATGCAATATGCGCGCGTACCTGCATGCCATGAAACCCACGACTTTGCAAGCATGTTGCTCAGCAGGGCCGCAACAATCGGCCACTGCGCTTGAAGCGCCGAAACCTGACCCGCCTGAACCATGGACCCCATGGACGCAACGATGGCGTGCGCATCCACCAATCCAGTGATGGCAGACGTGATCAAGATACCCTCTTGCCCCAACCAGTGATTCATGCCCGCAGACACCACCATGACCGTCACCACCAGTGCAACCAATGTCATGGTTGACTTCCATTGGAACAAATGAGAAGAGATCAATGGCTGATCAACAGGCAATGATGGACCCGCCATGAACCACACTGCTGCGGCATAAACGCTAGCGCACATCACGCCCGCCAACAATGGCCAACTTGCCCAAAAAATCAACTCAGGCAAGATCAGGTTGATCAACACGTACATCTGCACAATGGTGGAAACACTGGACAACACCGCTCCCATCACTGCACCATGGGTTTGAGAAGGGAGATCGCGAGACAACTTGCCCATGGCGTAAACCGTTGCAGTGCTCGATACAAAACCCCCTGCAAAACCTGTCAGCGCCAAACCATGGTGACCACCCCATGTGCGGCTGCTGACATGGCCCAAGGCACTGATGCCCATGATCAGCACCACAAAGCGGACCAAGTGATGGGGGTTGATCGCATTCCACGGCCCAATGTATACATCAGGCGTCAATGGGAAAAGGATCAATAAAACAGCTGTGAACACCACCAAATCGTTCCATTCGGTGGCACTTAATACGCGCTGAGCAAACGCATGCATCCGTTTTTTGGCGGCCAACAAAGTGGCCAAGCCCAATCCGCTGACTGCGGCCACCGTTGGTGATTCAACTGTCAATCCACCGATCAAGCAGGTCATGAACAAAGCCAGTTCGGTGGTGATGCCCGGATTGCTTTCACTGCTGCGCCAATAACCAATGCCAATCAAGATAAGCAACAACCCCAAAGACACGGGAAATATCCCTGGTCCCGCAAGGATCACAGAAGCTGCACCGACCATTGCACAGATGGCAAATGTGCGAATGCCCGCAATGTGGCTTGGCAAGGCCGCATTGCTGCGCTCTCGTTCAGCGCCAATCAAAAGCCCTATGCCCAAGGCAAGCCCCAGGTTTTCAAGGCTGTCCATTGGCGGGGTCGATAAAGTCACAAGGCACGTCCCTTGCACTTGCAACTTATGAATTGACTCCCATCGGCAACCGCAGCACCACGGATTACGCAGGGGTAAAAATTCACAGTTTGCGTTGCTTCATCATGGCATTGCGCATGCCATTCAAACGGGAATCAAAATCAAATCTGTCACTTTGCTCAAAGGCGATGAATGGGTAGCGATGGACCTTCAATTGTTTTTGTGTTCGGTGGTGTTTGATCGGACAAAAATAAGCTTCAGTCGCCCCAATGACTGCCCCCACAAACCCAATCACACCTACGGCATATGCGCAATAGGTACAGTGAAATTTGGACACCCAGTCCAGGTATTTCAACGTTTGTCTATCAAAAATAATGAAGTCGCAGCGATGCATTTTTTGAATTTTATAAATCGGAAAGCATAAGAATTGATAAAGCGAGACAAAGCCATCCAACAGCAGCAAAGGAAGGATGACGCTGTAAATAACGGGCCCTGTGATCAGATTGATGGGCCTTGATCGTTTGATCAGTGCCCATAAGCCCAAATGGTGATTGGTGTAATAACTGTGCATGCACAAGACTCCTTCGAAGAGGTCAATGCAGGATGGCCCTGATGCGACTGCAAAGATTTTGAATGCCCCATCGTAGGGCTTGAACCCATGGGCAACTTGACGTGCGTCAAGCTTTCGTCAGTGGCGTCAGCGATGAGACTTTTATATCTACTTTCCCCTTGAATGACCGCAGCGGCAAATGCCGCCATACCAAGGTCATAATGAAGTTTTACGCGTAGCCTTTAACCTGTTGGAGATATCACATGCCCGTGAACAACATTCTTGAGACCATTGGCCGGACGCCTCATATTCGGATGAATAGATTGTTTGGCCCTGATGCACAGGTGTGGGTCAAATCTGAGCGCAGCAACCCTGGTGGTTCGATAAAAGACCGAATTGCGTTGAGCATGGTTGAACAAGCAGAAGCAGCGGGTACCTTGAAGCCTGGCGGGATCATCATCGAGCCCACCTCTGGCAACACCGGGGTGGGGCTTGCCATGGTGGCAGCGGTCAAAGGCTATAAGCTGATCTTGGTGATGCCTGACAGCATGTCCATCGAACGTCGGCGTCTCATGCTGGCATACGGTGCCAGTTTTGACCTGACGCCGCGTGAAAAAGGAATGAAGGGGGCCATAGCCCGCGCCCAGGAGTTATTGGCCAGCACCCCTGGTGCATGGATGCCACAGCAATTTGAAAATGCCGCCAATATCGCTGCACACGTCAAAACAACCGCCCAAGAAATACTTGCTGACTTTCCCAATGGAATTGACGTCCTCATCACGGGGGTGGGTACGGGAGGCCATCTCACGGGATGCGCTCAAGTGCTCAAGGGCAAGTGGCCGCATTTAAAGGTTTTTGCGGTTGAACCAAAGGCTTCCCCTGTGATTTCTGGTGGCTCTCCAGCGCCACACCCCATTCAAGGCATTGGCGCGGGCTTCATCCCGCAAAATTTAGACACCACACTGCTAGATGGTGTGATTCAAGTGGATGCAGAAGATGCGCGCGAATATGGCCGACGAGCAGCCCGTGAAGAGGGCATGCTGGTGGGCATATCCAGCGGGGCCACACTGGCGGCCATTGCGCATCAATTACCTGGTTTGCCAGTTGGCACCAAAGTGCTCGGGTTCAATTACGACACCGGAGAACGTTACCTGTCAGTTGAGGGATATTTGCCCAGCTGACAGCAAATTCAAATGCAATTTTTATCGAGTTGACAATGTCAATTGAGTTGGAAATGTGATTATGATGCTTTGGTCATTAACTCAGTATGTGATTGCATTGCATGTCAACACTCGCCCATGAACAAGCCACGAACGAAACCTGTGATGTCATTGTTGTAGGTTCGGGTGGAGGTGGTTTGACCGCTGGCGTGACTGCAGCGTGTTTGGGTCTGAACGTTGTATTGCTTGAAAAAACTGATGCATTTGGCGGCTTAACAGCCAATTCAGGCGGAGGCGTTTGGATTCCTTGCAACCCTGCAGCCTTGAAATCTGGCATTCAAGACTCTGTTGAAGCGGCAAGAGCCTATATCCAGCAAGGCGCCGGTGATGCATACGATGCCGATCTGGTGGATGCTTTTTTAAAGCACGGCCCAGAGATGATTGATTTTTTAGATCAAAAAACAGATGTGAAGTTCATGGCCGCCATAGGCCGACCTGACTACCACCCCAACACACCTGGGGCCAGCATCAGTGGGCGGACAATTCATCCAGTCCCCATCAATGGACGCGAATTGGGAGAGGAAATACACCGACTCAAAATGCCAGCGCCCGAATTGACATTCATGGGCATCATGATCAAACCTGGCCCCGATTTATTGCATTTTCTCAATGCATTTCGATCGTGGACTTCTTTCAAGGTGGTTACCCTCAGGGTCTTGCGCTTTGGGCTTGATTGGATTCAATATCAGCGCTCCATGGATTTGGCCAATGGCAATGCCTTGATGGCACGCTTGGGAAAGTCCTTTTTTAGCCATGGGGGTGACCTCAGGACCTCTTCTCCCGCCACAGGCTTGATCTGTGACCAAGGCCGAGTGGCAGGGGTTCGATACCAATCACAAAAGGGGGAGGTCCACTTGTATGCCCGCAAAGGCGTGGTGCTTGCCACGGGTGGTTTTGCGCACAACACCGCCTTGCGTGAAATGTATTTCAACCACCTCAAAAAAGGCCAGGCGTACCATTCCCCTGCACCACCGAGCAACACAGGGGATGGCATCGAACTGGCCTTAGATGCAGGCGTCGCCATCAATGCACAACACAGCACCCCGGCAGGATGGGCACCGGTGTCCATGTTGCCCACGGCCGATGGGCAATTCAAAGCCTTTCCCCATTTGATTGATCGCCAAAAACCGGGATTCATCGCTGTCACGCGCAAGGGACATCGTTTTGTCAATGAGGCCAATTCATACCATGACGTAGGACGCGCCCTGATCAAAGCTTGCGAAGGTGAGCCAGAAGTGTGTGGCTTTTTGATTGCAGACTACCCCACCATGAGGCGCTATGGCATGGGTGCCGTCAAGCCAGCACCTTTCCCGTATCGGTCCCATTTGAAAACAGGTTATTTGATCTGCGCAGATTCTTTAGAAGAATTGGCATTCAAAGCCGGCATCGATGTCACCAACTTTTTGGCAACTGTGTCCGACTTCAATGCAGCGGCTCAAGGTGGAACAGATCCAATGTTCGGTCGCGGCGACAATGTTTACAACCGCTACAACGGAGACGCAACACACGGACCCAATCCCTGTGTAGCCCCCATCAAAAAGGCACCTTTTTTTGCCATGCGTTGGACAGTTGGCGAGTTGGGCACGTTCGTCGGCATCAAAGGCGATGTTCACGGGCGCGCCTTGAACGAACAAGGGGAAGTCATCCCAGGTTTGTATGCTGCCGGCAATGACTTGTCAAACATATTCGGAGGCGATTACACCGCTGGCGGGGCCACCATTGGACCTGGCATGGTGTTTGGCTACTTGGCCGCCCACCACATGGCTTCTCTCAGGGCTTGATGCCCGCTTTGTCGGCCAACTTTCCCCATTGATCAAAATTGCTGCGCATGGTGGCGGTCATGGACTTGGCCGAGCTGTCTTCAATCACGTCCACCCCCATGTCGATCAACTTGGTTTTCAGACCAGGGTCGGCCATCACCTTGATCAACGCCTTCTCCAATCGCTCCACCACATTGACGGGCATGCCCGCAGGCCCAGCAATACCGTACCAAGTGGCGATTTCAAAACTTTTGATCCCCGTTAACTCGGCCACCGTGGGAACATCTGGCAGCGAGGGAGAACGCTTGGCAGATGTGATGGCCAGCATGCGCAAGCCGTTTTTTTCTTTGCTAAACCCTTTGACAACGGGAGGCGTGGTCGCACCAGAATCCAGGTGACCGCCCAACACATCATTGACGATGGCGGGCGCACCTTTGTAGTTGATTTGCACCACTTTGGTCTGGCTCACCGATTTGAGCAGTTCCACTGACAACATGCCCAGCACATCAGTGGTACCAAACGAAAACCCACTTCCTTGCTGATTGCCGTAGGCGATCATCTCCATCAAGCTGGAAAAGGGTTGTTTGGGCCCTGTGACCAATACATAAGGCACCGACACCATGCGACCCACCGGGGTGAAATCTTTGATGGGATCGTAGGGCAAGTTTTTGGACAAATATTTGCCAAGGGTGTGCGTGCCTGGTACCAGCAACAGGGTGTAGCCATCGGCTGGTGCCTTGGCCACAAAATCCGCGCCCAATATCGCACCGGCACCGGGCTTGTTTTCAATCACCACCTGCTGGCCCAATTCGGCACTGAGCAACGATGCAATCGGCCGGGCTGAAGAATCAGAGCTACCGCCTGGCGCAAAGGGGACGATCCAACGGATGGGCTTTGATGGATAAACATCGGCCAGACTCAGGCTTGGAAATTGAAAAAAAACAGTCATCAGCACAGTCATGGGGAGCAAGCGCATGGTCACCTCTTTTATGTGTTAATCATCAACAAAAATCAAGCACTGATATGGCACGCGGCCAAATACGCAAACACCAAGGCGGGTCCCAGCGTGATGCCTGGACCAGGGTACCGTCCGCCCATGATGGAACTCATGTCATTGCCACAAGCGTACAAGCCTTGTATCGCTTGCCCATCATGCGCTAGCACTTGGGCATGCGCATTGGTCTTTAGGCCCACACTGGAGCCAATCGGTGCGGGGTGCACTGCAAGCGCATAAAAAGGTGCCTTTTCAATTGGGCGCAAGCATGGATTGGGATTTTGGTCAGGGTCGCCGTTATAGCGGTTCAATGCCAGATGCCCTTTGCCAAAAGCGCTGTCTTGTCCCAGCAATGCATCTGCGTTGTGCAGATTGACGCTGCTTTGCAATGCCATTGCGTTCAAGCCAATTTTTGCAGCCAAGGCCGCCAAGGTAGGTGCCGACACCAAATACTTGGATTGGACAAAATAGTTCAACATTTGCCAAATAGGATGTATCACACCCAGGCCATACTCATGGATGAATCGGCGATCACAAATTAAAAATGCAGGTTGGGTCGGTTGATCGGCGTGGGTGTGAAACATCGCACTGACAAAATCATGGTATGAATTGGCCTCATTGACAAATCGCTGGCCATTCGCATTGACAGCGATCAAGCCAGGCTTGGGCCGATCTCTGATGTGAGGGTAAGTGGTGGTCCGCTGATCGGCCCAGCGCATGATTGAAGCTGGCATCCAGAAAAACGGACTGGCATGGTTGAGGTCGAGTTGCCCACCCACTTTGAGTGCGGCTTGCACACCCTCGCCTTGATTGCCCTCAAATGCCAATGTGTGCGGCAGTGGTCCTTTGAAAAGTTCCTTGCGCCAACTGGCGCTGGCCGCACACCCACCGGTGGCCAATATCACGCCCCGTCGCGCCAAAATTTGCTGACGCACGCCGTCCACCTCGACCACTGCACCCAGCACTTTGCCTTGCTCAACGATCAATTCAAGTAAACGGGCGTTGTATTCAACTTGGGTGCCCGTTTTGGTCAAACTCAATAACAACCGACCAATCAAAGCATTCCCCAGCAACAGGCGTGTGCCTCGCGGGTTTGTCAAACGGTCCATGAGATAACGGCCCACCAATTTTGCTGAGGTCTTCAATGCTGTCCAAGATCTCCAGGGGCGAATCAGGTATTTGATTTCGTCACGGCCCACCATCATCCCACCCAAGATCATGAATTCTGGGCGAGGCGGACGCAATCTGGCCATATGCGATCCCAGCAAGCGACCATCCAAAGGCAATGGGGACAGTGCGCGACCTCCCTTGGCACCTCCAGGGCGCTCGGCGTGGTAATCGGGGTAGGGCGAATTGACTTTGAAATGCACGTCGGTGTTCTGATGCAAAAAATCAATCACCTCTGGACCGGCTTGCAAGAAGGTTTCGCGCAACTCAACCTGGCCGAAGTTGCCCACTTCATCGTTCAAGTAAATTCGAGCCTGCTCGATGCTGTCAGGGGTTGGGGTCTTTTGACTTTGCCGTGTCCCCGGCACCCAAATCGTTCCACCAGAAGTCGATGTAGTCCCCCCCACCTGGTCACTGGCTTCGCACAATAAGACAGATTGTCCTTTGATAGCGGCCACCAAGGCGGCGCACAGGCCGGCACACCCGCCCCCCATGACGAGGCAATCAACCTCACGGTCCCAGCTCAAAACATTTTCCATTTGAGGGCCCCGAAGTGCCAGGTTGGATGGCACATGCAGATTGAGAATAATTCCATCAATATCATGCCAACAATTGGTGGCGTTGGAAATATGCCTTGGATTTTTGGTGAATGGTGCGCGCCCTGTCCAAGGGTGTCAAATCTTTATCCGCCCATACAGGCAACTCCACCTCACGTTCAATGTCTGGACCCAAGTCACGCAAGAAAGTCGCCAAAGGCAATTCTGCCTCTCCTGGGTAAAACCGCATCGACTTGGCTTCCGTGGAAGCGTCCACTCCATTGGGTTTGATCAAAGGTGCGTCACAAATCTGTGCAAAACAAATATCTGATTTATTCAAATCAGCCACATCCGACAATCGCCCGCCTCCGCGCACCAAATGCAAGGGGTCTAGCATCAAGCCGAAATGAGGTGATCGCACTTGACCCAATAAAGCCACGGCCTGATCCAACCGGGTATACGCGCTATAAGAAACCACCTCGAAAGCAATGCGCATCTTGGCCTCCCCCATTATTTGGGCATACCGGCCTAAAAAATCTGTCAACCGAGCCACATCTGGGTCATAGGCACATGCAACGATATAACTTGCACCGAGCTCATGACTGGCCTCAATGACGGGCATCAAATCACTCAGAGGGGTGTCAGGGTAAATGTGAAATGTAGAAATATTAGACAACCGCATCCCACCATCGCTCAAGGCTTTTTTAAGCTTGACCACTTGTTGTGGATTTCCCACCACCGGATAAGCCCATGGGTCCTGTGGCTTACGCGCTGTGATGCGCAAGCCCAAAGACGTGAAGCCCGCTTCCTGGGCAACCTCAATCAAAGTCAAGGGCCCCACATCTGCAATACTCAAATAACCCAATGTGAAATCGGATGGTTCCATGCTGCTTGTTCCTGGTCAGTACGCTGGTGCGGCCAATCTGATGGCGCAGAGGGTCCAATGTAATGGGTTTGCTCTGAATTATTGTCAGGTATAACCCAAGGTTCAGGTCGCTTTTGCGACCCAATTCAAGATACGGAGACCCAGCATGACTTTGCGACGCCTAGGACATACCAATTTGATGACTTTTCCTTTGATATTTGGAGGGAACGTGCTGGGGTGGACCTTGGACAGCAAACGCTCATTTGAGGTTTTGGATGCCTTTTTTGGTGCGGGGGGCAACATGATTGACACCGCAGATGTCTACTCGCGTTGGGTCCCTGGCAACCAAGGGGGAGAATCTGAAACGATATTGGGCCAATGGCTCAAACAGCGCGCAAGACGAGACGACATATTGATCGCCACCAAAGTAGGCATGGACATGGGACCGAGCGGCAAAGGCCTGAGTGCCGCGCACATAGAACAATCTGTCGATGCATCCTTGCGAAGGTTGCAAACCGATTACATTGACCTGTACCAATCTCATGTGATGGACCCATCCATCGCACAAGAAGAAACCTTGGCCTGCTATGGCAAATTGATTGAAAAAGGCAAACTGCGGTACATAGGTGCATCCAACCATGATGTGCCCACGTTGAGGGCCGCTCAACGGTTGAGCCAACAAATGGGACTGCCCAGTTATGCCACCCTGCAACCCCATTACAACTTGTGCGAGAGGGTTTTGTTTGAACCCGAATTGGCTCCCTATTGTCTGGAGCAAGGTTTGGGGGTGATTCCCTTTTACGCTTTGGCCAGTGGATTTCTAACTGGCAAATACAGATCAACCGATGATGCTCAGCAAAGTGCGCGGTCGCGCACAAATTCAAAGTATGCAAACGAAAAAGGTTGGGCCATATTGGCGGCGCTGGATGAAGTGTCCCAGAATCTGAGCAGCAAACCCGCAACGGTGGCTTTGGCTTGGCTACTTGCACAAACGGCAGTCACCGCCCCCATTGTCAGTGCCACCTCCCGCACACAAATTGATGAGTTGGTTCAGGCAGTTGAATTGCATTTGCCAAGCGAAGCAATCGCCATACTGAACAAAGCCAGTGAGGCTTAAGTATTTTTATCATGGGCAGACACATCGGGCGTGACGACACGAAATGCCGCATGACGCCCAGCCCTGCGACCAGATGTAAAAGCCCAACCAAGGTGATGCCCCAAACCTTCCAGCAACATACCGCCCATGCCAATAAAGCCAGCGGCAAACAAACCCACCACGGGTTGCCCATCAGCCGCCAGCACCTGATGAAGCTCATTGGTAGCGACACCTGAGTCGGTGAAGGTGATGTAGTAACTGACGGGGCCCAATGCAACCCAGGGCCCACCGCTCAACGGGGACCTCTCCCCTCGGTTTGATACCTCTGTCGCCTGTGATGACAAATTTTGGTTGTACTCGTCAACGGTTTTAGACAATTTTTCCGCATCCATGCCCAAGCGTTTTGCCAGCCCACGCAAATCATCGGCCTGATAAAAAATATCTTTGCGCGAACGACGGTAGTCGTCGATATAGCCATAGGCAATTCCAGGCGCGGTGGAAATGTGAAAAGGGGGCTTGGAGAACAAATCAACCAGGCGACCGTCCAGCAAAATGAACGCCTCACCCTTGGGTTGATCGGGCAGATGGCGCGCGGGGTCGCCCAGCTCATCATTGAATCGGCAACCATCGCGATTAATCAATACCGCGCCCTGGCGATAAAGCTCTGGCGAAGACTGCAAAACCGTGGTCAAAAAACTCATCACGAATGGCCGCAGCAACCAACTCGGCATATTTTCCAATGACCAACTGATACAACGGGTTACCCAGGCATAAGGTGGTATTTTCAATATCCATTTTTCTGGAGGGGGAGCAAATCGCACACCAGCCAAGTGATGCTTTTGATTCAATATTTTCCCGCCCAATGCCTCGACCAGTTTGTGTCCGTCCCCCGTATTGGTCGGGTTGATCGGACGCGCCAATGAAACCGCCTTAGAAATGTAGTTCTCACGCATCGTGGCATTGCCGCCAAAATCGCCACTGGCCAAAACCACCCCCCCCTGGGCGCGCAATCGGTGAACTGTTTCGCCTTGACGATACACCACACCAACCACCACACCATCTTCAACCATTAACTCATGAACCCTGCTTTCGGTTCGGATGTCAACTCCGATTCGGCGGGCATGGCGACCCAGGTGATAGATGTAAGCCCTGGAATTGGGCAATACATTGTGCATGCGAGGCTTTCGGTGCGGGGCTTGCTGCAATGGGCCATGAAAGACAACCCCCATCGATATCAACCACCTGAACGTATCACTGACGTTGTCAATCAAAATACGCCGCAAAGCCAGGTTATCAGGCAATCCCGTTTTTTTGCAAAAAAGACCCAAGTCTTCGAAATGATCTTCGGGTCGATCTTGAATGCCCATGCGAATTTGATGGGGGGTATTGGTGGCACTGATAGACCCAACCGACCACGCAGTGGAGCCACCCAACTTTGGATTTTTTTCAAGCAACACGACTCGACGCGATAGGGTGCGCGCCTCGATGGCCGCAGCCAATCCAGATCCACCGCCACCCACCACGATCACATCGGTATCTTCTTCTTTGATCAAAAACAGTCCTTTAAGGCAACCTGATGGCGCCATGGATATGGATTACTTTTTCTTCAGGCCAATACTGGTGGTCAAAGCCGCATACTTATTGGTTTCTCGCTGCACATAGTCACTGAAACTGTCCATGCTGCCCCCCATGGGTTCAAATCCGATGGCCATGATTTTGTTTCGCACTTCTTCATTCTTAAGAATGGATGACAACGAAGCGTGAATTTTTTCAACAATATCGGTGCGCGTACCGGCCACCGCCCAAATACCGTACCAAGTTGGCAACTCGAAACCTGGCACACCGCTTTCTGCAATGGTGGGTATATTTGGAATTTGTGGTGCACGGCGCGTCGAAGTCACACCCAACACCCGCAACTGCCCTGAATTTAAGTGTGCCAGGGCAGTGGGCAAGGAAACCACGCCCACACCCACATGACCACCCAATAAATCTTTCAGTGCATCGGCCCCCCCCTTATAGGGAATGTGGTTCATTTTGAAGCCCGCTTTAGATTGCAACAACTCACCCACCAAATGCTCAGCATTGCCCTCGGAAGTCGAGGCCCAAGAAAGCGCGCCCTTTTGTGCTTGTGCCAATGCAATCAATTCCCTGACGTTTTGCACATTGTGTTGCGATGGATTGACTGCCAATAAATAAGGCGATGAAGCCAACTCCATCAAGGGGGTGAAATCTTTGAGGCGATAGCCCGTGCTATCTAGCAATGCCAAATTGATGGTCAAGGCGCTGGTGGTCACCAGCAAGGTATACCCATCTGGTTTTGCTTGGGCCACAAACTGCGCACCTATGTTCCCATTGCCCCCTGTTTTATTTTCGACCACCACTGACTGACCCCACAGTTCAGTCAATTTTTGCGCCACCATGCGGGCAATGATGTCAGTGCCGCCACCTGGACTAAAAGGCACCACGATGCGCACTGGTCGATCAGGATAGGTCTGTGCAAACGCCAGAGGGATCGAAAGCAAGGCGATAGACAAAAGTCGCTTCAATAATATTTGCATGGTGAACCTCATGGGAATGCAGATGTGCAGATGTGCAGATGTAAACAGTACAAAAATTGAGCGGCAAAGGGGCGAATTAAATTTTGAAAGCCTCAAAGGTTTCAGGTGCAAACAGTTCTTCTGGCTTGAGCAATCGCTGCGACAAGCCTTGGTGGTGGTGGTAGCGCAAAAACGTTTCAAGCACATGGCGATTACTTTGAAAACCGTAGGCCCACCAGTCAGGGCCCAATTCCTTCTCCAGTTGCTCGACATGGGCTGGCAACCAAGGCAGCATGGTTTTAAGGGCCGCCACTTCACGCAGTGATTGATATGTTATTTTTTGGGACTGAACAAATGCCTTGAACAGCGATTGCGCCATCCAACGGTTTTGTAAGTAGATGTCCCTTCGAATCACTATGGTGTGCATGATGGGAAGAATTTTTGTTTTTTTATAGTATTCGGACTCCACTTCAGGGTAGTCTTCAAATAATCGTTTCACCTTATTGGGTTGACTGTAAAAGGTCGATGGTGCGCGCGCTGAATGCATGGCATCGAGTTCGCCATTTGCGATCATGGCAGAAAGGGTTTGGTTCGGCCCAATGGGCGCAATTTTTACAGATGGCGGAAGTTGCAATTTAATTTTTTCATCGCGTCCGACCGACTCAGCCCCGCCCGTCAGGTATTGCACACTGGTGTGTGGCACTTTGTAGTGCTCTTCCAAAATACCACGAATCCATACCGGGGCGGTCATTTGATACTCTGGCGTGCCTATCTTTTTGCCAATCAAATCCGAAGGCTGGCGGATACCACTTTCGGCATTGATGTAAATCGAATTGTGTCTGAACATGCGGGAAGGAAATACCGGGATGGCAATGAAATCTGGATCGTCCTTCATCAAAGACACACAGTATGAAGACAGCGACATTTCAGCGCATTCGAATTCTTTGTTTCGCAACATGCGAAAAAAGGTTTCCTCCACAGGCAAGGACAGGTAATTGATATCCAGGCCATCGGCCACCACAGTACCGTTGGCAAGAGCCGATGTTCTGTCGTAATCCCAGCAAGCCAGGGTGATTCGCAATTTGCTCATGCTTGTTTCTCCATCCAAATATTTTAAAAGCCCCTTTTTTGTCTGATGGGGCTGAGCTTTCAGGTGTGCCTAATTTTCAAGCACATGGGTAGTGATGATAGTGTTTAACAAAAGCCTGTCCACACCATCGGCGCCCCCATGCGACTCCCGATGCCCTGCACAGTTGCAAAAAGCATACTCCGCCAAATGTGGGTACGTAAAGCTTATATTTTTGATGCGTCAAAACCAAGCACTTGCCCCACCATTCTCATGATGCAGATGTGCGCAATGGTGACTCATCAAGGGGTGAACCCGATTGACGCACAACCTGACTTCTGCGAAAAATACATCATTCAGTAAGTGGTCATTGGAGACAGTGGATGACCGCATCATCTTCAGAAAGCATGCATGGGCACAGAGAAATTTGATTTGATCATCATGGGCGGCGGCTTGGCTGGCCTGAGTGCTGGTGTGAGGGCCTGTGAGTTGGGACTGTCTGTGGCTTTGATCGAAAAAGGCGAAACCGATCAATACCCATGCAATTCGCGTTTCTCTGGCGGCATCTTGCACTTGGCATTTCAAAACATCAAAGACCCTGCCCAAGATTTGGTGCTTGCCATCAATCACGCCACTGCAAATTACGCGAATCCCGATTTGGTCCAAGTACTCACCACCCAGTCAGGGCGGTGCGTATCTTGGTTGCAACAACAAGGGGCACGTTTTATTCGGGCTGGTCAGGTGATTTGGCAGCAATGGGTGATGGCTCCACCGCGCCCGATTTCGCCCGGGCTAGATTGGAAAGGACGCGGACCGGATGTCACCCTCAGGGTATTGCTGGACAACTTTAGAAAAAATGGAGGTCAGGTGTTTTTAGGCTGGCAAGTCACTGAATTTTTGACCGCTGGTGAGCGCTGCATGGGATTCAAGGCTGTGAAAGCGGGCATCGAAAAAACATTTCACAGCCATGCGACATTGGTGGCCGATGGCGGATTTCAAGCCAATTTGGACATGCTCAAAGCCAACATTGCCCCACAGCCCCATCAAGTGCTTCAGCGCGGCGCTGGCAACGCCATGGGCGACGGAATGCGGTTGTCTCAAAAACTGGGGGCGGGGGTCTCTGACCTGGGGGCTTTTTATGGGCATGTACTGTGTCA
>RFXS01000039.1 GCA_009921465.1 Betaproteobacteria bacterium
ACGGGCGTCTTGGCCTTCCAATTTGGCGAGTTCCCAAGGCTTGTTGGCGTCCACGTACTCGTTCACCCGATCGGCCAGCGCCATGGTGTCGCGCAAGGCTTTGGCGCAGTCGCGGTTGTCGTACAGCGCTTCAATGGCAGGCAGCCCGGCGTGCAGTTGCGCCAACAGCGCTTGGCCGTCGGCACTGACCTCGCCGAGTTGACCACCAAAGCGCTTGGCAATAAACCCCGCCGCTCGGCTGGCGATGTTGATGTACTTGCCCACCAAATCACTGTTGACCCGGGCCATGAAGTCATCGGCGTTGAAGTCGATGTCCTCGTTGCGGCCATTGAGCTTGGCAGCCAAGTAGTAGCGCAGCCACTCGGGGTTCATGCCCAGCTCCAGGTACTTCAAGGGGTTCAGGCCAGTGCCCCGGCTTTTGCTCATTTTTTCGCCGTTGTTCACGGTGAGGAAGCCATGCACAAACACCTTGTGGGGCACTTTGCGGCCGCTGAACTTCAGGATCGCCGGCCAAAACAGCGTGTGGAAGGTGACGATGTCTTTGCCGATGAAGTGGTATTGCTCCACCGCAGGGTCGTTGATGTAGGCCTCAAAGTCCTCGCCCCGTTTGTCCAGCAGGTTTTTCAGCGACGCCAAATAACCAATCGGGGCGTCGAGCCAGACATAAAAGTACTTGCCAGGCGCGTCGGGTATCTCGATGCCAAAGTAGGGGGCGTCGCGGCTGATGTCCCAGTCGCCCAAGCCTTCGCTGGTGCTGCCGTCGGGGTTGCTGCGCACGCTGAACCATTCCTTCACCTTGTTGGCCACCTCGGGCTGCAGGTGCTGGCCGTTTTGCGTCCAGTCTTGCAAAAATTCAACGCAGCGCGGGTCAGAGAGCTTGAAGAAAAAGTGCTCGGCGTGTTTCAGCACCGGCGTCGCGCCCGACAAGGCCGAGTAAGGGTTTTTCAAATCGGTGGGGGCGTAGACCGCGCCGCAGCTTTCGCAGTTGTCGCCATACTGGTCTTTGGCGCCGCATTTGGGGCATTCACCCTTGATGAAGCGGTCGGGCAAAAACATGTTTTTCTCGGGGTCGAAAAACTGTTCGATGGTTTTGCGCTCGATCAGCGTGCCGCCTTGGGCCGCCGACAGGTCGCGCAAGTCGCGGTAAATCTGTTGCGCCAAGGCGTGGTTTTCCGGCGCGTCGGTGCTGTGCCAGTTGTCAAAGGCGATGTGAAACCCGTCCAGGTACTGCTGGCGCCCTGCGGCGATGTTGGCGACAAACTGCTGGGGCGTGAGGCCTGCTTTTTCGGCGGCGATCATGATCGGCGCGCCATGCGTGTCGTCGGCACACACAAAGTTGACCGCGTGGCCCTGCATGCGCTGGTAGCGCACCCAAATATCGGCTTGGATGTATTCCATCATGTGCCCGATGTGGAAGTGGCCATTGGCGTAGGGCAGGGCGGTGGTGACAAATAAGCGGCGCTGGGTCATGAGGGAGAACCTTGTTGGAAGGGCGCGATTTTAGGCGCTGCCCTTGGGCTTGTGGGGGAATGCGACTGCTGGGGCTGACTTGCGGCGTGGCTTGGGTAGACTCTGGCGCTTTGCCAGGAGAGAACCTTGTCCTTGAACGATGCGGCCTTGCGCCAAGCGATCAGCACCGTGGTGGACCCCCACACGGGCCAAGACTTTGTGGCCAGCAAGGCCCTCAAGGCAGTGCGCATCGAGGGCCAGGACGTGGCCATTGATGTGGAGTTGGGTTACCCGGCCAAAAGCTTGTTTCCCGGCTTTCGCCAGCAATTGGTGGCGGCCATCAAACAGGTGCCAGGGGTGGGCAATGTGTCGGTGCAGTTGAGCAGCCGCATCGTGGCCCATGCGGCCCAGCGCGGTGTGCAGTTGCTGCCGCAGGTGAAAAACATCGTCGCCGTGGCTTCGGGCAAAGGCGGTGTGGGCAAAAGCACCACGGCCGTCAACTTGGCCCTGGCATTGGCCGCCGAGGGGGCCAGCGTGGGTTTGCTCGACGCCGACATCTACGGCCCGAGCCAGCCCATGATGATGGGCATCGAGGGCCGGCCTGAAAGCAGCGACGGCAAAACCATGGACCCGATGGAGAACCACGGCGTGCAAGTCATGTCGATTGGTTTTTTGGTGGCCAAGGACGAGGCCATGATTTGGCGCGGCCCCATGGCCACCCAGGCGTTGGAGCAGTTGCTGCGCCAAACCAATTGGCGCGACCTGGACTATTTGATTGTGGACATGCCCCCGGGCACGGGCGACATCCAACTCACCTTGAGCCAGCGCGTGCCCATGACCGGTGCGGTGATCGTCACCACCCCACAAGACATTGCCTTGCTCGACGCTAAAAAAGGCATCAAGATGTTTGAAAAGGTGGGTGTTCCCATCTTGGGCATTGTTGAGAACATGGCCGTGCACGTTTGCAGCCAGTGTGGTCATGCAGAGCATATTTTTGGCCACGAAGGGGGCAAGCGCATGGCCCAGGAATTTGGCATGCCTTATTTGGGGGCCTTGCCGCTGGACTTGAGCATCCGTTTGCAAGCCGACAGTGGCAAACCCACCGTGGTGTCTGACCCCGAAGGCCCGGTCTCGGCCATTTACAAAGCGATTGCGCGCCAAGTGGCGGTGGGGATTGCGGCCAAAGCCAAAGATTTCTCTGCCAAGTTCCCCACCATCACCGTCTCCAAAGACACCTGAGCTGGTGTGCCAGGCTCAAAGCTTGGCAAATAAAAACCCGCGCAGCAATTGGTGGTGTGCCCAGTCGGACAAGGCGTACCAGGCCGGCTCGGCGCGCATGTCCCAGGCGATGAACAAAGCCAGCACCGCGTTGTGTTGCCACATGTTAGGGCTCAGGTGCAGCGCATAGCCAGGTGAGTCGATGAACTCATTGTGGTGCATGGCGGTCAGCCCCAGGGTCACAGCGGCGGTCAACGCCAACAAATGCCTGCGCAGCCAACCCGCCCAGCGTGGGTGCCCCTGCTTGCGCAGCGCCATCAAAATCCCCAAGCCCATGCCTTGTGCCAAGTTGAGCAGGCCAAAAAACGACGACAAGCCCAGCGCAATCGGTGGTGTGATTGTGTTGCGGTATGCGTTATCGAGCATTTCGTCGGAGGCTGACATGGGCAGGGCCGCTGGTTGCGACACCCAACCTGTGGCGGGGGCCTCAAAGTCACTCAATGACATGCCCAGTGCGGCCGCGGGCAACAAGGTCTTGACCGCTTCGCGCACGCTCGGTGCCATGCCTGGCTTGCCCAGTGCATCGCCCTTGATGCTCAACAATCCCGCAGCGCCCAAGTCGGCGGAATTGAGCAAATAAACACTGAGTTTTTTCTCGGCCGCCGGTGCATGGTCTACCAAATAGTCGATCACCATCTTCTGGAAATGCCACATCACCAGCATGCCCACGGCAAAACTGATCACCACCGCTTGCCACCGTTGTTGCATGCGCAGGTCCAACCAGCGCAATAACAACATAGACAGACCAAAGCCTGCAATGACGCGGCCCCAAAACTGCAGGCCGTCCAAATCGGGGTTGGACAGCACCACATCGGTCAACTCCAGCATGCGGTGGTTGAAAGACAACTCCACCAAGGCGTACATCACCAGCACCGCTGCAAACCAAGCCTGGTCTTGCAAACTGGCAGTGCGGTGGGTGGCGTCAGGGGCGAGGTGGGGCATGGGCGGTGGATTATCTTTGATAAATATGGACAGCGTTGGGCCACGCCTTTGGTCTGTTTGGGCCCATCCAAATAGCGCCCTTTCTGTGAGGGTGAGCGGTATAGTTAAACCATGGTAGAAGCTGCGCCGCCGTCTGAGCGGCATCCTTTTTTGGTGGCCCTGGGCGAACGTGTGCGCATGCTGCGGGCCCGCCGAGGCCTGACACGCCGGGCCGTGGCCCAAGCGGCGCAGGTGTCGCTGCGCCATTTGGCCAACCTGGAGTCGGGCACGGGCAACGCTTCCATATTGATATTGCTGCAAGTGGCCAATGCCTTGCAATGCCCGTTGTCTGAGCTGCTCGGAGACGTGACCACGTCCAGCCCAGAGTGGCTGTTGATCCGAGAGTTGCTACAGCACCGCAGCGAGGGCGAGTTGCAACAAGCCCGCTTGGCCATGGCCCACAGCTTGGGCGAAATACCGCAGGCGGGCGAGCGGGCGACCCACATAGCCCTCATTGGCCTGCGCGGAGCGGGTAAATCCACGATGGGGCAAAAGTTGGCCCAAGACCTGGGGCGGCCTTTTGTCGAACTCAGCGCCGAGGTCGAGCGCATAGCGGGCTGCAGCATCCCGGAAATCCATGGCTTGTATGGGCCCATGGCCTACCGGCGCTACGAGCGCCAAGCGCTCGAGGAGGTGATGGCGCACCACAGCCATGTGGTTTTGGCCACCCCAGGTGGATTGGTTTCGGACACGGCCACCTTCCAATACCTGCTCCAACATTGCTATACCGTTTGGTTGCAAGCCAGCCCGGAGGAGCACATGGCCCGGGTGGTGGCGCAGGGCGACACCCGGCCCATGGCGGCCAACCCCCAAGCCATGGAAGACTTGCGCCACATCTTGCAAGGCCGATCGGCTTTTTACGCCAAGGCAGACACCAGTCTCGACACCTCTGGTCAATCTGAGTCTGTGACCTATCAAGCCTTGCGCGATGCCTTGGGGCAGGTTTTGAAGGCATTGTAAAAAGTGTATTAAAATGCATAATTGCATATAAAATGCACTATAATGCATGATTGTTTGGCGCATGTGGGCTGCGCAGACCACAACACCTGACAAGGAGACACGCGTGAATGAAACCACCGTCAATTACAAAACCCATCCAAACCCATACCGCCTTGGCGGCTGAGCTTTGATGGGCCGGCGGCCACCTTGGCCGCCAATTTTGACGAAAACGCGGGCATTCGAACGGGCTACAAGCTCAAGCTCAACAGCCATGACTTGGGGGTGGACATCGAGTTGAACGATGCACTCAACCGCATCCGTTTTGAGCACCCCGAGGTGCGCACCAATGAGCCCGACATTGGGCTGTGGTTGGTGCGCGAAACCTTGGGCTTTCTCAGGCAAACCTTGAGCCGTTTGGACGTGTCCTCGCGCAGCCTGTTTGCTTTGGTCGATGAAGGCAGTTGTTTTGCTGGCACCTTGCTTGAACTGGCATTGGCCTGCGACCGCATTTACACGTTGAACCTGCCAGACAACCCCAACGCCGCACCGGGCTTGACGTTGAGCCAGGCCAATTTGCCAACTGGATTGCACCACCTGCCATGGGCATCAACAAAGCTTGGCGTCCACTCTGCCTTCCTCGGGCAGCACCCACGGCCTGGGGGCCACCGTGCAGCCTTGGTCTGCAGCCCACCCTTACACCAACCTGCATGGGCCGAAGAAACCGGTCAGCGCCAAAGTGAGTCAGTTGTGGCGGGATCATCAGCCACTCAGGCATACTCGTCGCATGATTTGGGTGTCACGCGATATGCCATATCAATCAGACCATTGAATAAGTTGTGAAAATTTCAGTGCGCCGTATTGCGCTTTGCCAGTGACCATCCAAACCGATCTGAAGGAAGAGCACCGTGAACCATTGGCCCAAAATCATTCCCATCATTGGCGCTGCGTTGCTGGGCTTTTGCATCATGACCTCTGTGGCAGGTTGGATGACGTGGTTGGTGTTTGGGGTCATGATGCTGGCTGTGATCGCCTCAGTGCATCACGCTGAGTTGATCGCGCATCGCATTGGTGAACCCTTTGGCACTTTGGTCTTGGCGCTGGCGGTGACGGTGATCGAAACGGCTTTGATCTTGTCCGTCATGATGACCGATGGTGAAAAAAGCGCGACTTTGCCCAGGGACACCATTTACTCGGCAGTGATGATCATTTGTAACGGTGTGGTGGGTTTGTGTTTGTTGTTGGGTGGCATGCGGCACAAAGAGCAACTTTTCCGCATCGAAGGAACGGGCTCGGGTTTTGCTGCCTTGGTCACCTTGTCTATCCTGGTGCTGATCATGCCGTTGTACACCATCAGTTCGCCCGAAGGTACCTTTACCAACCCGCAGTTGGTGTTTGTGGCGGCTTCGTCGCTGGCGCTGTGGTTGGTGTTTGTGTTTATTCAAACGATTCGCCATCGCGACTACTTTTTGCCAGCCAGCAGTGAGCAAGATGAGTCTGTCCATGCGGCACCCCCAAGCACCAGACAAGCGTGCTTCAGTTTTGCTTTCATGGTGGTTTCATTGGTCAGTGTGGTGGGCTTTGCCAAATTGCTGTCGCCAACCATCCAATCTTTGGTGACGATTTACAAAGCACCGCAGGCCACGGTGGGCATTGTGATTGCCTTGATCGTGTTGTTGCCAGAAACCTGGGCAGCTTTGCGTGCGGCAAAAGCCGACCGCTTGCAAACGAGCATGAATTTGGCCATCGGCTCTGCCTTGGCCAGCATCGGGTTGACGATTCCTCTGGTGGTTGTTTATTGCGTGGTGTACCAATTTGAATTGATGTTGGGCCTGGACATGAAGGACGTGGTGTTGTTGTGTCTGACCTTTTTGGTGGGCTCCATCACTTTGGGTTCTGGGCGAACCAATGTGATGCAAGGGGCCATACACCTGGTTTTGTTTTGTGCTTTTTTGTTTTTAACGCTGGTGCCGTGACCCCATTGAAGACATCGAAGCGCAAACAACTAGGGCGCTGGCATCAAATAGCTTTGAAACACGCCCACATGCACAAAAGCCTCATCGGCCGCATCGGGCCATAACTCGGTGCTTTTGAACCGCACATCAAAAGTTGGTTCGTCCTCAGCGCTCACGCCATGGGCATGGGCGTCAGGAAAGGGGTAGGCCGGTGAAATGTGCACCACCACCCCGGTTTTGCCACGGATGTAGCCGGGCATGCGAACATGGCCGTTCACATGATCGTTGCGCACCTGCACCCGATCGCCGATGTCAAAAAATTGTCGGCCAGATTCGTTGCTGCGACCAGGCCCCAAAGGCAAGGCCAATGGAAATGCACCCCCAGCGCGTAGCACCAAGTCTGCCAGGCTGACCACGCCTTTTTCAACACACAGCGTGGCCAAACTGGTGAGGGTGCGCTCGTAGTATCCCGCGCTCATGTAGTGGCGCGGGGCCATCCGTTCGATGGCGTGGCGGTATTCGTCCATGTTGAAAATACCCGCTCGCACGGCCACCCCGTACAAGGCGTTGATGCGCTTTTCCCAGTCTTCGTGGAACACCGCCGCATTGGCGTTGTGCACCACCGGCCCAAAGCCTTGTTTGCCACCGAGGTCGTGCACGCCGTCCATGGGACTTACAACCGGGCCACGCCAATCATGGCGTCTTTGGTCACAATGGCCGCCAACTGTTCTTGGCTCCAATCCTGGGTGTGGGCAGGCCGCAGTGGCAGCACCATGTAGCGGGTGTCGGCGGTGGTGTCCCACACACGCAACTCCATGTCGTGGGGCAAGTCCAGACCCATCTCGCGCAACACGGTGCGCGACTCGCGCACGATGCGGGCACGGTATGCCAAGTCTTTGTACCAGTCGGGTGGCAGCCCTGTCACGGTAAAGGCCGTGCAAGAGCACAAGGTACAGCAAATCACGTTGTGCAGCGAAGCTGTGTTCTCCAGCACCACCAAGTGGCGGTGGTGTGGTGGCATCTCGATGCCCAGTTCGGCCACAGCGGCCTTGCCGTTGCGCAGCAAGCGTTGGCGGTAGGCGTCGTCGACCCAGGCCTTGGCCACCACGCGCGCACCACGCTCGGGCAACCAAACCTCCTCAGCGTTGTGAACACCTTGGGCAATGCCTGCGCTGGCATCAATGCCCTGCGCTTGCAAGGCCGCTTCTATGGCGGCGGCGCGTTGGTGCAGCGGTGCAATGGTGGAGGTGCTGGGTGTCAGCATGTTGGTGTGGGCAAGTTGTAAAAGGTTGAGCCAGTATAAAAGAGCGCACTGCGCACGGCATTGAGCGGTGCGTCAGGGGGCGTGGATTGGGACAAAGGGTTTACCCTCTGACGCTATAGAAATAATGGTTTGATACTGATTTTTGAGTTTCACATCAGTGTCACTTTGTGGCAAATACAGGTCGCAACATAAACGTGCATTGCACAACATACACATAAACATAAACAAGAGGACTTCATGAGACAAGTTACTTTCAACCACGTCAAAATTTCCAAGGCTTTATTGGCCGTGTGCTTGGGGCTTGCCAGTGCCTTGGCCAGCGGCCAAGACACCATCAAACTGGGGGTCATCACGGACCGCATTGGTCCTGCGAAACCTTGGTCCGAGCCCATCACATTGGGCGCGTCATATGCGGTCAGGGAACTCAACGCCAAGGGTGGGCTGCTGGGCAAAAAAGTCGAACTTTTGATTGAAGACGACCAAGGCAAACCCGACGTTTCAGCAGCGGTGGCCCGCAAGTTGGATGACGCGGGTGTGAGTTTCATCATATCGACCACCAACACCCCGGCAGCCCTGCAATCGCAAACCGTCACGCTCGAATCAAAGACCCCCCACCTGGCACCATCTTTGACCGTTGACACCTTGACCACACAAATTCAAAACCCCAACTTTTGGCAAACCGGCCCATTGGCATCGACCCAAATAGCGACCTTGCTGGCCTATGCACGCAATAAAAACTATAAGCGGGTCACCATCCTCACAGACAACTCTGCCATCAGCCGTGCCACCGCGGTGGCTTTCAAGACAGAACTTGAAAAGAACAACATCCAAGTGGCCAGCGAAGAGATGGTTCCGGCGGGCGCCACATCGGCCGAAGCACAAATGCAAAAAGTGCGGCAGGTCAACCCGGATGCGATATTTTTGGCTTCCATCCTGACCTCTGAAAACCTGCTCATCCTCAGGGCCTACCGCCAGAGCGGTATGAAAACCCCCATATTGGCCAACTACAACTTGGCCGTACCCATTTACATGACCATCGCCAAAGGTTTGCTCAATGGCATCGTGTTCGTCGATGCGTGGGACCCGGCCAAACCCAATGTCCAAAAGTTTTTGGCCGACTACAAAAAAGACACTGGGACCGAAGGGCAGAGCCAACAGGGATATGGCTATGACGGCGTGATGATGGCGGCCGATGCCATCCGACGCGCTGGCAGCACCGACAAGCAAAAGGTCAGGGTGGCGATGCAGGCAACGCGTGGTTACCAAGGTGTTTTGGGCAGCGACAAAGCCGTGTATGGGTTTGCCGATGGGCGTCGCACTGGCTTTGACCCAGAGGGCATTGTGGTGCGTGTGTATGAAGGCGACCAGCAGGGCAAGGTCGTGCACGCTGGTACCAAGTGATGTGCTTTGTGCCCAATACCGCCAACACAATTGACTGAACAACACGGGAGTTGAACATGGATAAATTTGTTCCCATTGAAGGATTGCATCACTGGGCATATCGCTGTCGCGATGCGGAAGAGACACGCCACTTTTACGAAGATATATTGGGTCTGCCCCTGATCCACTTTATCCGTGCCGACAATTACGTGGGTACCACCGGTGACCATGTTGACGTTTATTGCCACCTGTTCTTTGAAATGGCTGACAAAAGTTGCGTTGCATTTTTCGACCTGGGCGACGATGTCATCTCCGAGCCTTCAGCCAATACCCCACGTTGGTGCAACCACATGGCGCTCAAGGTCAAGTCCTTGGCCGACCTTGAAAAAGCCCATGCACGACTGGAGGCCGAAGGCTATGAAGTGGTCGGCCCACTCGATCACGATGGCTATGTCCGTTCCATTTACTTTTTTGACCCCAACGGCGCACGCATGGAGTTGACCACCGAGACGGCCAGTGCGGAAAAGCTGGCGCAATACCGACAAAAAGCGCGCGGCCTGTGCGATGCATGGACCTTGGAAAAAAGAAAGAAAAAGGCCATGCAAATGGCCACCGCCTGATTGCAGCAGGTGGCAGCTGTGTGAACAGTTGGCACGCCCACATGCCTGATCCGCAATACCGAAGCACATGGACCGACATCATGGCGGTCGCATTCGTGCAAGGCTATGTGAGCGTCAATGGATTGCGCACGCGTTATCTGCAGGCAGGCAACAAATCCGATCCTGCCGTGGTGCTTTTGCATGGCACCGGCGCCAACTGGGAAATTTTTTCGCCCAATATTGCCGCCATTTCGAACCAATTTCATTGCTTGACCCTTGATCTGCTCGGGCACGGACTGACCGACAAACCAGCGGGCGGGCGCGAGATTGCCGACTACATCCAGCATCTTGTGGGCTTCCTTGACGTGATGGGCGTCAAAAAGGCGTCTTTCATTGGGACTTCATTGGGGGCATGGATCGCAGCGCGCATGGCTTTGCAGTACCCAGAACGGGTTGAGAAAATCGTCCTTTTGTCACCGGGTGGTTTGGCCGCAGATTTACCCACCATGCAGTCCATCAGCTCGGTGCGCAAAAAAGCGGTGGAAGACCCCAGTTGGGACAACATCGCCGCCGTGCTCAAGAGCGTGATTTTCAAAGCCCACAACGTCACGCCCGATATGGTGGCCGTGCGCCAAGCCATCTACCAACAACCATCGATGCGTGCTGCAATGGCCAGCATCCTCGCTTTGCAAGATCCAATCATTCGTGCGCGAAACCTGATATCGCGGCAGGAGTTTTCTTCCATCACGTGCCCAACCCTGGTCATTGCATCCTCTGACGATGTGGACGTCTTTGTCAGCAGCGCCTATACCCTGGGCGAGATCATCCCTGGAGCGCAGTTGATCGAAATGCAAGGTGTGGGCCATATGCCGCAATTTGAAGATCCTTCAACATTTAATCAGCATGCGCTGGCCTTTTTAAACCAGTGAGCACAAGGCCACGGGAAATACCCTAGCAAAGTTTGGGCTTTTGAAGATTAGCATGGCTTCATGAAAAAAACGGCGCATACAAACACGCATTCCTTGAGCGGACTGGAAGGCTTAGGTCAGGCGGATGCTTTGGAAAGCAGCAGGATCATGGGTGTGTTGTTATCGCTTGCTGGCGAGGTTTTTGTTCTTAAAGCAGAAGTCAAGCGCTTGCAATATGCGCTTAAAAAATCCAATCATCTGAATGAAGCTGAGCTTTTAGAGGTTGAACAATCAAAAGACTTTGGGGAATGGTTTAAGCAAGAGCAACAAGTCTTCGGTGAAACACTGATGCGACCATTTGTGTCGCCTGATGACGTTGACAACGTCAGCCACTTGATGCGCAATGACAAATAAAGGCATCGATATCATGGGTGATGCATTGCCTTCTCGCGCTTGGAAAGACAGCTTTGAAGCAAGAATGTTTCAAGGATATATCGCAGGCTTAAAAGCTTATTGGGGTGGGGAGTTATATCGACAAGTGGTCTCGCAAGCCACTTCTTTGCCTGTGAGCGAAATGGCAGAGCTGGAAGAGGCCATGAAACCCCATGTGGCATACAGGTTATATGCTTGGCTGGAAAGAAGGCTTCAGCAATTAAAGTGGAGTGGGCGATGGGGGTTTTCTACGCTTGTTTCAGAACAGAAAGAAGCATTAGATGGGCTGATTGAAAAAGCACCATCTGACCCGCACGGCAAATTGATATTGAATGCGGATTTAATAATTCCCAAATATGTGCTCGAAACAAGCACGCACCAGCAAAAAGGTGGGCTTTGGGCAGAAGCCACCAATGCATATGCGTTAGCCTGGTACACAACAGGCTTGTCTTTTTCGGGAACGAACCCCGATGAACTCGTTGATTGGTATGCTGCATTGGTCAAGCAAGCCTGTACCGATTGCGAGTTGGTTCCGCATGTCATTATTGACATGGGGTGCACGGGTGGCCGCTCCACCAGAGCGATCAAACGAGCATTGCCAGATGCTGAATTGATTGGCTGTGATGTGTGCGATGGTCCGCTCAGGCATGGATATCTGAGATCGAGCGAAGAGCGTTGTGCGGTAACGCTGGCGCAGTGGTCTGCAGAGGATTTGGGTGTCGCGGACCAAAGTACGGATGTGGTCACATCACATTGGCTTTATCACGAAATGCCGCCATCTGCCATAAGGGCATCCATGGCCGAAGCGCAACGTGTCTTAAAGCCAGGCGGGTTGTTTTTGGCTTATGACATGTTCATGGTCCCTGGTGGACTGGTGGGTAAATGGTTGCACAGCGGGTATGCCGCAAGGAACAACGAACCCTACGCGCATACTTTAATTCATTTTGACTTTAGAAAAGAACTTGAATCCATGGGATTCACGAATGTGAAAATTGAACTGACCAGTCCTCAATATGCAAGTGCTGGCATGCCTGATCAGTTGCCCACAAAGCGTCTCCACTATATGAGTTTTATATCTGCCCGATTGGAATGCGTCAAATGAAGAAACTGTTTTTTACGCTCATTGTTTTTTTTGCTGGATTTGCAGTCAACATGTCATTTGCACAACCTTATCCATCTAAGCCCATCCGCTTGGTCGTTCCTTTCCCGCCGGGGGGGCCAACCGATCTATTGGCACGCGCCATCGGACAAAAGCTTCAAGAGCGGATCGGTCAATCGGTGATCATTGATAACAAGCCAGGCGCCAGCACCATCATTGGGGTAGATGCGGTGGTCAAATCGCCTGCTGATGGGTATACCTTGCTGCTTGGCTCCAATAGCCTGGCCTTGAACCGGTTTCTCATACTCAAAATGCCATACGACATTGATCGCGATATCGCCCCGGTGATTTTGTTGACCAAAATATCCAATGCGCTTGTCGTGCACCCTTCGCTGCCCGTCAAAGATTTGAAAGAGTTCATTTCGTACGCAAAAGCCAATCCGGGCAAAATCACCTATGCTTCAACGGGCAATGGAACGGCGACACACCTTTTTGGTGAAATGTTCGCGAGTATGACGGGTATTGATATGACGCATGTGCCTTACAAAGGCACCGCACCGGCATTGAATGATCTGCTGTCCGGTCAAGTGACCTCGATGTTTGATAGCCTGACCTCGGTCATTCCGAATGTCAGGGCGGGCAAGGTCAGATTAATTGGATTGACAAACTCTAAACGCGCCATGTTTGCGCCAGAAATGCCCACCCTCAGTGAGTTGGGTTTGCCTGACTATGAGGCGATAGGCTGGTTTGGTATTGCTGCCCCCGCCAAGGTTCCGGCAGAAGTCATCAATAAACTTAATTTTGAAATTAATGCAATATTGCAAACACCAGAGATGGCGACGAAATTGAGTCAATTGGGGGGAGAAGTGGCCGGTGGGTCACCCGATGATTTCAAATTATTCATTCAATCAGAAGCCAAAAAGTGGGGGCGCGTGATTCAGAATGCAAAAATTAAGATGGAATAAGAGAGGCTTTTTTCCATTGGCTTTCCTGTCCAAATGAGCATCTTTCCGTAAAACATATGGCCGCTTCAAAAGTCATCATCGACGCGCTTTTAAATATTTTTCCTGGTGATCAAGTCGATCTTTCGGGTGAATCTTTAAAGCTGAATCAGTCAGATGTGTTTTTTACGGCCATGGCACCCCCGGTCGCTGTTGTTTTTCCAACAGCGGTAGCACAGGTTCAAGACCTGATTAAATCTGCAGGTGAAGTTGGCTTTTCCATAGCCCCCAAAGGGGCAGGTCTGTCATACAGTGACGGCTACATTCCCCACAACGCGCACACAGTCATCGTGGACATGTGCAAGTTGAACCAAATCATGGAGATCAATGAACGTGATCGCTATGTCACGGTTCAACCCGGTGTGACTTGGGAGCAATTGCATGACGCTCTCGCAAAAACCGGGTTGCGCACCCCATTTTGGGGGACCTTTTCAGGGAAATATGCAACGATTGGTGGTGCGGTGTCGCAAGGGGCTAAGTTTTTTGGCTCTGGCAATCAAGGCAGTGTCGCTGAATCAGTTCTCAGCCTAGACGTGGTCATAGGCGATGGGTCGTTGGTGAGCACAGGTTCCGCCGCTACACCACACAATCCGAGCCCGTTTTATCGTTACTATGGACCGGACTTGACGGGCTTGTTCCTTGGCGATTGTGGTGCGTATGGCATAAAAACGCGCTTGACAATGCAGTTGATCCCCGCGCCACAAAGCATCAAAACGGCTTCGTTTTCATTCCAATCGGCAGCCGACATGATTGGGGCCATGACAGAAATTGGTGCGCAAAAGTTGGCATCGGAGTGCTTTGCTTTGGATCCTTTTTTGGTCAATTTGCGCATGAAGTTCGAGGGCTTGGGCGAAGACCTTGAAAGCCTCCAAAAAGTTTTTGCCGCACAGCGATCCTTGGTGTCTGGCATCACTGAATTGGCCAGCATGGCCTTGCACGGACGCAGATTCATAAAATCCGTCGGCTTTTTGATGAGTGCTGTGACTGAAGGTGGTGATACTTCAGAGGCCGACACAAAAATGGCGAAAGTCTTGTCCATTGTCAAGCGCCACACTGGCTCTGAGGTGCCCAATAGTTTGCCCAAAGTCATAAGGGCATCACCCTTTAGAAAAATAAATAGGCTTCTAGGCCCGCAGGGCGAACGAATTGTTTGGTTTCATGCCATGGTTCCCAATTCCCGGGCCCTTGATTTATATCTTGAAACTGAAAAAGTTTTTGATTTGTATGCTTCGGAAATTGAAGCCTTTAAGCTCAGGTATGGTTATTTGATCAGTGTCAATGGCCCCAGTACGTTTGGCCTCGAGCCCATCATTTATTTTGAAGGCCAGGCCCTGCCAATTCACACCCGCTATATCGACCCCGAACATTTTGAAAAGCTACCGAAATACCCTCATTCAGCCGATGCTTTGCAAGCGGTTTTCAAGATACGCGAAGCAATTATTGGCAAGTGGTCAGAGTTGGGGGCCACTCATCTGCAAATCGGAAGAACCTACCCTTACCTCTCAACCAGGACCGATGGCAGTCGATCGGTGTTGAACGCCATCAAGTTAATGTTCGACCCACTTGGGATATTCAATCCGGGTGTTCTTGAAAAGTAAGCTCATAACGCTGAGATCCGCAATAAGGACATGGGTTGAAGTGCTGCGAAGCTGTCGGCATGGTCAGAAACTCAGGCGACCGGTTGACACACATCCACCCAAACCCCTTGCGTGACTTGTGCCAGCAAAGTCACGGATATGCACACCGCGCTGTTGACCGAACCAGCTGCAGGCAGCACCTCGTCGTAGGATTTGAGCGATATGTCCAGGTAAATGGGCAGGGGTTTGGCCAATCCAAAAGGACACACGCCGCCCACGGGGTGACCGGTGATCTCGGCCACCACTTCGGTCGCGAGCATCTTGCCCTTGCCCAATGCCGTTTTGAATTTCGCGTTGTCGATGCGGGCGTCGCCGCGCGCCACCAACAATATCTCTCGGCCATCGGCCAATTTGAAGGCCAATGTCTTGGCAATGCGACCAGGCTCCACGCCATGGGCAGCCGCGGCCAAGGCCACGGTGGCGGTGTTGGCCTCGGTTTCTAAAATTGGCATATCCAGTTGAAGTGCTTGAAAAAACGCTCTGACGGAATTCAGACTCATGCCCATCGTCCATGCTGCTAGGGGGCTGTGATGATAGCCATGCCCAGCGGTCCATGGCACAGGGCGCAGATCGGGGTAGCATCGCAGCCCATATGAAACCTGTCTCCCTGGGCTCCCCCGACCAATTGCGCGACAGTGTGCGGCGTGCGCGCAAGCAACCCAAGGGCCGCCAGCCCGAGGTGTCCGCCTTGGACGCAGTGCGATCGGTATTGGGGCCGCGCCCTGCCGATGGGCATCGACGCGATTTACTGATCGAGCATTTGCATGCATTGCAAGACACCCATGGGGCTTTGCACAAGTCTCACTTGGTGGCTTTGGCCCATGAGATGCGCATGGGCTTGTCACAGGTTTATGAGGTGGCGAGTTTTTATCACCACTTTTTGATTCTTGAAGATGGTCAAACACCACCACACCTGACTGTGCGGGTGTGCGATGGCCTGTCGTGCAGTTTGGCCGGTGCACAAGTCTTGATCACCCAGTTGCAAGCCGCAGTGGCCAATGGTGTGCGTGTGGTGCCCGCGCCCTGTGTGGGTCGCTGTGAAAGTGCCCCCGTGGCCGTGGTGCACCAACGTGCCATCGGCGAGGCCACCCTTGCTGATGTGCAGGCCTGCCTGTCGGCGGGTCATTCGTCTATTGGGTCAACGCCAACCCAGTCTGCACCTGTCAAAGCCTGGCCAACAGCACCCAGCGCCTGGTGTGAGCCAATCCACCCCCAAGGGATTGACATGGCGGCCTACATGGCGGCGGGCGGATACCAATGCTTGGTCGATGTGGTGACCGCGCGGGTGCCGCCCCAAGAGGTATTGCAAACCATGGAGGCCTCGGGCTTGAGGGGCTTGGGTGGGGCCGGCTTTCCCATGGGGCGCAAATGGCGCATCGTGCGCGATCAGCCGGGACCGCGTTTGTTGGCGGTGAACATTGACGAAGGCGAACCAGGCACCTTCAAAGACCGCACCTACCTGGAGCGCGACCCCCATCGTTTTTTGGAGGGCATGCTCATGGCTGCGCATGTGGTGGGTTGCGAGCGCATTTACATTTACCTGCGTGACGAGTACCACGGCTGCCGCGCCACCTTGGCCCAGGCCCTGACCGAGTTGCAGTCACAGCCCCCTTGCGCGCTGCCCACCATCGAATTGCGCCGTGGCGCGGGGGCGTATATCTGCGGCGAAGAATCGGCCATGCTTGAGAGCATTGAAGGGCGTCGCGGTGAGCCGCGATTGCGCCCGCCCTACATTGCAGAAAAAGGCCTGTGGGGCTTGCCCACCTTGGCCCACAACTTTGAAACCCTGTATTGGGTGCGCGACATGGTCCAACACGGTGCCGCGCATTTCAGCCAACAAGGTCGGCACGGTCGCCATGGCTGGCGCTCTTTCAGCGTGAGCGGGCGGGTGCGCGAACCCGGCGTCAAGCTCGCCCCTGCGGGCATCACGCTGCGCGAGTTGATTGACGAGCACTGTGGTGGCATGGCCCCTGGCCATGATTTGTACGCCTATTTACCCGGGGGTGCCTCTGGCGGTATCTTGCCGGCCAGTTTGGCCGATGTGCCCTTGGACTTTGACACCTTGCAGCCGCACGGCTGCTTCATCGGGTCGGCCGCCGTGGTGGTCTTGGGCCACCTGGACCGTGCCCGCGATGCCGCATGGAATGTGATGCGGTTTTTTGCCGACGAAAGCTGTGGTCAGTGCACGCCATGTCGGGTGGGCACAGCCAAGGCCGCGGCCTTGATGCAAGCCGATGTGTGGGACGCGACCACCTTGCAAGACCTGGCCCACGTGATGGGCGACGCCTCCATTTGTGGATTGGGCCAAGCTGCCCCCAACCCCATTGCATGCGTGTTGCGCTACTTCCCCCATGAGGTGGGGGCCAGCCCCGATGGGTTGCCATGAACAAA
>RFXS01000040.1 GCA_009921465.1 Betaproteobacteria bacterium
GTGAAACGCGTCAGCGCCGATGATAGTGCGGATTGCCCGTGTGAAAGTAGGACATCGTCAGGCTCTTACAGCCCAGAAAGCCCACCTTTAACGAGGTGGGCTTTTTGTTTTGATGCAGCCAGAAAACGTTGGCGGCTATCAATGAATAAAAATCACGTATTGAATATCAGTTGATCTTGGATGCGGGCGGCGCCTGATTGAACCAACTGATCCAAAACAGAGCGAAGCCACGCCTCTAAATCAGGCTTGTCGACGGGACACATGGAAACCAAAAAAGGGCACAAGCTGGCCCACTTCAGAAAGTCGTGCAAAGGCAGTGCCTGAAACTCCATCAGCTTGAACTTCAACAAAACCTTGGTTGCATAAGCAATGTGCTTTTGGGGGTTGTGCACGAATTGGTCGAGTCGACTGCGTGCACGCGTGATGGCTTCGCGAACATCGGTGAAAGCACCACCATGCCCAGGAAAGACTTTGGTGGCATTAAATTGTTCAATCAAATCCAACGTGGCAGCCACTTCATCAAAGGCATGAATGCCATCGAGCTCGGGAAACACAACCCCAAAACCGTTTGACCAAAGTGCATCTGCAGAAATCAAATGCCGATGACTGGGCTCAAATAAAACAACCGAATGCGGATCGTGACCTGGAGCGGCATGCACCTCCCAGGTCAGATCGCCCGCCAAAAACTCAGTGCCAGGCTTCAAAACGTGATTGGCTTCAAAAACTGCACACTGTTGCCCGGTGGCCTGAAAGGTCAAAACATCTTCATCCCAAAGTTGAACTGCTTCGAAGTGACCAGGTGGGATCCAAGTCTGAACTTCCGGGTAGGCTGATTGCAATCGGGCATTCCCACCGCAATGGTCGCTGTGCAAGTGCGTATTCACAATATGGCTGAGATTGCGGCCCTTTAAATGTGATTGAACCAAAGCCAAAGTTTGATCGGCGTGTGTCACATAACCGCTGTCCACCAAAGTCGCATCTTGTGCACCCATCAACAAGACATTGTTAGAGGACAGCCAACCTCGTTCGAAAAAGTGGAAATTGTGCTCTGGCAATTCGGTATGCATTCTGGGATATTAAACCGAACTTGATTTGGGCTATGCTTACCATGTTTAGACAAAAGCAGTGCAGAACTGGCAAACAGTGAGCGACTTACCGTCACCCGCAAGAGTTCCTAAGCCAAGCACAAATTGGTTGCAACATTGGTTGCAAAAATGGAACAAGACACCGCGCAGCAAAGCGGACTTGGTGCGCGCCTTGCTCGCCGCACAAAAACAAAACATCATCGACATGGACAGCCGCCACATGTTGGAAGGGGTGTTGTGGATGGCTGACAAAACCGTCGCCGATGTGATGGTGGCCGCACCCAAAATGGATTTGATTGACATCAACGCCACACAAGACGAATTACTGGCCTTTGTAATTGATAAGGCGCATTCCAGGTTCCCTGTTTTTGAAGACGACAAAGAAAAAATATTGGGAATTTTGTTGGCGAAAGACTTGCTGAAGCTGCAACGCGCTCCTGAGTTGAACATCCGAGCTTTGCTTCGCGCACCTGTGTTTGTGCCGGAAAGCAAGGGCTTAAACGACTTGTTGCGTGAATTTCGACACACCCGCAATCACCAGGCCGTGGTGGTCGATGAATTTGGCAGGGTGTCAGGCTTGGTCACGATTGAAGATGTTTTAGAGGAAATCGTTGGAGAAATTGAAGACGAATTCGATATCCAAGAGGCCGAGGCCGATATATTTGCCTTGGCCGATAACGTTTACCGTGTCAATGGGGACGCGGCACTAGAGCGCATTCAGGCCGAATTTGAAGTCAACTGGCCCAGCCTAGGCGATGAAACTTTCGAAACCATTGGTGGTTATATTTCGCATGCCATGGGCCATGTTCCACGCCGTGGCGAGCACTTGCAAATAGATCAACTGCGCTTTGAAGTGCTGCACACCAAAGGCGGTGCAGTCACTTGGTTTCGCGTGACAAGAAACCCTGGAACACCCATAGCGTCATGAAAACAGCGTTGTGGCTGGCCGTGGCAGGTCTGGCGCAAGCACTGTCACTGGCTTGGCCATGGGGCGGGCAATCACTACCGGTATTGCAAGTGTTGGGCATGGCCGTGATGTGCCGCCAACTGGTTCAAGCAGGCACAAAACGAGAGTTGATAAAACGCGCCTGGTGGTCTGCCACGGTGTGGCTCTCAGCCACATTTTGGTGGCTGTTTATCTCACTGCACACCTATGGGGGCATGCCTGCCATCTTGGCTGGCCTGGCCGTATTTTTATTGGCCGGGGCATTGGCCATGTATTACGCGCTGGCAGCACTGGTCAGCTTTTCAATTTCATCTGGTATTGCAGACGCCTCGCCCAAGTGGCTGCAAGCCGCCATATTTGCCAGTGCATGGACATTGGCAGAAATCGCCAGGGCCTTGGTATTTACGGGGTTTCCTTGGGGTGCTGTGGGTTACGCGCATGTGGATGGGGCCTTGTCTGCTTTTTCGCCGTGGCTTGGTGTTTATGGGGTAGGTTGGGTCGCGGCAGTTGTGGCCATGGTGTGTGCACAAGCAGCGCAACTTTCGATGCGAAGTGGGGCAATGCGCTACCGAGGGTTGGCTTTGGGCTTGGCATGTCTGATCGCCGTCCAAATGCCCGCGCCCATGGGCCATGCACCGACAACATCAAATTTACCTGACCTGCAAGTCCATTTATTGCAGGGCAACATACCGCAAAGCGAGAAGTTCCAAGCCAGCACGGGTATTGCCCAAGCCTTGACTTGGTATCGGGAAGAGCTCATGCAAGTCAAAAGCGGATTGGCCATCGCGCCCGAAACCGCATTGCCCTTGCTGCCGAATCATTTGCCACCCGGATACTGGGAGGGACTGCGCGCACATTTCACCCAAGGTGAGTCAGCTGCTTTGATCGGCGTGCCCTTGAAAGACTTGGGTCCTAATGGGCAAATGGTCTACAGCAATTCGGCCATCGGTTGGCGTTCCGCACAAGCACAAGATTATCGTTACGACAAAGACCATTTGGTCCCGTTCGGTGAGTTTGTGCCCCCCTTGTTCAGGTGGTTCACCGATTTGATGAGCATGCCCTTGAGTGACTTCAAAGCAGGGGGCCATCACCCAGACACTTTTGACTGGCAAGGCCAACGCATTGCGCCCCATATTTGCTACGAAGACTTGTTTGGCGAAGAGTTGGCGCGCGGCTTCATTGACCCCAAACGCGCACCCACCGTGCTGGTCAACATCACCAATATCGCTTGGTTCGGTGACTCCATCGCCATCGACCAGCACCTCAACATAGCGCGCATGCGCACCTTGGAGTTGCAACGCCCGATGGTGCGCGCCACCAACACCGGCATGACCGCAGTGATTGACCACCAGGGGCGGGTCACGGCCCATTTGCCCAGACACCAAACCGGTGTGCTCAGCGCCCTGGTGCAAGGGCGCGATGATCCGCCCACATTCTTCGCCATGTGGGCTGCGCGATGGGGCTTGTGGCCTCTCGTTGGGGTTTGCGTGTTGGTCGTCGGCTTGTCTTGGCGCGGTCGCCGCCAAAGCCATGTGGCTGGGGCATAAAATCAACGCTTTCATCCCACCACAGATGAACAACACACACAACGGCCCATGCTGACCTTCCAAAAAATCATTCTCACCCTCCAAAATTATTGGGACCAGCAAGGCTGTGCTTTGCTGCAACCTTATGACATGGAGGTCGGGGCTGGCACATCACACACCGCCACCTTTTTGCGTGCCATTGGCCCAGAGCCATGGCGTGCCGCCTACGTGCAGCCCAGCCGACGACCCAAAGACGGCCGCTATGGTGAAAACCCAAACCGTTTGCAACACTATTACCAATACCAAGTGGTGCTCAAGCCTGCACCTGCCAACATCCTTGACCTCTACCTTGGCTCTTTGACGGCCTTGGGCTTTGACCTGAAAAAAAATGACATCCGCTTCGTCGAAGACGATTGGGAAAACCCCACATTGGGTGCCTGGGGTTTGGGGTGGGAGGTCTGGCTCAATGGCATGGAGGTCACTCAGTTCACCTATTTTCAACAAGTCGGTGGCATCGACTGTCGACCCATCACAGGCGAAATCACCTATGGGCTAGAGCGCTTGGCCATGTACTTGCAAGGCGTTGACAATGTCTACAACTTGCAGTGGACCGACCAACTTAAATATGGCGACGTCTATTTGCAAAACGAAAAAGAGCAGTCAGCCTATAACTTCGAGCACAGCGATGCTGAATTTTTGTTCACCGCATTTGCCGCACACGAAAAACAAGCCCAGTATTTGATCGGCCAACAATTGGCCCTGCCCGCTTATGAGCAAGTGCTCAAGGCAGCCCACACCTTCAACCTGCTTGACGCGCGCGGTGCCATCAGCGTTACCGAGCGGGCCGCCTACATCGGGCGCATCCGCAATTTGGCGCGCAGTGTGGCGCAAAGTTATTTCGAGAGCCGCGAGCGTTTGGGTTTTCCCATGGCACCCCGTGAATGGGTGGCTCAAATGAACCAAAAGGCGGCTTGAACATGGCAAATTCACAAAGCCTGCACGCGCCATTGCTGGTCGAGTTGCTCGTTGAAGAACTGCCGCCCAAAGCCTTGTCCAAGCTGGGCCAAGCCTTCGCACAAGGCGTGTTTGCGCAACTTCAAAGCCAAGGCTTGATCGTGGCGCAAGCCGTACTCAAGTCCTACGCTTCTCCTCGCCGATTGGGCGTTCACATCGACCATGTGCTCAGCCAGGCCCCGGCCCGCCAAGTGCAACACAAGCTCATGCCTGTGGCTGTTGGATTGGACAACCAAGGCCAAGCCACACCGGCACTGCTGAAAAAACTCACGGCCCTTGGTTTCGACGACAGCATGGTGACCCAACTTCAGCGGGTGGGTGAGGGCAAATCCGAGGTGCTGGTGCTGGACCAAACCGTCAGCGGTGTGGATTTGGTGCAAGGTTTGCAACAGGCCATCGAACAGGCCTTGGCCAAACTGCCCATCCCCAAAGTGATGAGCTACCAACTGGAGCAAGGCTGTGAACTGCCCGGTTGGAGCAGCGTGAGCTTTGTGCGCCCCGCCCATGGCTTGGTGGCCTTGCATGGTGACCAAGTGGTGCCCGTTCAGGCCTTGGGCTTGCAGGCTGGGCGTGCCACACAGGGGCACCGCTTCGAGGCGGCTTGCAACCCGGTGCTCATCGCCCACGCAGACGCTTATGCAGACACATTGCGCACAGACGGTGCTGTCATTGCCGACTTTGCGCAGCGCCGGGCAAACATCGTGCATCAGCTCAATGCGGCCGCCACCAAAGTCGGTGGAGGTGTGCGCCCGATTGAAGATGATGCTTTGCTCGACGAAGTCACGTCCTTGGTCGAGCGCCCCAACGTGCTGGTTTGCGAATTTGAAAAGCAATTCCTCGGCGTGCCCCAAGAGTGCCTGATCCTCACGATGAAGGCCAATCAAAAATATTTTCCCTTGCTAGACACGTCGGGCAAGCTCACCCACCAGTTTTTGGTGGTCAGCAACATCACCCCCGACGATGCTTGCGCTGTGATTGGCGGCAACGAACGTGTGGTGCGCCCGCGCTTGGCCGATGCCAAATTTTTCTACGACCAAGACCGCAAAAAAACCTTGGACGCCCGCGTCGCAGGTTTGGACAAAGTGGTTTATCACAACAAGCTGGGCACCCAGGGTGAGCGCATGCAGCGCGTGTGCGCCATTGCCCAATCCATTGGCCTGCAAATGGGCGGGAAGGCCTTGGCCGACAAAGCCAGCTTGGCGGCGCGCTTGGCCAAAACCGACTTGCTCACTGACATGGTCGGCGAGTTCCCAGAGCTGCAAGGCATCATGGGCCAGTACTATGCGCGCCACGATGGCCACAGCGAAGAAATCGCCCAGGCCATTGCCGACCACTACAAGCCACGCTTCGCGGGCGACGAATTGCCAGCGCACGACGTGGGCACGGCCGTGGCATTGGCCGATAAATTGGAAACCCTGGTCGGGATGTTTGGCATTGGCAACCTGCCCACTGGTGACAAAGACCCGTTTGCCTTGCGCCGCCATGCGCTGGGGGTCATTCGCATGCTGATTGAAAAGCAATGGCCGTTGGCTGTCTCACCGCTCATCGTGATGGTCTATGGCGTCTTTGGCGGCAAGTTATCGCAATCGGTCGATGACGTGCGCAAGGAGCTCCTTGACTTTTTCTCCGAGCGACTGCTGGGCTTGTACAAAGACAGTGGTGCGTCCATCCATGCCGTATTGGCCGCCGAAGGCTTTGACCTGTGGTCGGATATTCCGCGCCGTCTCGAAGCGGTCAGCGCCTTCGCCGCCTTGCCCGAAAGCCCAGCCTTGGCCGCGGCCAACAAGCGCATTGGCAACATCCTCAAAAAAGCGGGCGAGGTGGACGCCCATGTCAACCCAGCGTTGTTCGCCGAAGCGGCGGAGAAAGACCTTTACGCCGTCATGCAAAACTTGCTGCCCCAATCCGAGGCGCAATTCAAGGCCGGTGACTACACGGCTTCACTGCAAACCCTGGCGGCATTGCGCGCGCCGGTGGACGCTTTCTTTGAAGGCGTCATGGTCAATGCCGATGAAATGGACCTGCGCTTGAATCGCCAAGGTCTGCTCAAAATGCTCCATGTGGCCATGAACCGCGTGGCCGATTTATCTCGTTTGGCCGCTTAGGGCCGATGCCAGCGGGTTTCACATGAGCACCAAACTCGTCATCCTCGATCGCGACGGCACCATCAACCAAGACAGCGACGACTACATCAAGTCGCCGGAGGAATGGATCCCGCTGCCCGGCGCTTTGGAAGCCATAGCCCGACTCAACCATGCTGGCTGGCATGTGGTGGTGGCCAGCAACCAATCGGGGCTGGGCCGTGGTTTGTTTGACATGGCCACGCTCAACGCCATGCACGCCAAAATGAACAAACTCTTGTCGGGCGTGGGTGGGCGCATTGACGCGGTCTTCTTTTGCCCCCATGGCCCGGAAGACCAGTGCCACTGCCGCAAGCCTTTGCCGGGCTTGTTTGAGCAAATTGGTGAGCGCCTGGGCGTGGACTTGCATGGTACCCATGTGGTGGGCGACAGTTTGCGCGATCTGCAAGCCGGTGTGCAAGTTGGGTGCGAACCACATTTGGTCTACACCGGCAAGGGTGCTGCTTTTCGCGATCAGCCTTTGCCCGACGCATTTCCCAGCCACACCCGCACCCATGCCGATTTGGCTGGGTTTGTCGACTGGTTGCTTGACGAAGTGCCCATCACCCCAGCGGCCCACTGAGACCATGGCCTTCATCCGATCGTTGGTGCATGCGCTGTGGTTGCTGATCACCGTCGTGCCCTACGCATTTCATATTTTGGGCTTGGCCGCGCTGGGGGTGCGTGGCGACCGCTTGTACTGGATCGCCGCTGCTTGGTTGCGCCAATGCATCACTTCAGCCCATTGGTTGTTGGGCATTCGCTATCGCATCCAAGGGGAGCAACATTTGCCCGTGGGCCAAACCAGCCCGGCGATCTTGCTCGTCAAGCACCAGTCGACGTATGAAACGTTTTTGTTTCCCGCCATCATGCCGCACCCATTGGCCTACGTGTTCAAAAAAGAACTGTTGCGTTTGCCCTTTTTTGGTTGGGCCATGTCGCGCTTGGACATGATCCACATCGACCGCAGCCAACGCGCGCAGGCGTTCAACAAAGTGGTCTTACAAGGCCGCGAACTGCTCGCGCGTGGCATTTGGGTCATTATGTTTCCCGAAGGCACGCGCATCCCGCGCGGCGAGCAAGGGCAATATAAATCGGGCGGCACACGCTTGGCCATTGCCACCGGCGCGCCCGTCATCCCCATTGCAGTCACCTCAGCCAAATGCTGGCCGCGCAAAGCGTTTGTCAAGCATCCCGGTTGGGTCGATGTGTCCATTGGCCCGCCGATTGCGTCTGAGGGGCGCGAACCCGAAGAGATGATGGCGCAGGTGCAAGCCTGGATCGAAGCTGAAATGCGCCGCCTCGACCCCGACGCCTACCACTGAGCAAGCCGCATGAAATCCTTGGTGCAAATGGCACTCGACTTGTTCGACCCACCTGCGCCTGCGCCCATCCAAGTGCGCGAGGCAGACCCCCGGCCTGCGCTGTCGCTCAGCGATGCCTTGCCCCCGGCCCAGTTTGCACATCCCCAATCCAACCGCAGCATTTTGTTGCGACACACCCGCGTGGCCTATCACTTCAAACGGGCCAAACGGCGCACCATTGGCATGGTGGTGGGGCCAGACGGTTTGGTGGTCAGTGCCCCACGCTGGGTGGGCTTGGCCGAGGTAGAAGCGGCGCTGCATGAAAAAGGCGAATGGATCGTGCGCAAGCTCGACGAAATGCGCGAGCGCAGCCACCGCATGTCCCAACAAACCATGGTGTGGCGCGAGGGCAGCAGCCTGCCCTTTTTGGGTGAGCCCCTGGTCTTGGTGCTCGACCCCCAGCACCAATTCCACGAGGCCGGTGCACGCTTGCAGCCGCGCGACCCCAGCGACCCGACTGCCTTGACGCACCGCTTGTGCCTGGGCCTGCCCCACCACGCGGATACCGCACAAATCCGCGATGCGGTCCAAGCCTGGTTGATGCGCCAAGCCAAACGCATCTTCACCGAGCGTTTGGACCATTTTGCGCCGCGCTTGCAAGTGCAATGGCAACGGCTTTCATTGAGCAGTGCCAGTACACGCTGGGGCACGGCCAGTGCCGATGGATCGATACGGCTCAACTGGCGGTTGGTCCATTTCAAAATGGATGTGATCGACTATGTGGTGGCGCACGAACTCAGCCATCTGCGTGTCATGAACCACGGCCCCCAATTTTGGGAGACCGTCGGCACCGTGGTGCCCGATTACGCCCAGCGGCGTCGCCTGCTCAAAGACGAGGCGTTGCCGCGCTGGTAAAGCGCCACACACCACGGGTATCGCGCTGGCGGACCAATTGACCCGCATGCCACAGGCAGTGCAAATGCGCCACAGCTTCACCCATGGCAAACGTGGTTTGATGCAAATCCAACGCTCTTTTGAACAGCACCGGCAACACATCGTGTGCACTGCATGGCTTTTGTGCGCAGGCTTGCAGCACCTCGTCCAAGCGATCGCGGTGGTGGTTGTGCAATTGCTCAATGCGCTCGTGCAAACCCACGAAGGGCTTGCCATGCGAGGGCAGGGTCAGCGTGTCGGCACGCAGCGGTTTGAACTTGTCAATTGAATTCAAAAACAAGCGCAGGTTATCGGCCTCGGGTTCGGCGTCGTACACGCTCACATTGGTGGATATGCGTGGCAACACCATGTCTCCACTGATCAGCAAACCCCTGTCAGCCTGGTACAGGGCCATGTGCTCGGGCGCATGGCCAAAGCCGCTGATGCATTGCCAGGCTTGTCCGTTGATCACCACCTTCAGGCCATCTTGCAGTCGGTGAAATTGCGCAGGAATCTTGGGCACCATGCCAGCGTAATACGTCACCCGCGAACGAACTTGGTCCAAGGACGCGGGGTCGTGCAATCCATGGCGCTCAAAAAACTGGGCCGCACCGTCACCGCCAAAGCTGTCATGGTGCATCGTGGCCAGCATCGCCGCTTGGTAGTCGGTGAAGCTGATCCACAACTGGGCATTCCAGCGCTCACACAGCCAGTGGCCCAAGCCCAAGTGGTCGGGGTGCATGTGGGTCACGATCACCCGCCACAAGGGCGCACCTTGCAAGTGCTTGTCCAGCACCGCCGCCCAATGCTGGCGCGTCAAAGCGTTGTCTATGCCGCAGTCCACAGCGGTCCAGCCCACCACGCCGTCTCGCACATCGCGCAGCAACCATAAGTTGATGTGGTCCAGCGCAAACGGCAAGCCCATGCGCAGCCAAAAAACCCCTGGCGCTACCTCCAAAGTGTCGCCAGGGGCTGGCAATTGGTCGCCCAACGGGTAGTGGAGTCGGTTTTCTAACGGTGTCATGGTCGATTTCATGGATAATTGACGTTTACGTAAACGTCATGGGCATTGTAGGCGGCGACAAGGGTGTCGCCGCTCGGGCCCTGTCACCTCGGGGCCAATTCCCTACACACGCACATGGCAACCACTTACAGCATCAGTGACCTGGCCAAAGAGTTTGACCTCACCACCCGGGCCATGCGCTTTTACGAGGACCTGGGCTTGCTCCAACCCATGCGCACCGGTCCGGGCGGGCGCAGCCGCACCTACACCACGCGCGACCGCACCCGGCTGCGCCTGACGCTGCGCGCCAAGCGTTTGGGCTTGTCGCTGACCGAAGCCCGCGACCTGATCGACATGTACGACAGCCCACGCGACACTGTGCCGCAGTTGGAAAAGTTCTTGCTGATCCTGGCCGAACACCGCAACCAATTGGAATCCCAATTGGCTGAAATCGAAGTCAACCTCGACGAGGTCAAAGCGCACGAAAAAGAAGCCCGCGCTTTGCTCTCTAAACACCGCAAAAAGGTGA
This sequence comes from Betaproteobacteria bacterium, assembly GCA_009921465.1. Taxonomy (GTDB): domain Bacteria; phylum Pseudomonadota; class Gammaproteobacteria; order Burkholderiales; family Burkholderiaceae_C; genus Limnohabitans. The sequence continues at coordinate 10,461 of RFXS01000040.1, forward strand.
AACCATGAGCCCCGATGAAATTGCCCACGCCCGTGTGAAAGAAAGCTTTGACCGACAAGGCATGTTGCGCCACTTGGGCGTCGAGTTGCTGCAAGCCAAGGTCGGCTTGGTCGAATTGCGACTGCCATATTCAGACAAGGTCACCCAGCAACAAGGCGGATACCACGGTGGGGCCATGGGGTCATTGGCCGACGTGGCAGCAGGCTACGCCGGATTGACAGTCGCCCCCGCTGGCAGCGAGGTTTCTACCGTCGAATACAAAATCAATTTTTTGGCTGCATTCCAAGGTGGCCATTTGCATGCCATCGGCAAAGTGGTGCGCGCTGGCAAGCGCATCATTGTCACCACGGCAGAGGTCACCCACCAAGCGCCTGACGGGCAAGTGCGCGACTGCGCACTCATGCAGCAAACCTTGGCCACAGTGACCAAAACATACTGAGCCCCACCACCACCCATGACCACCGAGCCCACATCATGAGCCACTTGCCTGGACTGAACTTTCAATTGGGCGAAGACATCGACGCCTTGCGCGCAGCGGTGCACGACTTTGCCCAAACCGAAATTGCTCCGCTGGCCGCTGACATCGACCGCAACGACCAATTCCCCATGCACTTGTGGCGCAAGATGGGCGACTTGGGTGTTTTGGGCGTCACCGTGCCCGAGGCTTATGGCGGGGCCAACATGGGTTATGTGGCCCACATGGTGGCGATGGAAGAAATCTCTCGCGCCAGTGCCAGCGTGGGCCTGAGTTACGGCGCGCACAGCAACCTGTGCGTGAACCAAATCAACCGCAATGGCACACCCGCGCAAAAAGCCAAATACCTGCCGCGTCTGATCAGTGGCGAGCATGTGGGCGCTTTGGCCATGTCCGAGCCGGGTGCGGGCAGCGATGTGATGGGCATGCAACTGCGCGCCCAAGACAAAGGCGGTTACTACCTGCTCAACGGCAACAAAATGTGGATCACCAACGGCCCCGACGCCGACACCTTGGTGGTCTATGCCAAAACTGAACCCGAGTTGGGCGCGCGCGGTGTCACCGCTTTCTTGATTGAGAAAACCATGCATGGGTTTTCTGCCGCACAAAAACTCGACAAGTTGGGCATGCGCGGCAGCCACACCGCTGAGCTGGTGTTTGACAACGTGGAAGTCCCCGCTGACCACATCCTGGGTGGCCTCAACCTGGGGGCCAAGGTGCTCATGAGCGGGCTCGATTACGAGCGCGCTGTGCTCGCCGCCGGCCCCATTGGCATCATGCAGGCGGTGATGGACAACGCCATCCCTTACACCCACGAGCGCAAACAATTTGGCCAAAGCATTGGCGAGTTTCAGCTCATCCAAGGCAAGGTGGCCGACATGTACACCGTGCTGCAAGCCGCCCGCAGTTTTTGCTACACCGTGGGCAAAAACCTTGACGCCTTGGGCAGTGAACACGTGCGGCAAGTGCGCAAAGACTGTGCCTCGGTCATTTTGTGGTGCGCCGAAAAAGCCACCTGGATGGCCAGCGAAGGCATCCAATTGTTGGGTGGCAACGGCTATATCAACGACTACCCCATGGGCCGTTTGTGGCGCGATGCCAAGTTGTACGAAATCGGTGCAGGCACCAGCGAAATTCGCCGCATGCTGATCGGACGAGAACTTTTTTCAGAAACCATGTGAGGCGTTTCAGCTGATGAGTAAAAACCTTGAAGAATTGTTTGACCGCAACCGCCAATGGGCGGCCGAGACAGAGTCGCGCACGCCAGGATTTTTCACCGGACTGCTGTCGCAGCAACAACCCAAGTACATGTGGCTCGGCTGCGCTGACAGCCGCGTGCCCGCCAATGAGTTGGTCGATTTGCTTCCTGGTGAGTTGTTTGTGCACCGCAATGTGGCCAATGTGTTGGTGCACTCCGACCTCAACGCCTTGAGCGTCATCCAATACGCCGTCGACGTCTTGGGCGTGCAACACATCATCGTGGTCGGCCACAGCAACTGCGGCGGTATCCGTGCCGCCATGAACAACCAGCGCGCTGGTTTGGTCGACAACTGGTTGCGCCACGTGCAAGACGTGCGCGACGCGCAAGCTGGTTTTTTGATGGGCCTGCACGACAGCCTGCGGGTGGACGCTTTGGTCGAGCTCAATGTGCTGGAGCAAGCGCGCAACGTATGCCGCACCACCGTCGTCACCGACGCTTGGCAACGCGGGCAAAGCGTGGTGGTGCACGGCTGGGTATATGGTTTGCACAATGGCTTGCTGCAAGACATGGCGGTCACTGCAGACAGCGCCGATGAGGTGGCCCCCGCCCACGAGCGCGCTTTGCGCGCATTGCACCTGCGCTGGCGCGCGCGCCACCAAGCCCTTTCGTCCGCCCCGTGACACCACGCGCCGAAAGCAATCTGCATGTTTCCCCAGCGACTCGACTCCGCCTTGGCTTACGACATTGCCAAGGCCATGATGGATGGGTTCAACCACCATTACCGGTTGTTCCGGGCCGAATCGGCGCGTGCCAAGCACCGCTTTGAAACCGCTGACTGGCATGGCCAGCAACGCGCCCAGCGCGAGCGCATCCAGTTTTACGATCTGCGCGTCAAAGAATGCTCTAACCGCTTAGAGCGCGAATTCAAAGCCCACGAACAGGCCATGGAGGTGTGGCAGCAAGTCAAACTGCACTACATCGGTTTACTCGTTGATCACCACCAGCCCGAGCTGGCAGAGACATTTTTCAACTCGGTCACCACCAAAATACTGCACCGCAGTTATTTTCACAACGACTTTATTTTTGTGCGACCAGCGGTCAGTACCGAGTACATCGAAAGCGACGACCCCAACGCCCAGCCCACGTATTTATCTTGGTATCCCCAACCCAATCAACTGCGGCCGATGCTGCTGGAAATGGTGCGCCACCATGGATTGCGCCGCCCCTTTGAAAACCTAGAGCGTGACATCGATGGTGTACTTGAGCAGTTCCATCTCATACTGGGGACCACAAAAACACGCGCCAATTTTCAAATCCAAACTCTGTCGGGCTTGTTCTACCGCAACAAAGGCGCATACCTGGTGGGCAAGGTCATCAATGGGTTTCAAGAGATTCCCTTTGCGCTGCCCATTTTGCACACCATCGATGGGCGTTTGGTGATCGATGCCGTGCTCAGTGGCGAAGATGACTTGCTTATCTTGTTCAGTTTTGCACGGGCTTACTTCATGGTCGACATGGAAGTGCCCTCGGCCACGGTGCATTTTTTGCGCGGCTTGATGCCGCGCAAGCCCAGGGCCGAGCTGTACAACGCTTTGGGCCTGATCAAGCAAGGCAAAACCTTGTTTTACCGCGACTTTCTCTATCACCTGCGCCACAGCAGCGACGCGTTTCGCATTGCGCCGGGCATCAAGGGCATGGTCATGCTGGTGTTTGACTTGCCCTCTTTTCCCTATGTGTTCAAGGTCATCAAAGACTTTTATCCGGCCCCCAAAGACACCAGCCGAGAACAAATCAAGGGCAAGTACCTGCTGGTCAAGCAACACGACCGGGTGGGGCGCATGGCCGACACCATGGAGTACAGCAACGTGGCTTTTCCACGCGCGCGCTTCAGTGACGAGTTGCTCGCCGAGATCGAGCACCACGCCCCCAGCCAACTTGAGATCACCCACAACGCCACCACAGGCAGCGCAGAGGTGGTCATCAAACACGTTTACATCGAGCGGCGCATGATCCCGCTCAACCTGTATTTGCAAGAGGCGTTTGACGCACCACAAGACCCACATTCTCAGCAGCAAATGGCCCGCAGCGTGGTCGAATACGGCAACGCCATCAAAGATTTGTTGGCCGCCAATATTTTCCCGGGCGACATGCTGTGGAAAAATTTTGGCGTCACCCGCCATGGCAAAGTGGTCTTTTATGACTACGACGAAATCGAATACCTCACCGACTGCCACTTCCGCACCGTGCCCGCCCCGCGCAACGAGGATGACGAACTGTCGGGGGAAATTTGGTACCCCGTGGGCCCACGCGATGTGTTCCCCGAAACCTTTGCCCCATTTTTATTGGGCAACCCCGCTGTGCGTGAAGTGTTCATGCAGCACCATGCAGACTTGCTCACCCCCGCATACTGGCAAAGCCACAAGGAAAAAATCCTCGCTGGCCATGTGCACGACGTGTTCCCCTACGACGCCGACAAGCGCTTGGCGCACCGGCGGACCATCGCCACCGTTTAGTTTCCACAGGAGATTTTGATGTCTGAATCCATTGTCATCGTCAGCGCTGCCCGCACACCCATGGGCAGCTTCCAAGGCGACTTTGCCAGCCTGAGCGCGCACGACCTTGGCGGGGTTGCGATCGCCGCCGCCTTGTCCCGTGCAGGCATTGCCCCCGAGTTGGTCACCGAGGTGCTGATGGGCAACTGCCTGATGGCCGGTCAAGGCCAGGCCCCGGCCCGCCAAGCGGCGTTCAAAGGTGGGTTGCCCGCCAGCGCAGGCGCGGTCACCTTGTCCAAAATGTGTGGCTCGGGCATGCGTGCAGCCATGTTCGCCCACGACATGCTGCGCGCCGGCAGCCACGATGTGTTGGTCGCCGGTGGCATGGAGAGCATGACCAATGCGCCCTACCTCATGCTCAAGGGCCGTGCGGGTTACCGCATGGGCCACGACCGAATTTACGACCACATGATGCTCGACGGCTTGGAAGACGCTTACCAAGCTGGGCGCAGCATGGGCACTTTTGGCGAAGACTGTGCCGCCAAATACCAATTCAGCCGCGCCCAGCAAGACCAGTTTGCCACCATCAGTGTCGAGCGCGCCAAAGCCGCCACCGCATCGGGCGCTTGTGCCACCGAAATAGCCCCCGTCACCGTCAAAGAGCGCAGTGGCGAGCGCGTGGTCAGCATCGACGAAGGCCCGGGCAAGGTCAAGCTCGACAAAATCAGCACACTCAAACCCGCCTTTCAAAAAGACGGCACCATCACGGCCGCATCCAGCTCATCCATCAATGACGGTGCAGCCGCCATGGTGCTCATGCGCGAGTCCACAGCCCTGCAACTCGGCTGCAAACCCTTGGCACGCATCGTCAGCCATGCCACCCACGCACAAGCCCCCGAGTGGTTTTCGACTGCACCTGTGGGGGCGAGTCAAAAAGCACTGGACAAGGCTGGCTGGCAAGTGGCCGATGTGGACCTGTGGGAAGTCAACGAAGCCTTTGCCGTGGTTCCCATGGCCTTGATGCATGAGCTCCAGGTGCCGCACGACAAAGTCAATGTGCATGGGGGCGCTTGTGCCTTGGGTCACCCCATCGGCGCTTCAGGCGCGCGCATCATCGTCACCTTGTTGCACGCATTGCAAACCCGCGGCTTGCGCCGTGGCCTGGCCACACTGTGCATTGGTGGCGGCGAAGGAACGGCCTTGGCGCTCGAGCTGATTTAAACCCTGCCCAACCTCAGCATGGGGGCATTGCGTGGCATCGGTCGGGCGGGAAATAGCTGCGCTTGGATAGGCACCACATAGCGGTGCGAATGCGTCAGCACCTGCATCAAGCCGGGGGTGCGGTTAAAGCGAATGGCGTTTTCGCAGCCCTGAAACGCCACCTGCAACTCGCAAAGGCAGTCCACCTCTTTTTGGCTGGACAAATGGCCTATGAAAAAATTCTCTGTTTGGGCCAACAAGTCGGGGCTCAGTGTTGATGGCGACTGCGTGGCATAAGCAATGCCAATGTGAAATTTCGCCCCCTCTTTGGCAAAGCGCGAGTACACCTGTGTCATCAGTGTGCCTTGGATCGGGAAAATATCATGTGCTTCTTCAAAATAAATTTGCACGTACCGCCCGGTCAAGGTGTTGAGCTTGAACTTGTGCTCTTGCGATGCAAAAATGGCCCAACATATTTTTTGTGCAAAGTAACGCACCACCTGATCGGTGGCATTGCTCAAGTCAATGATCACGGTGCGGCCTTCGTCCAATGACGCCATGATCTGCGCTTCAAAGTCATCGGCCTTGGCGCTGTGATAAATCAGGCACGGGCGCAGCATATAAGGGTGCTGACCATTGCCACTCGAAATGAACGACATCAAAATATCTTCTTCGTTGTCGAACAGTGGTGCGCCGTTGGCCATCAAATGCGGGTCGTTGCTGTAAACGTGCCTGAACTTGGCAATCGTGTTCACCTCGGTCATCAAAGTGCGCATGTTGTGTGGCACCGCTGGGGGAGGCGCATTGGCAACGGCTTGGTAAGCCGCTTGGCGCAAGCCCGCACCAAATCCCGGATTGAAGTTGGCTTTCACGCCCAAGTCTGCCATCCAAGCCTTGAGGCGATCCGAGTCGTGCTCAAAACCGGCCGCATCCAGCACCGCCCAAAACAGCATCACTTTGCGCAAGCGGCGAACTTTTTCCACCTCAGGCAATGGGGCCAGTTGGGTCATCTCTGGCATGCGGCAAGTCAGC
>RFXS01000005.1 GCA_009921465.1 Betaproteobacteria bacterium
TGATCGGGTGGTGGTCGTAAAAGTGCTGGACGGCTTGCAAGGGTGATGGGTTGATCATGGGGTCAGGCCTGGCGTAAAGGGTGGCCAACATATTAGCCGCCTTGGGCCTTGTGGCCCACGACCAGGGCGCTGGCGTTAAGCTCGGACTTGGCCCACCCACATTGGGCCGCTAAGGAGGACAAACAATGGCGATTTCATGGTTGGCAGCGCTCAAGGTGGTGCCTTGGGGAAAAGTAATGGAACATGCCCCCCAGGTGTTGGACAAAGCGCGCGGTTTGATAGACAAACACCGCCCCGGTGCGGCCGGGGTCGACCCCAGCCCCGTTGCGCCCAGTGTCGAGCCCGGCGAGGTCCCCAGCCTGGGCGAACTGAAAAACCGCTGCCTGGCCTTGCAAGCGCAATGCGAACAACTCAGACAAACCCAGCAACAAATGGCCCAAACCATGACCGATCTGGCCGAACAAAATGCCAGCCTGATTGGGGCCGTCAATCGAATGCAGTCGCGCACGCGGGTTTTGTCGGTGTGCACCGGGCTGTCGCTGCTGGCCAGTGCAGGCCTGGCTCTGTGGCTGGCGCGCAGTTGGCCCTGATCGATTCGATCAGTTTGGGCTTTGGCCTTAAAGTGAGCCCTTTGGCTTCGCCTCTTGCCTTTGTTCATACCCTATAAAGATCGCCATGCATTGTTTGCCGTGCTTCACACTGATCAAAACCGCTTTCAGCTGGCGTGCGTCAGCCATGGTGGTGCTTGGTGCTGTGGCCCTTGCGGCTTATGCCCAAACGCCTGAGTGGGTGCCCACCAAGCCGGTGCGCATCATTGTCCCCATCGTGGGCAGCACCAATGATGTGCTGGCGCGCTTGCTCGCCCCCAAGCTGTCGGAGGTGTTGGGCCAGCCGGTGCTGGTGGAGAACAAACCTGGCGCTGGGGGTAATTTGGGGGCCGACATGGTGGCCAAAGCCGCGCCCGATGGCCACACCTTGCTGATCGGCTACAACGGACCCATGGCCATCAACGTGTCGCTGTTTGACAAGATGCCCTACGACCCGATCAAAGACCTGGCCCCCATCACCTTGGCGGTCAAGTCCCCGCAGTATCTGGTGGCCCACCCTGGAGCGGGCTTGCAGTCGGTGCAAGACCTGGTCGGCCAAGCGCGGGCCAACCCCGCCAAGTTTTCTTATGGCTCGGTGGCGGTGGGCAGTGCTTCGCACCTGACGATGGAAATGCTGAAAATGGCCGCTGGGGTGCAAATCACCCATGTGCCCTACAAAGGGGCCGGGCCGGCGGTGACCGATTTGATTGCGGGCAACATCCAGGTGGCCTTTTTTGTGCCGGGCAATGTGCAGCAGTTCGCCAAAGAGGGGCGCTTGCGTTTGCTGGCGGTCAGTGGGACCAAGCGCTTCAAAAGCACGCCCCAGGTGCCCACCTTGATCGAAGCCGGCTTCAAAGACTTTGAGGCCACTTCGTGGATTGGCCTGCTCACCACCGGTGGCACCCCCAAGCCCATCATCGAGCGCTATCACCGCGAGTTGGTCAAAATTTTGCAATCCACAGAGATTCGACAAAAATTGGAAGAAATGGAGTTCGAGGTCATCGCCTCCAACCCCGACCAATTTGCTGCCTGGATTGCCACAGAAATTCCGCGCTGGGGCAAGGTGATCAAGGCCACCGGCGCCAAGGCCGATTAAAGGCATTCGTTTAATCAATCAATCAGCCCTGCAAGGGCAAGCCCGTTGAAATAGGAGAGCATGTATGAGCCCAGAAATGTCCCAAACCCTGACCCAAACCAATGCCGGTACGCCCATGGGCAATTTGATGCGCCGCTACTGGGTGCCAGTGGTCATGTCCAGCGAAATCGCCCAACCCGATGGCCCCCAAGTGCGGGTGCAAATCATGGGGGAAAAGTTACTGGCGTTTCGCGATACGGAGGGCTTGCCCGGACTGATCAGTGAGTTTTGCTCGCACCGCGGGGTGTCGCTGTTTTTCGGTCGCAATGAAGAAAAAGGCATCCGCTGCTCCTACCATGGGGTCAAATTTGACCGCCTGGGCAACTGTGTCGATGTGCCCTCTGCGCCGCAAATGTGCGAGAAGATGAAGATCGTGGGTTACCCCTGCGTGGAGCGCGGTGGTGTGGTGTGGGCTTATATGGGGCCTGCCGAGCAACAACCCGCCGAGCCAGAGGTAGAGTGGTGCACGCTGCCGCCCAGCCATGTGTTTGTGTCCAAGCGCTGGCAGTCGTCCAATTACCTGCAGGCCATGGAGGGCGGCATCGATACCGCCCATGTGTCGTACGTGCACAGCATGGACGTGACCACAGACCCCATGCACCGCGGTGTCAAGGCGCTGGACTACATCAAGGCCGATGGCAATGTGGTGTTCAACATCGAAAAAACCGACTTTGGCATGACCTTGTTTGGCCGTCGAATGGGCGAGCCTGATAGCTTTTACTGGCGTGTGACGCAGTGGTTGTTTCCTTGGTACACCCTGATCCCACCCTTTGGCGACCATGCCTTGGGTGGCCATGTGTGGGTGCCCATTGACGATCACAATTGCTGGGCGTGGAGCATCAATTACCGGCCTGAGGCCCCGTTAGGTGAAGAAGAGTTGATGCACATGCAGCACGGGCGCGGCATTCACAATGAATACGATGCGCCGGGCAGCTTTATCCCCAAGGCCAATGCGTCCAATGACTACCTGATCGATCGACAGGCCCAAAAAGACCGTCGTTTGTACAGCGGCGTGGCAGGTATTGCGGCGCAAGACTATTCACTACAAGAGAGCATGGGACCGATCCAAAACCATGCCGAAGAAAAGATTTTGCCCACCGACCGTGGCATTGTGATGGCGCGGCGCATGCTCTACGAGGCAGCCACCGATTTGGCCAAAGGGGTGGAGCCTCCCGCTCTTGATGCCACCGCGCAGCGGGTTCGCGCCGCCGGTGTGTTGCTCGACAAGGCGCAAGACCCGGTGTCGTGGGCCAAAGACCATTTGGCCAATGATTTGACCAAGCCGGTATACACCCTGTGACGCGAATGGGCTGGCCCCACAGTCCGTTGGTGGTGTTGGCCTGGGTGGTGTGCGGGGTTCCCGGTCGGGCTCAGGCACACGATGGGGTGCCCCGCAAGGCGCTGCGCATTGTGGTGTCCATCGTCAAAACCGAGGTTCATTGCTGGCGTCTGATCTTCCAGGCCGTCGGCCCCAAAGTGGATTGCGCATGGACCGGTTGAAAAACAAATCCGCGCTGATCACTGGTGCAGGGGCGGGCATTGGCGCGGCCACCGCGCGATTGTTTTGCGCCCAAGGCGCCCAGGTGTGCCTGCTCGACGCCAATGGCCAGGCTTTGCGTGACACCCTGGTGGCCTTGCAGCGTGACTTCCCCCTGGCGAAATTGCATTCGGTTGTGGCTGACATCGCCCAAGAGGCGCAAGTGCAAGCGGCGGTGGCCAGTGCCGTGCATGCTTTGGGTGGCCTGGACGTGCTGGTCAACAACGCGGCCATGCGCAACCATTCGGCCTTGGCCGATGCCACGCCTGCTGAGTGGCAGGCCATGGTGGGGGTGAATTTGGTGGGCACAGCCACTTTGTGTCGCTTGGCCCTGCCCCATTTGCGGGCGAGCGGACGCGGCAGCATTGTCAATGTGTCATCGGCCCATGCGTTGATCGGGCGCAAGGGCATGGGCTTGTACGACACCACCAAGGCCGGCATGCTGGCCATGACCCGCACCTTGGCCTTTGAAGAGGTGCAGCACGGCGTGCGCGTCAATGCGGTGTGCCCGGGCTCGACCTTCACCGACTTTCATGTGGGGCGTGCCTTGGCCGCAGGCAAATCGCCCGCGCAACTCAAGACCGAACGTGCGGGAAACTCCTTGATCGGCCGCTGGGCCGATCCACAAGAGATGGCTTGGCCGATTTTGTGGCTGGCCTCGGACGAGGCTTCGTTCATCACGGGCGCCACCCTGATGGCCGACGGTGGCTTGTCCATCATGTGAGCGTGTTTGGCACAATGAACCAATCCCACCGATTTGGAGCCGCCCCCATGTCACATCGATCCCTTGCTTATTGGATGGCCGGACTGGCCTGTGTGCTGTCGCCAGCGGCCTGGGGGCAAGAGATGGCGCGGGTGGTCTCCACCACCCCCGTGATCCAAACTGTTTCGGTCACCGAGCCCATGTGCACCAGTGTGGGGTCATCTCCCGCCACTTGCACTCAAACCACTCAGTTGCAAAACCGCATCACGCATTACAACGTGGTTTATGAGTACGGGGGCAAAACCTATGGTGCCAGTTTGGCCCAAGACCCAGGCCAATGGCTGCCCATCAGTGTGACACCGGTGGTCGAGGCCGTCGTGCCTGCCATCCCCCCCACCGTTTGGGTGACGGCACCGGCACCGACCGCAGTGGTGGTCGCACCCTATCCCTATGTGTATGCCCCGGTTTATCGACCCTACCCGTTCTCCATGCACTTTGGGTTTTATGGGGGGCGCGGATTTCGCCATTGGCGTTGAGCGCGCGTGACCCAGCCGGGCGCTGTGAAAGCAGCGCCCCATCCAGGAAAATCATCTTTGTCCAAAATTTTTCACGGCTGGCGCATTGCTGGCGCAGCCAGCACCTTGCAGTTCATGCAATCGGCCTTGTTGACCCAGTCTTTTGGGGCCTATGTGGCCTTGCTGGCAGAAGAACGCGGTTGGAGTAAAACCTCTTTGGCCGGTGCGGCCGCGATGCAGTCCATGGAGGCGGCCATTTTGGGCCCCGTGCTGGGTTGGGTGATGGACCGGTTTGGTCCCCAAGCCATGATCCGCTGGGGCATTGTGGCATTTGCTTTGGGGTTTTTTGCCCTCAGCCAATTGGAAACCCTCACCGGTTTTTATGTCAGTGCCGTCACCCTGGCCATTGGGGCGAGCTTGTGCGGTTATTTTCCCTTGACCGTGGCCATCATCCATTGGTTTGAGCGCCACCGCGCCCGTGCTTTGTCGTTGCTCAGCTTAGGGTTGGCGCTGGGTGGTTTGGCGGTGCCCTTGGTGGCGTGGTCCATGCACAGCTTTGGTTGGCGCACCACGGCCATCGCCTCGGGTGTGGTGGCTTTGTTGGTGGGTTTTCCATTGGCGTCATTGATCCGTGGGCGTCCTGAGGACATGGGATTGACGATTGACGGGGTGCCCAAACCCGCCCCCATGACGGCCGATGGCCAAGACCATGGGGCACCTGCAGCGGTCGAGTTCACCGCCCGACAGGCCTTGCGCACCCAGGCCTTTTGGTTGCTGGGTTTGGGTCACGGCGTGGCTTTGTTGGTGGTGACTGCGGTCAATGTGCATGCCATCACCCACATGAAAGAGGGCTTGGGCTACACCGTGGCAGAGGCTGCTTGGTTCATCTTGCTGATGACGGTGGGCCAGGTCATGGGGGTGTTATCAGGGGCGTGGATGGGCGACAAATACGACAAGCGCCGCGTGGCGGCCACCTGCATGTTGATGCATGGCACAGGCTTGTTGCTGCTGACCTACGCCACCCATTCGGCCGAACTGGTGGCCTTTGCCCTGCTGCACGGCATCGCTTGGGGTTTGCGCGGCCCTTTCATGCAAGCCTTGCGCGCCGATTACTTTGGCCGCAATGCGATTGGCATGATTTTGGGCTTGTCGGCGGTGATCATTGCCATGGGCCAAATTGCAGGGCCCATGGTGGCCGGGTTTTTTGCCGACTTGACGGGCAATTACCGCATGGGCTTCACCATATTGGCTTTGATGGCCTGCGCTGGGTCGGGCTTGTTTTTGCTGGCCAAGCCACCGCGTTTGCCCACTGCAACTTGACTCGATGGTTTTCAAATTGGGCATAAAAACACGCCCAAACCCATGCATTAAGATGGCTGCCAGCGCTTGACGCTCCAAGTAATTTGAACCCCACCTGAGCCAATACCCCATGGGCCTGACCCTGTACGAAAAAATCTGGCATGCACACAAGGTGCTCGATGGCGATGATGGCCAAAGCCTGTTGCATGTGGCGCGCCATTTGGTGCACGATGGATCGGTGCACGCCTTTCAATTCCTCAAGGAAAAAGGCTTGACCGTGCGCCGCCCCGACCAGGTGGCGGCCACCCCCGATCACGGCATTTCAACGCGCAGCCACGTGATGGCGGCCATCACCGACGCCGAGCAGCGCCGGGTGGTGGAGCGTTTGGTGGAGAACACCCAAGCCCACGGCATCTTGCACTTTCCCCTGGGTGACCCGCGCCAAGGCATCGTGCACGTGGTGGGCCCAGAACAAGGGCTCACCCAACCTGGCATGGTCTTGGTGTGTGGCGACTCCCACACCTCTACCCATGGCGCCTTGGGCGCATTGGCTTTTGGCGCCGGTGCGAGTGAAATCACCCATGTGCTGGCCACCCAAGCCACCTGGCAGCGACGCTCCAAAACCCTGCGCGTGCGGGTTGAAGGCGCGCGCGGGGCACACGTCAGCGCCAAAGATGTGATCTTGGCCATCATTGCCAAGATCGGCTCCAACGGTGCCGTGGGGCACGTGATCGAATATGCCGGTTCGGCCATTCGCGCCATGAGCATTGAAGAGCGCTTGACGGTGTGCAACATGTCCATCGAGGCCGGTGCCCGCGCTGGCATGGTGGCACCCGACGACACCACCTTCGCGTATTTGCAAGGGCGTGCCTATGCACCCAAAGCGGCCTTGTGGGAGCAGGCCTTGGACCATTGGCGCAGTTTGCCCTCTGACGCAGACGCGCGTTTTGATGTCGACATCGAGCTGGACGCCAGTGCGCTATCGCCCATGGTGACCTGGGGCAACAGCCCGCAAGACGGCTTGCCCATCACCGCTTGCGTGCCTGACCCCCGCAACGAGCCCGACGCCGAAAAGCGCGCCGGCATGGAGCGGGCACTGGCCTACATGGGGTTGCAAGCGGGCATGGCCTTGCAAGACATCGCGGTCGATCAGGTTTTCATTGGCTCTTGCACCAATGGCCGCATTGAAGACCTGCGCGCTGCCGCCGCTGTGGCACGGCTTGGAAAAGCCAAGGTACCGGTGCTGGTCTCGCCTGGCTCGACCCGCGTCAAGCTCGAGGCCGAACGCGAGGGTTTGGACCAAATCTTTAAGAACGCTGGCTTTGATTGGCGCGAATCGGGCTGCTCCATGTGCGTGGGCATGAACGGGGACTTGGTGGCCGCTGGGAAGCGCTGTGCATCCACCTCCAACCGCAATTTTGTGGGTCGCCAAGGACCGGGCAGCCGAACCCATTTGATGGGTCCGGCGATGGCCGCCGCCGCCGCCTTGACCGGCCGATTGACCGATGTCCGCAGCTTGGTGAAATGATATGAAAGCATTTGTGGTGGAAGACGGCGTGGCCGTTCCCTTTGATCAGGCCGATGTGGACACCGATCAAATCTTGCCTGCGCGGTTTTTGCGTCGTCCGCGGCAAGGTGGCTACGGTCAGTTCTTGTTTCGCGATGTGCGCTTCCATGAAGACGACACCGAGCGACCCGACTTCATCTTGAACCAAGCTGCTTACCGCAGCGCCACCATCATGGTGGCCGATCGCAACTTTGGCTGCGGCTCCAGCCGCGAGCAAGCCCCTTGGGGCTTGGTCGACCACGGCATCCGCTGCGTGATTGCGGCCGACTTTGGCGACATTTTTTACCTCAACTCCCTCAAAACCGGCTTGCTGCCGGTTCAATTGGACATTGCCTTTTGCGTGCGTTTGCGTGAGCAACTGCATGCCCAACCGGGTGCGCATGTGCGGGTTGACTTGCCGGCCCAAACGGTGACCGGACCAGATGGCCAGGTCTATGCTTTCAAGATGGATGCATTTCGCAAGAAGTGCTTGGTCGAGGGCCTCGACGAGATAGGGGTCACCTTGCAGCACGACGCCGCCCTCAAGTCTTTTGAGGTGCAATACCGCCAAGCACACCCTTGGCTTTTTAACCTTTGAACCACATGGAACACTCAAACAAAACTGCGCGCCAACTGTTTGAAGACATCAAGGCCAACCCCACGCGGCGCCGCTTTGGGTTTGGCAAACGCCCGGCCATCATCAATATTGATTTGCAAAAGGCCTACACCTGCGTGGGTGAGTTTGTCACCGCCTACGAAACCGATCCGCAGCAACTGGCGCATGTGAACCAACTCTCCAACGCCTTGCGCAGCAAGGGTTGCCCGGTGGTGTGGACCTATGTGGCCTACATGGAGTCGGGCGAGGACTGTGGCATTTGGGGCACCCGCACCGACACCCCTGACTCGCTGCAAAACATCAAGGTCGGTTCGCGCCGTTCCGAGTTCGATGACCGCTTGCAAATCGACCACCAACGCGACGTGGTGATCAACAAGCGCATGGCCTCGGCCTTCCACGAAACCCACCTCAACTCGGTGTTCAATTTCCATGGCATTGACACAGTGATCGTCACCGGTGGGTCTACCTCGGGCTGCGTGCGTGCCACAGTGGTCGACAGTTTGTCGCGCAGTTTTCGAACCATCGTGCCCGAAGAGTGCGTGGCCGACAAACACGAGAGCCCGCACTTTGCCAACTTGTACGACATGGCGGTGAAGTACGCCGATGTCATGTCGGCCAAGGAGGTGCTGGCCTACATCGAAGGTTTGCCGTCATGAAGCGCGATCCGGGTTACTACGATTTTTTGCCCTACCAAGACCGCCCGCCCATCCGTTGGCCCAACGGGGCCCAATTGGCTTTTTGGGTGGCACCCAACATCGAGTTTTACGAACTCGATCCACCGGCCAACCCCAAGCGCACGGCCTGGCCCCGGCCTGTGCCGGATGTGCAGGCTTATTCCTACCGCGACTATGGCAACCGTGTGGGTTTTTGGCGCATGATGGAGGCCATGGACCGCTGCGGTGTGCGTGGCAGCGTTTCCCTCAACGTTGCTTTGTGCGAGCACCACCCCGAGATCATCGCCGCTTGTGTCGAGCGTGGCTGGGAGTTCTATTCGCACGGCACCTACAACACGCGCTATGTGTTTGACATGACGCCCGACCAAGAGCGCGAACTCATCCGCGATTCGATCGACACCATCAAAAAACACACGGGCCAAAAACTCGATGGTTGGCTCTCACCTGCCTTGTCCTACACCGACCAAACACTGAACTTGGTGGCTGAAGCTGGCTTGACGTACGTGTGCGATTTGTTCCATGACGATCAACCCGGCCCGGTCAAAGTGCCCCACGGGCGTTTGGTCAGCATGCCTTATTCCCTGGAAATGAACGACGCCATTGCCTTTAGCGTCAACTGGGTCACGCCGCACCGCTATGGCGAAATGATCAAGCGCCAGTTTGACCGCCTGTATGCCGAGGGCGAGCAATCGGGCACGGTGATGTGCATCCCTTTGCACCCCTATTTGATTGGTCAGCCTTACCGCATGAAAGCCTTTGAAGAGGCGCTGGCCTACATCACCGGTCACGACAAAGTCTGGCTCGCCACGGGACGCGAAATTGCCCAACATTTTTTAGAAAATAATTACAGCGCTTTCGAGCAAGCATCGGTGGCGGTGGGAGAAGCGCCATGATCGCACCTGACTATTTGCGTTACCCCAAGCGCCAGTACGGCATGGACCACGACCGCTACGACTGGTCCATGTTGCCCGATCGCCCTGCGGTGCAGTGGCCTGGTGGTGCGCGCATTGCATTGTGGGTCACGGCCTCGCTGCAGTGGTTTCCGCTGAACCAAAAGGGTGTACCTTTCAAGCCCGTGGGCTCTTTGCAAACCGCCTACCCCGATTTGCGCCACTACACCTTGCGCGACTATGGCAACCGGGTGGGCATTTACCGCATCATGAAGGAGCTGCGTGCGCGCAACATCCCGGCCAGCGTGCCCATCAATGCGGCGGTGGCGGCCCGCTATCCCTCATTGGCGCAGGCCTGCGTGGACTTGGGTTGGGAATTGATCGGGCATGGCCTGGACATGGACCATGTGCACCACAGCGGCATGAGTGACGAGGCGCAGCTGATCGAGCGCAGTTTGGACATCGTTCGCCGCTTTGCCCCGGTTCGCGGATGGCTCTCACCGGCGCGCAGTGAGTCGCACCAAACCCTGGATTTGGTGGCGCAAGCAGGCATTGACTATGTGTGTGACTGGGTCAACGATGACATGCCTTACGCCATGCGCGCGGGCGGCCGTGAGGTCGTGGCCATGCCCTTGTGTGCCGACATCGAGGACGCGGGCTTGTTGATTGCATGGCATCAAGACGAGGACGACCTGCGCCAGCAGTGGATCGACCAATTTGATTACTTGTACGCCGAGAGTGAGCGCCATGGCCCGCGCATCATGGCGTTGCCCTTGCATGCTTGGGCCATTGGCCAGCCTTATCGCATTGGCGTGCTCGCCGATGTGCTTGACCACATGCTGTCCAAACCCGGCGTGTGGGCCGCCACTGGCGGTCAAATCATGGACGCGTGGCAGGCCTGTCAAGCCAAAGCTTGACGATCTGGGTGGGTGCTCGCAGGGACAGTTGAGGCTTCTTGTGGCCCCGATCACCGCTCAGGCCGTGGGCCTGACCGACCTGGGGCGGCGCCTCAAACCGACTGGCGGCGTTGCGCAATGATTTGGCGCAGGGTTTCTTTCAGCGCCTCGGCCTGTGCCAAGCCATAAGGTTGAAGAATTTTTTCTTCATGCGATTTGGCCTGTTTGATCAGAGTTTTGACAATCTTTTGCCCTTGTGGGGTGATGCTCACATGCGTCACCCGCCGGTCTTTGGTTTGCGGGGTTCGCCGCACATGACCGAGGGCTTCCATGCGGTCAAGCAAACGGGTCACGGTGGGTTGCTTGGTCAATGAAATGGTGGCCAGATGGCCAATGCTCATGCCCTTGCTGCCAAACAAACTGGCCAACACCCGCCATTCGGTGACCGAAAAGCCTTGAGAGCGCACCACTTGGTGAAACTCGGTGGAAATCAGCTGGCTGGCTTGGCCCAGCAAGGCGGCCAGGTAACCATCGACAAAAGGCGGTTGGCGCGGGGAAGTCAAAGTGGGTCCCATCGAAAAGTGGCTTCAAAGAGTGTTTGAAAAGTTTCGATGATGAGCCTGGAATGCCTCAGAGGATTTACCCTGACTGCTTTTTGATTGACAGAAAAACATTTCCAAAGTAATGTATCTCCCAGTGTAATCAACAGACTTTGGAAATCCGCCATGAAAATTGCTGTGCTCGGAGGAGGCCATGGGGCTTATGCCGCCGCTGCAGATTTGTCCTTGGCGGGGCACGAAGTGCGCTTGTGGCGGCGCGATGCGGCTGCACTGGCAGAGGTGATCGCGCACGGCAGCATCCGGCTCAAAGACGCCGATGGTGAACGCGATGTGGCTGTCCACAGCGTCAGCGCCGACATCGGCGTGGCCTTGCGCGGCGCGGAACTGATCGTGTTGCCCACGCCGGCCAACGCGCAAGACGACATCGCGCAGGCCATGGCCCCCCATTTGCAAGATGGGCAAGTGGTTTTCTTGGCCCCCGGTACCTTTGGCAGCTTCACCATGGCCCGTCGAGTGCATGGGTTGGGATGCAAAGCCGATGTGCGATGGGCCGAGACCGGTACCTTGCCCTACCTGGCGCGCAAGCATGGGCCGCGTGAAGTTAATTTGACCATCCGTGCCGTGCACTTGCCCACGGGGGTCTACCCCGCACGCCATGCCAACGAAACGCTGGCCGTGGTGGCCCGCGCCTACCCCAGTGTGCATGCCTGTGGCAACGCTTTGTCAGGGGCCTTGATGAATGCCGGACCCATCATCCACCCCCCTTTGATCGTGATGAACGCTGCGCCATTGCAGCACTTTGAGCGCTGGGACATCCACAACGAGGGTACCCAACCCAGTGTGCGCGCCGTGACCGATCGGCTCGATCTCGAACGCATCGCCGTGCGCGAGGCCGTGGGCTGGGCAGCCCCCCATTACCCGTTGCGAGACCACTATGAAAACGATCGCTGGATGTACGGCGACGCGCACAAAAAACTGGTCAAGTCCGGTGACTGGCGCGAGCACATTGATTTGCAACACCACCGCTATGTGAGCGAAGACATCGAGCTGGGCTTGGCCTTTTTATGTTCAGTGGCGCGCTGGGCTGGCGTGGATGCACCCATCGCCCATGGCTTGTTGGCCATCACGGGCGGTTATTTGGGCCGCGATTTGCGCCAGGGTCCGCGCACTTTGGAGGCATTGGGCTTGGCAGACCACAGCCCTGCGCAGTTGCGCGACTTGCTCCACCGCGGGGCGCACGCATGAGCGTGGCGCGCTTTGTGGCCGTGGGCGCTGGCCGCATGGGGCGCAGCATCGCCACGGCATTTGCCTATGCCGGGCACCGCGTTGCCGTGGTCGATTTGCGCCCACGCACACCAGCGCAATGGTTGGCCTTGCAACAAGAGGCGGAGGCCGAAGTGCGCGCCAGCTTGAACAGCTTGGCCGAGTTGGGTGCTTTTCCTGTCGAGCAAGTTGAAGCGATCGTCTCACGCGTGACTTGGGTCCATGAGCCAGGTGCAGATGCCGCCTTGTCCCGCGCGGAGATGGTGTTTGAAGGCGTGCCAGAAACCATGGAAGCCAAGCAAAGTGCTCTGACCCGCATTGGCGCGGCGTGCAGCGCCACAGCCATCATCACCTCCACCACCAGCAGCATTTTGGTGACCGATTTGGCACCTTGGGTGGTACATCCCGAACGTTTTTTGAACATCCACTGGCTCAACCCCGCCTACTTGATTCCGGTGGTTGAGTTGAGCACCCATCCTCGTTTAGACCCGGCAGTGCTGGCGCGCGCCAAGGGCTTGATGAGCGCCATTGGCAAGCTGCCGGTGGTGTGTGGTCCCACACCAGGCTATATCGTGCCGCGTTTGCAAGCCCTGGTGATGAACGAGGCAGCCCGCATGGTGCAAGAGGGGGCGGCCACGGCAGAAGAAATCGATATGGCCACCCGCTACGGCATGGGATTGCGGTTTGCAGCCCTGGGTGTGATCGAGTTCATCGATGTGGGGGGCAACGATATTTTGTTCCACGCCAGCCGTGAAATGGCCGCCAGCATCGACCCACAACGCTATGCCACGCCAGCGATCGTGGCCGACAAAATGAGCAAAGGCCAGTTGGGTCTCAAAACGGGCGCTGGCTTTTACGATTACGATGGCCGTGATATCGCGGCCTATCGCCGAGACATCCTGTCTCGAACCCTGGGCATGCTTGAGCATGCCGGGCATTGGCATCCCCCTGCAACCACCACCCACGACTGAAGGAGTTCACCATGTCACCGAATCGTTTCAAACGCCATACCCTGCTGGGGTTGTGCGTGGCCGTCGCCACCTTGGCCGTGCCACTGGCCGCGCATGCCCAAGAGATCACCCTCAAGGCCGTGAACGCCTTCCAAGAGGGTACTTACTACGCCCGTAACTTTGAGCGGTTTGTGAAAAAGGTCAATGACGAGGGCAAGGGCCTGATCCAAATCAATTACATCGGTGGCCCCAAGGCCATCCCCACCTTTGAGCAGGGCAATGCCTTGCGCAGTGGTGTGGTGGACATGTCCAACACCACCACCTCTTTTGTGGCCGGCATCGTGCCCGAAGGCCTGGCCATCAACTACACCAACCAGACCATGGCCGAGATGCGCAAAAACGGCGCCATCGACTACCTCAACAAAATCATGATGGAAAAAGGTCTGTACTACTACGCCCGCACCGGCGAAGGTGTGCAGTACTACATCTACAGCAACAAACGCATCGACAAGGCCGACCTGACTGGCTTGAAACTGCGCATTGCCCCGATCTACCGTGACTTCTTTCAAAAGTTGGGTGCCAATGTGGTGCAAATTGCACCGGGCGAGGTCTATACCGCTTTGGAGCGCGGCGTGGTCGACGGATACGGTTGGCCCTTGCTGGGCATCTTCGATTTGGGCTGGCAAGAAAAAACCAAGTACCGCATTGAGCCAGGTTTTTACGCCATTGAGCTGGGTGTGATCTTCAGCGCCAATACCTGGCGCAAACTCAATCCGGCACAGCGCGCTTTCTTGGAAAAGCAAGCCGTGTGGTTGGAAAGCCTCAACGTGGACATGTCGGCCAAAGATGCGCCCGCCGAGATCAAAAAACAGCAAGATGCCGGCCTCCAAGTCATCAAGCTTGATGCGGAACAGTCACGGATTTTGCAAAAAACCGCTTACGAAGCTGCTTGGGATGCGGTGGTCAAGTCCAGCCCCGCGCATGGCGCGAAGCTGCGCGAAATGCTCGAACCCAAATAAGGGGCTCACATGATGAATCGTTGGTCCCGTGTGTTGGGGCAAGTCTATGAATGGCTGGCTTGGATGGCTTGCGCCATGTTGTTTGCCTTGATGTTGGTGATTTGCGCCGATGTCTTTTTGCGCAACGTGCCACTCATCCCTGGTTTGCGGGGCATGCCGGCGACCAACGATTTGTCAGAAGCTTTTTTGTACCTCATCACCTTGTTTGCAGGACCGTGGTTGCTGCGACTGGGCCAGCACATCCGGGTCGATATTTTGCTGCGCGCCATCCCGCCCCTGTGGGCTTGGTATTGCGAATGGGCCGTGGATGTGTTGGGCTTGCTGTGCTCTTTGGTCATCGCTTGGTACGGGCTGACCACCACCTGGGACAGTTTGCAAACCGGAGAAATGTTCATCAAAGCCCTCACCACTCCCGTGTGGTGGTGGCTGGCTTTTTTGCCACTCACGTTTGGTTTGTTGGCGGTTGAATTTGTGTTTCGCATGCACCGTTTGATGCACGGCGAGCGCGCTCCCCGTGAAGAAGCGGTATCGGCCGCCTAACCCCTCCTAAGGATCCTCATGAGTTGGCAATTGGCGTCTTGGTTGTTGTTGGGTGGGTCCACCGTGCTGCTCTTTTTGGGCCTGCCTGTGGTGTTTTCTTTTCTGGTCATCAATGTGCTCGGCGCTTGGATGATCTTGGGTGGCGAAGCGGGCATCGCGCAAATGGTGCGCAATTGCGTGGGTTCGGTGGCCAGTTTTTCGCTGACCCCCATTCCCTTGTTTGTGCTCATGGGCGAGGTGTTGTTCCACACCGGTTTGGCGGTCAAGGTGATCGACGGCATTGAACGTTTGATCAAAAACCTGCCAGGCCGATTGGCGGTGGTGGCCATTGTGGCGGGCACGGTTTTCTCGGCCATTTCTGGCTCGACCATCGCCACCACGGCCATGCTGGGTGGGTTGATGGTGCCCTTGATGCTGCAGCGCGGCTACCACCCCACGATGGCCACAGGGCCGGTGATGGCCATTGGCGCAGTTGACATGCTGATACCACCCTCTGCGCTGACGGTGCTGCTGGGTTCGCTGTCGGGCATTTCGATCAGCAAGTTGCTCATTGGCGGTGTGGTGCCAGGCCTGATCTTGAGCGTGGTCTTCGTGGCCTACATCGTCATCCGGGTCAAAATTCAACCGCATCTGGCCCCCAATTCCGAATTCACCGCGCACAAAGGTTGGGACATGTTCCAGCCTTTCGTGAAATATGTGTTGCCCTTGGTGTCGATCTTTGCTGTGGTGGTGGGTGTGATGATCGCAGGCATTGCCACGCCGACAGAATCGGCCGCGATCGGCGCCTTTACCACCGTGTTGTTTGCCATGGCCTACCGCGCCTTGACTGTGAAAAACATGCTCGAGAGCTTGCGTGCCACGGTCACGATTTCGGGCATGATTTTGTTCATCATCATTGGCGCCACCACTTTTGCGCAAATACTTTCTTTTTCGGGTGTGAGCAACGGGGTGGTGCAGGTCATCACCGGTGCCAACCTGTCGACCAACGCCATCATCGTGGGCATGCTGCTGATATTGATATTCCTGGGTGTGTTTGTGGACCAGGTCAGCATGATGCTCATCACCTTGCCCATCTTCATGCCCATCGTGCAGCAGTTGGGGGTGGACCAGGTGTGGTTTGGCATCATGTTTCTGATTTGCATGCAATTGGGTTTGCTGCTGCCGCCACATGGTTTATTGCTCATGACGATGCGTGGGGTGGCCCCCAAAGAGGTCACCATGATGCATATTTTCCAAGCAGTGATGCCTTACCTGGCTTTTAGCTTTGCTGTGTTGGCCTTGGTGTTCTTTTGGCCCCCCGTGGCCACCTGGTTGCCCAACCTGTTGGGTTGATGCACCGAGCTGAGCCCATGAGCGCTGTGCCGCCAACCAAGCCTGTGCACCCCTTGGTTCAACACAGTTGTGTGCACCGTGATTTGTACACCGATGCCGCTTTGTTTGAGCAAGAGCGACATCGGTTTTTTGCCCGCTCCTGGTTGTTTGCAGGGCATGGCAGCCAAATTCCCGCCAGCGGTGACTTCATCACGCTGGATTTGTCAGGCCAGCCCGTGCTGTTGCTGCGCGACGCGCAAGGTGAAATTCGGGCATTTTTCAACCGGTGTGCCCACAAGGGCTCAAAGCTCTATACCTTGGCCCAAGGCCATGCCGGAAAGATGCTGCGCTGTCCTTACCATGCCTGGTCATATCGCTTGGACGGCAAGCCATTGACCGTGCCCCTTAAAGAGGGATATGTGGGCACGGGCTTGGACAGCAGTCCGTCTGGCCAAGGTCTCACGCTGCTGCCAGGGGTTCGTGTCTACCGCGAATTTGTGTTTGTGCGCTTGAGCCCTGAAGGCATGGACTTTGAGGCTTATTTTGGCGATGCCTTGAAAGCCATTGACAACATGGTCGAGCGCTCTCCGGTCGGTCGACTGGAGGTTGCCGGCGGGGTGCTGCGCAACACCATTGCTTGCAACTGGAAGATGTACCTGGAGAACATCAACGACGCGGTACACCCCGTTTCTTCGCACGAATCGGCCAGCAGCGCCGCGCGGCAACTGTGGCAAGGCCATGGCAGTGATGAGCCCATGCCGATGGCGATGGAGCAAATGCTTCCCTTTGCCAATGGCTATGAATATTTCGACCGCATGGGGGCACGCATTCATCCCCAAGGTCACAGTTTGTTGGGTGTGAACTTCAGCATCCATTCGGCCTATGCGGTGCCGCCCGATTACCAGGCCGCGCTGGAGGCCAGTTGGGGGGCTGAGCGCACCCATGAGGTGTTGCAACGTTCGCCGCAAAATGCGGTGCTCTATCCAAGCATTGCACTGAAGGGTTCGCCCTTGTCCATGCGGGTCATTCGGCCCGTGGCTGTCAACCGCACCGTGGTGGAGGCCTGGAGCTTTCGCGCCGTGGGTGCACCAGACCTGTTGCTCGAGCGCGCCATGACCTATAACCGGTTGGTCTTTTCGCCCATGTCGGTGGTGGCCCATGACGATGTGCATTTGTTTGAAAGCATTCAAGACGGGTTGTTGGCCATGGGAAACCCATGGGTCAGCTTGCACCGCAACCTAGACGCCATTGAAAATGCACAATCCAAAGCCGACACCAACAGCGCCAATGAATGGCTGATGCGCAACCAATACCGCGCTTGGGCGCAGACCATGGCACAGCCTCTCGCATCGGAGCACGCATGAGCGATGTGCAGGCACAAAGTGTGCGAGATTTTGTCGCCAACGAAGCGCGTTTGCTCAACCGGGGTCGTTACCAAGACTGGCTTGGTTTGTTTGCATCCGATGGGCGGTACTGGGTTCCGCTGGGCGGAGATGTTCAACATGAGTCGGATGTGCACAACGCCTTGGCCAACGAAGACCGCTTGTTGCTGGGCTTGCGCGTTGCGCGTTTGCTCGCAGGGCGCGCCCATTCTCAGCAGCCGGCCAGCCGCAGTGCCCACGTCATCCAACTCCCGCTGGTGGACCAGGTCGATGACCACGCTGCCGAGGTTTACACGCCGTTCACTTATGTAGAGAGCCGGGGCGAGCAACAGGTTTGGTTGGCGGGGCATTGGTGCCATCGACTGCGCCGTGAAGAAGGCGCTTGGCGCATCGCGCTCAAGCGCGTGAACTTGCTCAATGCGGGTGCAGCCCACGCCGCCATTCAATTGTTTCCCTGAACCACACATGCCAAAAACTGTGCATTGCAATTCCACTGGAGAGTGCCGTCATGGCTGAACGTTCATTTGTACAAGAAGTGCAAAAGCTGCGCTTGGGCGCGGGCGAAGAGTTTGTGGGCGAAGGCATTTTGGCCGTCACCAAGGCCTTGCTCGAGTCGGGGGTGTCGTATGTGGCGGGCTACCAAGGGGCGCCCATTTCACACTTGATGGACGTGCTTGCCGATGCACAAGACATCTTGCAAGAACACGGCATTCGGTTTGAAAACAGTGCCAGCGAGGCCACGGCAGCGGCCACCTTGGCCGCATCGGTCAACTACCCCTTGCGTGGGGCGGTCACCTTCAAAGCCACGGTGGGCACCAATGTGGCTTCTGATGCCTTGGCCAACCTGGCCTCCGGTGGGGTGACCGGTGGGGCCTTGATCGTGGTCGGCGAAGACTACGGCGAAGGCTCTTCCATCATGCAAGAGCGCAGCCATGCGTTTGCCATGAAGTCCCAAATATGGCTGCTCGATCCCAGGCCGAATTTGCCCAGCATGGTCAAGGCCGTCAAGATGGGTTTTGAGTTGTCCGAGGCCAGCCACACGCCGGTGATGCTTCAGTTGCGCATTCGGGCCTGTCACGTGCATGGCCGCTTTACGGCCAGTGACAATGTGCGCGCACCATTTGCACTGCACGAAGCGATGGAACAACCCCAGCGCGATGTCAGTCGCATTGTGTTGCCACCAGCGAGTTTTGTGCACGAGCAAGAAAAGCTCACCCACCGCTGGCCTGCCGCCGTGGATTTCATTCAAAAACACCAGCTCAACGAATTTTTCGATGGCGAGGCCAAAGACGTGGGCATCTTGGTGCAAGGGGGCAACTACAACGCCTTGGTGCGCGTGCTCGAGCGACTTGGTTTGGCCGATGTGTATGGTCGCTGCCGAGTCCCCTTGTATGTGATGAACGTGGCTTACCCGGTGGTGGATGCCGAAGTACTGCGTTTTTGCCAAGGCAAGCGAGCCGTCTTGTTGGTCGAAGAGGGCCAACCCAACTTTGTCGAACAAAACGTGGCCACGGTGTTGCGCCAAGCTGGTTGCACCACCTTGCTGCATGGCAAAGACATGTTGCCGCCAGCGGGCGAGTACACCTTGCACGAAGTGCTCAAAGGCGTGCGTGCATTCGCCCAACGCTACGACTTGATTGCTGCGGCACAAACATCGGTTGCTCAGGCCTTGCCCGCGGCGGCGAGCGCTTCAGCAGCACCCGCACCCACCCCCACCAAGGCGCACAAGGTGTTTGCGCTCAAACCTTTGCAGCAAGTGGTTCAGCCGCGCCCACCAGGCTTTTGCACCGGTTGCCCAGAGCGGCCCATTTTTGCCGCCATGAAGCTGGTAGAAAAAGAATTGGGCGCGCACCATGTCAGTGCCGACATTGGGTGTCATTTGTTTTCGATCTTGCCGCCATTTCACATTGGCAACACCACCATGGGATACGGCTTGGGCACAGCAGGCGCTTCTGCGATGAATGTGCCTGCTGGCAAAAAAGCCATCTCCATCATGGGCGATGGTGGGTTTTGGCACAACGGTTTGACCAGTGGCATTGCCAATGCGGTGTTCAACCGCAGCAACAACCTGACCATCGTCGTTGACAACAGCTACACCTCTGCCACCGGTGGGCAAGATGTCTTGTCATCCAAAGCCCTCAATCCCACCCGCAGCACAGGGCACTTGATCGAAAAAGCCGTGCGTGGTGTTGGCGTGGAATGGGTGCGCACTTTCAAGCGCACTTACGACGTGGCAGGGCTGCGCGACGCCTTGAAAGAAGCTTTGACCAGCACCCAGCCCGGCCCCAAGGTGTTGGTGGCGCAATCAGAATGCATGCTCAACCGACAGCGGCGCGAAAAACCCCAGGTGCGGGCCCAACTCGCTGCCGGTCAGCGTGTGGTGCGCGAGCGGTTTGGTGTTGATTCCGACACCTGCACAGGCGACCACTCGTGCATTCGCATTTCGGGCTGCCCTTCCTTGTCCATCAAAACCAACCCCGACCCTTTGCGCACCGATCCGGTGGCCACTGTGCTTGACAGCTGTGTGGGTTGTGGCATGTGTGGTGAGGTCTCGCACGCTGCCGTGTTGTGCCCCTCTTTTTACAAAGCCCAAATCGTTAGCCACCCAAGCGCATGGGAGCGTTGGTGGGATGGACTGCGCCGCCAGGTGGTGGGCGTTTTGCAACGACGCCGCGCTCAGCAATTGGCACAGTGGGCTTTTTGATGGCCACAGACAAGCATCCCCAACCCATCAAAATTGCCATCCTGGCCATGGGCGGCGAAGGCGGTGGCGTGCTGGCCGATTGGATCGTCGACTTGGGTGAACAAGCCGGGCACTGGGCACAAACCACGTCGGTGCCTGGCGTGGCCCAGCGCACGGGTGCGACCATTTATTACGTTGAGCTCTTTCCCAAATCTGCGGCTCTGGGGGGCGGTCCTGAGCCAGTGCTGGCCTTGATGCCCTTGCCCGGTGATGTGGACATTGTGTTGGCCTCTGAGTTGATGGAGGCGGGCCGCGCCGTACAGCGCGGATTGGTGACCACCGACAGAACCACCCTGATTGCCTCCACCCACCGCGTTTATTCCATCACCGAAAAATCGGCCATGGGGGACGGACGCGTCGATGCCGACCAACTGCTGGCCCATGCCCAGGCTGCCGCCCAACGCTTGGTGTGTTTTGACATGGCGGCATTGGCCGAGCGCGAGGGCAGTGTCATCAGTGCGGTGTTGTTTGGTGCATTGGCTGGCGTGGGCGTATTGCCTTTTTCGCGCGCCCAATTCGAAGCCACCATTGAGCGCGCTGGTTTGGGCGTCAAAAGCAGTTTGCAGGCCTTTGCCCAAGGCTTTGCGCTGGCACAAAACCCAGCCTTGATCACACCACCTGCCCCAATGGCGCAGTCGGCGACCAAACCCGTGCCCCAAGAGCCGGTGCTGCGCGCTTGTGTGGACCAGGTGTGGGACATGCTGGCCGAGCCCGCGCGCACATTGGCCATAGAAGGCGTGCGCCGCATGGCCGATTACCAAGACCCCGCTTACGCACGCTTATACGTTGATCGATTGGAAAGTGTCCACCAGGCCCTGCCCCAAGACCCGATGGAGGTGATGGCCGCATTGGCGCGCCATTTGGCCTTGTGGATGTCCTATGAGGACACGGTTCGGGTGGCCGACCTCAAAACCCGTGGCAGCCGATTTGACCGGGTGCGCCAAGAAGTGGGTGCCCAGCCAGCGCAATTGCTGCGCATCAACGAATACATGCACCCGCGCTATCAAGAGGTGTGCGAATCATTGCCGGCCCGCTTGGGCACTTGGTTGATGGCGTCCCCTCGGTTGCGGGCATTGGGCGAGCGAGTGCTCAGCCGTGGTCGGGTGGTGCAAACCAATTCTTTGAGCGGCTTTTTGCTGCTGTACGTGGTCTCGGCCTTCAAGCCCTGGCGGCGTCGCACGCTGCGCTACCAACTGGAAAATCAACGCATCGAGCTGTGGCTGTCATTGGTGCGCCAATGGGTCCCTGCCCACCCCGCATTGGCCTTGGAGTTGGTGTTGTGTCAGCGTTTGGTCAAGGGCTATAGTGACACCCACGCCCGTGGTCACCACCACCACGACCAGTTGCTGGCCTTGGTGGCTGAGCATGGTGCGCGTTTGAGCGCCGAACAACTGCGTGCCCTGCGAGAAGCGGCCTTGGCCGATGACCAAGGCAATGCCTTTCGCAGCACACTGGCGTCTCAAGGCTGGGCGTGACCAAGCTGGGAGAACATCGCATGTCAATCCACAAATTGCCACAGGACACAACCCGTTGGGTGCGCGAACGTGAAGTGCACCGAGATATTTTCACCGACCCCGATGTGTTCGCGCTGGAGATGCAAACCGTTTTTACCCACACCTGGGTGTATGTCGGGCACGCCAGTCAAATACCCCAACCGGGTGACTATTTCAGCACCACGGTGGGCGACCAACCCGTGGTGATGGTGCGCCAGTGGGATGGAAGTGTCAGCGTTTTACACAACCGCTGTGCCCATAAGGGCGTCAAAGTTGCCGGTCGTGAACATGGCAACACAGGTAAATTTTTTCGCTGTCCTTATCACGCATGGACCTTCAAGTTGGATGGGACAGTGCTGGCCATTCCCTTGAAAAATGGTTACGAGGAAAACGGTTTCGAGGGTACTGAAGCCGCACTGGGCATGGCCAGCGTGGGTGCGGTCGAGGTGTACCGCGATTTTGTGTTTTGCCGCTTGGCCCGCCACGGCGAGTCTTTTGCTGATTTTTTTGGAGACGCGCTGTCGACCATTGACAACATGGTGGAGCGTTCGCCCGAGGGCAAGCTCGAGGTCGCAGGGGGCGTGTTGCGCTACATGCATCGATGCAACTGGAAGATGTTGGTCGACAACCAAACCGACACCTGCCACCCGATGGTGGCGCACGAGTCTTCGGCGGGCACGGCGGTCAAGGTGTGGAAAGCGGCGCCTGAGGGCACGCCCAAGCCCATGGCCGTGGAATTGTTTGCTCCCTTTGTCAGTCCCTATGAATTTTTTGAGGGGATGGGCATTCGGGCCTGGCCCCATGGGCATGGGCACACAGGCACGGCCGACTCCATCCACGCCGCTTATTCGCCCGTACCGGGTTATTGGGACCAAATGAAGGCCGCCTATGGCGAGCAACGGGCCCAAAAAATTCTGGGTGAAGTGCGCCACAACACCATTTACTTTCCCAACATCATGGTCAAGGGGCCGATCCAAACCTTGCGCGTGTTCAAACCTTTGGCCGCTGACCGCACCTTGGTGGAGTCTTGGACCTTTCGTTTGGTGGGTGCACCCGATTTGTTGCTCGAGCGCACCTTGATGTACAACCGCTTGATCAATGCCCCGACATCGGTGGTGGGCCATGACGATTTGGAGGTGTACGAGCGTTCCCAGCAAGCCCTGCATTCAAGAGGGCGCGATTGGGTCAATGTGGGTCGCTTGTACGATCCGTCAGAGACTGCTTCGCCCACACAAGTGGTCAATGGCACCAGCGAGTTGCAAATGCGCAACCAATACCGCGCTTGGGCCAAGTACATGGCCATGGGTGCGCAGGTGAACGCATGAATGCCGCCCCCACCAGTGCCCTGATGGATTTGGTCTACCAAGAGGCACGCTGCATCGATGAGCAGCGCTGGGACGATTGGCTGGCCATGTACACCGATGACGCCCATTACTGGATGCCCCTGACCCACGGACAAACCGACCCCTTGCTGCAAGGCTCGTTGATGTACGAAGACAAAATGCTGCTGGGCATCCGCGTGGAGCGGCTCAAAGGGCGGCGCACCTTTTCGCAAGAGCCCATCAGCCGATGCCACCACTTGCTGCAAGCACCCAGTGTCGAGTCCATCGATACCGCGCAAGGACTGGCGGTGGTGCGGGCTGCGTTTCATTATGTCGAAACCCGTGGCGATGAACAGCAGTTGTATGCCGGTTGGGCCACCTATCACTGGAGACAGCAAGGCGCAGATTGGCGCATTGCACTCAAGCGCGTCGACCTGGTCAATTGCGACGCCGCATTTGGCAATATCCAGCTGTTCATGTGAAAGCGCCTCCATGCCCCTGACCGATTTGGACCCCCAAGCCGCTGACTGCACGGTGCACGCCGTTTTGCAGGCGGCTGCTCAACGCCAACCCCACGCCGACTTGCTGTTCACAGAACGTGTCACGGCGGCGCAATATGGCATCGACACTGGCACGGTGTCCTACGGACAAGCCTTGGCCACCGTGGCCCAATGGCGCGAGGCCTATCAAAGCGCTGGCTATGGGCACGGCCACCGGGTGGGCTTGCTGCTGGACAACCGGCCAGATTTTTTATACCACTGGTGGGCCCTCAATGCCCTGGGTGTGTCGGTCGTGCCCATCCACTCGGACATGCGTTCGGCCGAGCTGCAATACCTGATGGGCCACAGCGAAATTGCCTTGGCCGTGGTGCTGCCCCAACGCACGCAAGACGTTGGGCTGGCTGCCAAGGCCGTCGGCAGCGACTGTGCGGTGTGGGCCCATGGCAGCGCAGACCCTTTGCCACACGCACAACGCGCGGCCCCACTGGCGGCACAAGCGGTGGGGCGCAGCAGCGAATGCGCCTTGCTGTACACATCGGGCACCACCGGCCGGCCCAAAGGTTGCCGCTTGCTCAATGGATATTTTTTGGCTGCTGGGCTGTGGTACGCCCAGTTGGGGGGTGCGTGTGTGATGCGCCTTGCCCAAGAGCGCGTCATCACCCCCTTGCCACTCAACCACATGAACGCCATGGCCTTTTCCACCATGGTCGTGCTCATGACCGGTGGCTGCTTGGTGCAACTCGATCGATTTCACCCCCAAACCTGGTGGGACAGCGTGGCCCAAAGCCGTGCCACGGTGATCCATTATTTGGGGGTCATGCCTGCCATGTTGCTGGCGGCCGCGCCCAGTCCCAGTGACCGACTGCACGCTGTTCGCTTTGGCTTTGGTGCAGGGGTGGACCACCGCAACCATGCGCCTTTTGAAGAGCGGTTTGGTTTTCCATTGGTCGAGGCCTGGGCCATGACCGAGACCGGGGCCGCCGCCTGTGTGATGGCCAACCACGAACCGCGCCATGTGGGGACCCATTGTTTTGGCAAACCGCCACCTGCGATGGCCTATTGCTTGGTCGATGACCAGGGGGTGGATGTGGGTGTCGATGTGCCCGGCGAGTTGTGGGTGCGCGCCCAAGGGCCAGACCCGCGCCATGATTTTTTTGCCGGTTACCTCAAGGACGAAGAGGCCACCGCTGCCGCTTGGGAGCAGGGCTGGTTTCATACCGGCGACCTGGTCAAACGCGACGCGCAAGGCTTGTTGTATTTTGTGGACCGCAAGAAAAATGTGATTCGGCGCAGCGGGGAGAACATTTCCGCCGTCGAAGTGGAAAGCGTTTTGGCCCAGCACCCGGCCATCAAAGCCTGCGGCATTGCCGCCACCCCAGATGCCGTGCGCGGTGATGAGGTGCTGGCGTGTGTCGTCACCCGACAGGCGCTGCCCGTGGCAGAGCGCGAAGCCTTGGCGCACGATGTGGTTCGCCATTGCCTGGCCCAATTGGCCTATTACAAGGCGCCGGGTTATGTGGCCTTTGTCGACGCGCTGCCGGTGACTTTGTCGCAAAAAATCCAACGCGGACAGTTGCGCGACTGGGCACGCGATTTGCCCGCGCAAGCCCATTGCATCGATGTGCGCGCACTGAAAAAGCGACAAACATGAGGCAACGCCAGTCTTACCAAGGGGTGGCGGTGGCCGTGCCCATCACCGTGCCCTACCAACGCTACTGCACCCAAGGCGCCCATTGGTTTGTGGGTCAAGCGGTGCAGGCTTTGGTGCAGGCATCCGGTTTGGCCAAGGAAGACATTGATGGGCTGTGCCTGAGCAGTTTTTCGCTCAGCCCCGACACTGCTGTGGGTTTGACCCAGCACTTGGGTTTGTCGCCGCGCTGGTTGGACCACATCCCCACTGGGGGTGCCTCTGGCGTGATGTCGCTGCGCCGCGCTGCCCGCGCGGTGCAAGCTGGCGACGCCGACGTGGTCGCTTGCATCGGGGCCGACACCAACCATGTGGACTCATTTCGCCAAACCCTGGGCAGCTTCAGCCACTTTGCCCGCGACGCGAGTTACCCCTATGGGTCGGGTGGGCCCAACTCGGTGTTTGCCTTCATCACGGCCAACTACATGCGCACCTATGGCGCGCGCCGCGAAGACTTTGGCCGCATCGCGGTCGATCAGCGCAGCAACGCTTTGAAAAACCCCAATGCCTTGTTCAAAAAGCCACTCAGTCTGGACGAGTACATGGCGGGGCGCCCCATTTCAGACCCCATTCATTTGTTTGATTGCGTCATGCCCTGCGCGGGGGCCGATGCATTTTTGGTCATGAGCCAGGCGCGCGCGCGCGATTTGGGCCTGCCCCACGCCATCATCCGGGGCGCCATTGAGCGACACAACGCCTATGCCAGCGACCCCATCATGGTGCAAGGGGGGTGGCGGCGCGACCTCGATGATTTGTACGCACAAGCCGATGCCACACCAGCACAAGTTGATTTTGTGCAAACCTATGACGATTACCCGGTGATCGTGATGATGCAATTCGAAGACCTGGGCTTTTGTGCCAAGGGCGAGGGGCCACAGTTTGTTCGTTCGCACGCCATGACGCACGATGGCAGCTTTCCCAACAACACCAGCGGGGGTCAGTTGTCGGTGGGCCAAGCTGGTGCGGCTGGTGGTTTTATTGGCATGGTCGAGGCGCTGCGCCAACTGTGTGATCTCGCTGGGGAGCGCAGTGTGATCGGAGCGCAACTGGGCTTGGTCTCGGGTTTTGGCATGGTCACTTACGACCGCTGTTTGTGCACCGGTGCGGTGCTGTTGGGGCGTCCCGCATGACCATGCCACTGATGCGCCCTGCGCGCAAAAACCCCATCTTGCGCACCCCGCAAATGAACCTGCCGCCATCGGCGCGCAGTCGGGTTGCGATGGGTTTGACCGCTGCTGCAGCAGAAGGTCGTTTTGAATTGCAGGTGTGCCAAGACTGTGCCACCGTGCAGTACCCCCCGCGCGAGGCCTGCGTGCACTGCGTGTCGCCCCGCTTGCAGTGGCGCGCCCAAACAGGCTGGGGGCAGTTGCTGGCCAGCACCACCTTGCACCACAGCAATGATTTGTTTTTTCGCGAACGCTTGCCTTGGCGACTGGGCATGGTGGCGTTGGATGCCGGCCCATCGGTGATGGTGCATTTGCACAGCGACGTGGGCGATGCACCGTGCCGCTTGCGGGTGGGTGCGCGC
The DNA here is from genome assembly GCA_009921465.1 of Betaproteobacteria bacterium. Lineage (GTDB taxonomy): Bacteria > Pseudomonadota > Gammaproteobacteria > Burkholderiales > Burkholderiaceae_C > Limnohabitans. The sequence goes on from RFXS01000005.1 coordinate 26,697, forward strand.
TTGGACCGGGCGGGGCAAGCGGTCTTGATAGGTTTCCCAGAGAAAGAGAGCGAACACATGGCCGACGACAAAATGCTGCGCGAGATGGGCAGCGACCCCAAGTTCCGCAAGGTGCTGGTGACCGACGGCAAAACCCCCGTGGGACAAGCCATGGTTCGGGCCTTGGTCAAGGCCGGTGCAGACATCGTGTGGGTGGGCCACGCCGAGCCTTGGAAGAAATTGCCCGGATTGAGTGAGCTCGCTGCGTTGCCACAAGTCACCATGTTGCCACTGGACCTGAGCAATGAGCGCTCGGTGACCACGCTGGCCGGTGAAATTGGGGGCAAGGTCGATATCGTCATCAACAACGCCGAGGTGCACCGCAGCCACGGCATTGGCAACCGCACCGGCACCGATGTGGCACGCATGGAGATGGAGATCAACTACCTGGGCTTGTTGCGCTTGTCCCAGGCTTTGGGTCCGGCCTTGCGCGGTCGAGCGGCCGATGGCGTGACGCATGCCTGCGCTTGGGTCAACTTGCTGTCGATCTATGCACTGTCCAACTTTCCTTCGCACGGCACCTATTCCGCCTCCAAGGCAGCTGCTTACTCGTTGTCGCAATGTCTGCGCGCCGAGATGCGCCCCGCTGGCATCCGTGTGGTCAATGTGTTTCCAGGGCCGATTGACGATGAATGGAATCAAAACATGCCGCCACCCAAATTGGCCCCTGACAGTTTGGCCAGTGCCGTTGTCAAAGCCTTGCGCGATGGCACCGAGGACGTCTACCCCGGGGATGTGGCGCACGAGTGGCTGCAGCGCTGGCGTGAAAACCCCAAGGTGTTAGAGCGAGAAATTGCAGCGGGAGGCACTTGAACATGAGCAGCAACGCACCCTTGTTGACGGCCTTGGTCGATGCCATGCGCACGCGGCGCATTGAAGTCATTGACCTGACCCAAACCCTCACGCCCGACTTTCCGCAAATTGCCCTGCCCCCCGAGATGGGTCAGTGCTGGCCGTTTCGCATCGAAGAGGCATCCCACTACGACGAGCGTGGGCCGGGTTGGTACTGGAACAACTTCTCTTGTGGCGAGCACACGGGCACTCACTTTGATGCCCCCATCCATTGGATATCCGGGCGCGACCTGCCCAACAACGCGGTGGACACCATTCCCGTGCAGCATTTCGTTGCACCCGCTTGCGTGGTGGACTGCTCGGCACAGGTGGCGCAAAACCCCGACTACTTGCTCACCGTTGACGATTTGCTTGCTTTTGAGGCCGCGCACGGGCGCATCCCCGCTGGGGCGTGGCTGCTCATGCGCACCGACTGGTCCCAGCGCAGCGACCCCGAGGCCTATCAAAATTTTGACGAAACCGGCCAGCACACCCCGGGGCCGAGCGCACAGGCCGTGCGTTTTTTGGTCGATCAGCGCGATGTGCTGGGCTTTGGCTCAGAGGCGATTGGCACCGATGCCGGTCAGGGCTATCACCTGCGCCCGCCTTACCCTTGCCATTACTACATGCACGGGGCGGGGCGCTATGGCTTGCAGTGCCTGAGCAATTTGGACAAGTTGCCCGCCACGGGTGCGGTGATCTTGAGCCCGCCCTTGAAGATCCAAAAAGGCAGCGGCAGCCCCTTGCGCGTGCTGGCACTGGTGGAACACGCGGCATGAATGCCCTTGCCGCAAACGGTTTGCGCCAAGTGGCCTTGGTCAGTGGCGGCAGCGCGGGCATTGGCCGGGCGGTGTGCGAGCAGTTGATTGCACAAGCTTGTGAGGTGGTGTCGCTGGACGTGCAAGCGCCGAGTTGGCAACACCCAAAGCTGCATGCCGTGCAGGTGGATTTGCTCGACCGCCAGGCCACAGCGCAGGCCTTGCAGCAAGTGGTGCGCGACTGGCCCATCAACACCGTGGTGCACAACGCGGGCTTGATCCGTGCGGCCTTGTTGCCCGACGTGCGCTTGAGCGACTTGGACGATTTGACGCAGTTGCACTTGGCGTGTGCCATTCAAATGGTGCAAGCGGCCTTGCCCACCATGCGCGACCAACACTTTGGCCGGGTGGTGGTGTTGTCATCGCGTGCCGCGGTGGGCTTGGCCACGCGCAGCGCTTATTCAGCCACCAAGGCGGGCTTGATGGGCATGGCCCGCACCTGGGCTTTGGAACTTGGCCCCATTGGGGTGACGGTCAATGTGATCGCCCCGGGCCCCATCCGCAGCACGGCCATGTTCCATGATGTGGTGCCTGCCGGCAGCGACAAAGAGCAGCAATTGGCGTCCTCTTTGCCTGTGCGCCGCTTGGGCGAGCCCGCCGATGTGGCCCGCGCGGCGGGGTTTTTTGTCCAGCCCGACAGTGGTTTCATCACTGGACAGGTGTTGTATGTGTGTGGCGGTGCCAGCGTGGGCAGCTTGAACCTGTGAGGTTTCGCCACCGAAACGTGGACAAAAGGGGCAGGGGGAATCCCTGAGAAACTCCAGCGTCGCACAAGCGACAATGCCAGTTGTTTTTCAATCGATGTCCCAAAGTGGGTCGTGAAAGTTGTTTTAAAGGAGTGATCATGCGCACAACGAAATCAGGCCGTTTGCTGGCCTTGTCTTTGGCCACTTTGTTGGCCGCTTCCCTGGTTCAAGCCGCTGACAAGGTCAAGGTTGGATTTGTCAGCACCTTGTCTGGCCCCAACGGCGCTTTGGGCGCAGAAATCCGTGACGCCTTCAATTTGGCAGTCAAGCTCAATGGCGGCAAGCTCGGTGGTTTGCCCGCCGAGGTGTTGATTGGCGACGACCAGTTCAAGCCCGATGTGGGCAAGCAGCTGTTTGAGCGCTATGTCAAGCGCGACAAAGTTGACTTCATGACCGGCGTGGTGTTTTCCAACATCATGCTGGCCGGTTTGCCCGAAGCCGTGGGCGAAAAAACCTTTTACCTGAGCCCCAATGCTGCCCCTTCGCCAATTGCAGGCAAAGAATGCACGCCTTATTTCTTTGCCGTGTCTTGGCCCAATGACGCCTACCACGAGGCCGCTGGCCAATACGCCACGACCAAGGGCTTCAAGTCCGCTTATTTGGTCGCGCCCAATTACCAAGCGGGCAAAGACTCTTTGGCCGGGTTCAAGCGCTATTACAAGGGCAAGGTGGCCGCCGAGGTCTACACCAAGCTGGGCCAGTTGGACTATTCGGCCGAGCTGGCCGAAATCCGCGCGGCCAAGCCCGATGTGCTGTATTTCTTCCTGCCCGGGGGCATGGGCATCAACTTCATCAAGCAGTTCGTGGCCGCTGGCCTGAACAAAGACACCAAACTGGTGTTGCCTGGGTTTGGCGCCGACCAAGACATCATCCGCAGCGTGGGTGACGAGATGTTGGGCATCAATGACACCGCCCATTGGGGCTTGGACTTGAACAATGCCGCCAACAAGAAGTTTGTGGCCGAGTTCGAAAAAGAGTACAAGCGCTTGCCCACCGTCTATGCCGCCCAAGGCTACGACACCGCTTTGCTGATCGACGCGGCCGTGCGCGGCGCCAAGGGCAACTTGGAGGACAAAGAAGCCTTGCGCCGCCACATCAAAGAGGCCAAGTTCGAGTCCGTGCGCGGTGCCTTCAAGTTCAACACCAACCAGTACCCGATCCAAAACTACTATTTGCGCGAAGTGCAAAAAGATGGCCAGGGTCGCTTGGTCAACAAGATCGTTTCGCAAACCCCCGTGTTGGCCAACCACGGTGATGCTTACGTGCAAGACTGCCCAATGAAATAAGCGCCTGTGCGCTGACACCCTGAGGCCCCACCACGCTGTGGTGGGGCATTTTTTGTTTTTGACCGGTACGCAAGTGCATGACCTGGATATTGTTTCTTGAGCAAAGCCTCAACGGGCTGCAGTTTGGTTTGATGCTGTTTTTGCTGGCCTCTGGCTTGACCTTGGTGTTTGGCATCATGGACATGATCAACCTGGCGCATGGTGCTTTGTACATGGTGGGTGCCTTCTTGACCGCCTGGCTTGCTGACATGACGCACTCCTTCTTGTGGGGTGTTTTGTTGGCCGTTCCGCTGACCGCGGTGTTTGGCATGGTGTTGGAGTCAACCTTGTTGCGCAGCCTTTACCGGCGTGACCACATGTCACAGGTGCTGGCCACGTTTGCGCTGATCCTCATCATCAATGAAGCGGTGCGCATGGTTTGGGGCAGCGATTTGGCCTTGTCAGCGCCGGCGGCCTTGTCTGGTCCGGTCGAATTGTTGCCCGGTCTGAAGTACCCCAGCTACCGCTTGCTCATCATTGGGGTGGGCTTGGCATTGGCCTTGTTTTTGTATTTGGTCGTGACGCAAACCCGCATGGGTGCTTGGGTGCGGGCCGGTGCCTCCAACCGTGACATGGCCATGGCCATGGGCATCAACATACAGCGCTTGTTCACTTTGGTGTTTGGCTTGGGTGCGGCCATGTGCGCGGTGGCGGGCGCCATGCTCGGGCCACTGCTGGCCGTTCAAGTGGGCATGGGCGAAAGCATTTTGATCTTGGCCTTTGTGGTCATCGTGATTGGTGGCATTGGCTCGATTTGGGGCGCTTTTGTGGGCTCGTTGCTGGTGGGCTTTGTCGATACCTTTGGCCGCACCTTGCTGCCGCATCTGTTTCGCGAGTTGTTTCCTCCCCAAGTGGCGGCCACGGCAGGCCCGGCCGCTGCGTCCATCATGGTGTACCTGTTGATGGCGGTGGTGTTGTTCATCCGCCCACAGGGCTTGTTTTCGCGCCGATCATGAACGCGAACCCATCCTCCACCACATTCACCAAGCCCTGGCTTTGGTGCTTGCTCATGGCGCTGGCCATTGGCCTGGGTTGGCTGATGCAATCGCAGGGCATGAGTTTTTACTTGTCCATGCTCAGCCGCATGATGATTTACGGCCTGGCAGCTTGCAGCCTGAACCTGATCTTGGGTTACGGGGGCTTGGTGTCGTTTGGTCACGCTGCATTTGTCGGGATTGGAGCCTACACCGTGGGCATCTTGATCACCGAAGGCGTGCCCAGCGGGTGGATTGGTTTTCCAGCGGCCATGCTGGTGTCGGCGCTGTTTGCCGCCTTGATCGGTGCCATCTCGCTGCGCACCCGTGGCGTGTACTTCATCATGATCACCTTGGCTTTTGCGCAAATGGTTTATTACCTGGTCAATTCGGTCAAGGCCTACGGTGGCGATGAGGGCCTGAACATCCGCATGCGTTCTGATTTTGGTTTTGGACTGAACTTGAAAAACGATTTGGCGTTTTATTACCTGGTGCTGCTGTGCCTGGCCCTGAGCCTGTGGTTCATGCACCGCTTGATGCATTCGCGCTTTGGCCGGGTGGTGCTGGCCCAGCGCGATGACGATGTGCGCACCGAAGCCTTGGGGTTTGCGGTGTACCGCTACCAAATGATTTTGTTTGTCCTTGCTGGGGCCATTGGCGGTTTGTCTGGCGCACTGATGGTCAACCAACAAAACTATGTCAATCCCAATTTGATGCACTGGACGCAATCGGGCGTGCTCATGGTGATGGTCATTTTGGGTGGCGTGGGCACCTTGGCCGGCGGCCTGTGGGGGGCTTTGTTGTTGTTGACCCTGGAAGACGTGTTTGCCGAATACACCGTGCATTGGCAGTTTTACGTGGGTTGGATTTTGCTGGCGGTGGTGCTGATGGCACCCCAAGGCTTGGCCGGTTTGTTCAAGCGCAAGCCAAAGGGGGTGGGCCATGGCTGATGCGGTGCTGCAAGTCAAATCCTTGGTCAAGCATTTTGGTGCCCTGTGTGCCACCGACCATGTCAGCTTGGATGTGCGCGCAGGCGAAATCCACGCCCTGATCGGGCCCAATGGTGCGGGCAAAACCAGTCTGGTGGCCCAACTCTCGGGCTTGCTCGCCAGTGATGCGGGGCAGGTGCTTTTCTTGAACGAAGACATCACCGCCATGAGCGCACACCAGCGGGTGCGACGGGGTTTGGTGCGCTCGTTTCAAATCACCCGCTTGTTCAAATCGTTCACGGTGCGCGACAACGTCGCGTTGGCCGTGCAAGCCCGCACGGGCAACGCCTATTCTTTTTGGAAACCGGTGGCAGCAGAACGTGCTTTGCACGACGAGGCACAGGCCATCTTGCATGACATTGGCCTGGCCGAGCGTGCCGACGAATTGGCCCAAAACTTATCGCATGGCGAGCAGCGCGTGCTCGAGGTCGGCTTGGCCATGGCCACCGCGCCCAAGTTGCTGCTCCTCGACGAGCCCATGGCGGGCACGGGCCCGGAGGAGTCGCAGCGCATCGTCGATCTGATCGCGGGCCTGAAAAACCGCGTTGCCATTTTGCTGGTCGAGCACGACATGGAGGCTGTGTTTCGCTTGGCCGACCGCATCTCGGTGTTGGTCAATGGCGCGGTCATCGCCTGCGGCGCGCCCCACGACATTCGCCACGACCCGATGGTGATCGCCGCCTATTTGGGCGAGGAGCAAAGCGCATGAGCCAAAGCTTGTTGCAAGCCCAGGGTTTGCGTGCTGCCTATGGTGCGAGCCAGGTGTTGTTTGGCATTGACTTTGACATCAAGGCCGGTGAAGTGATGGGTTTGCTCGGGCGCAATGGCATGGGCAAGACCACCTTGATCCGCAGCTTGCTGGGCCTGAAAAGCCCGCAAGCGGGCAGCGTGCATTTTGAGGGGGTGGCCATCACCGGCCAAAGTGCTGACCGCATCGCCCGTTTGGGCTTGGCCGTGGTGCCCGAAGGGCGCCAGGTGTTTCCCAACCTGAGCGTGGACGAGCATTTAACGGCGTTTGCAGCGCGCCGCAATGGGGCGGCCCAGCCTTGGACGCCCGAGTCGGTTTATCAGTTGTTTCCGCGTTTGGCCGAGCGCAAAAAAAACATGGGCAACCAACTCTCCGGCGGCGAACAGCAAATGCTGGCCATTGGCCGCGCCTTGGTCACCAACCCCAAATTGCTGATCCTGGACGAGGCCACCGAAGGCCTGGCCCCGCTCATCCGCGAAGAAATCTGGCAATGCCTGACCCGTTTGCGCCAAGCCGGACAAACCTTGGTGGTGGTGGACAAATACGTCAACCGCTTGGTGCAAATTGCCGACCGTCATTTGATCTTGGAGCGCGGCACCGTGGCTTGGCAAGGCACTTCAGCCGAACTCGACCAAGACCGCAATCTGTGGCACCGCTACCTGGGCGTTTGAGGCAAGGCCAACAGCCTGGCCCCACTTTGCATTAACCCTTGCACCGTGGCCCAGCGTGGCTCAAGCAAAGTCCCGCTGAGCCAGCTTCTTCAAATTGTCTTGCAGGCTTTTGGACGCTGCGCTGGTTGACCCACTGCGCCGTCGCGTGATGCCTACGCGGCGCGCCCAATCGGTGCCCGCCACTGGCAGGGCTTTGAGCTGACCGGCTTGCGCCTCCCAATGAATCAGCTCTTGGGGGATGAAGGTCAGTGCATCGCTTTGCATCACCATGGCTTTCATCAGCACCGTGGAGGTGGTCTCGATGTGCGCTTTGGGTGGCGTCAGTTGGTGGGCCAGAAAAAAATCATCGAAGGCCAAGCGCTCCAATTCGCGTTGGCGAGGCAGCACCCATGTTTGGTCAAGCAAGTCGCTGGCAAGGACTTGGCGGCGCAGCCCCAAAGGGTGATCTGTGCGTGCCACCACCACAGCGCTTTCGGTGAACAAGGTTTCATGCACCAAGTCGGCATCGTTGCTGCGCGCAGGCACCGATGACAAGGCAAAGTCAACCTCGCCTTGTTTGACCCAGGGCATGAGCGACTCGTTGAGGCCGTATAAAACCGTCACCTTGAGTTCGGGGTGCCCTCGTTGCCATGCCATCAGGGCCTGGGGCAGCAATCGGGTGGCCTCGGTGGGCCCGCACCCCATGATCACATGCCCGCGTTGCGAGCCTTTGAGCGCATCGATCTCGCCCAAGGCGTGGCGCAACTCGGCCTCCACCACTTGGCCGTGTTGCATCAAGGCCTGGCCATAGGGGGTGGGGCTGACACCAAAGCGCCCGCGCTCGAGCAGCGCCACCCCCAAAGATTTTTCCAGCGCTTTGATGCTTTTGGACAAGGCCGGTTGCGAGACTTCCAGTTCGGCGGCGGCCTCGGTCAGGCTGCCACAGCGCACGGCGGTCAGAAAAAACTGTACTTTTCGGTAATCCATAACCAATGGTAATGTAAAAAGCATGGAAAGTTGTAGGTGCTGTGCGCCAGCTTTGCTAGCCTTCGCGCTTGCCTTCAACCCCTGTGTTCTTTTCGGAGATGACATGACCGCTTTAGACCTTGACCACCTGGTCCAACCCGACCGCGTGCACCGCAGCGTGTACACCGACCAGGCCATTTTTGACCTGGAGATGGAGCACATGTTTGAAAAGACCTGGGTCTACTGTGGCCATGAGTCCCAGGTCAAAGCGGTGGGGGATTACCACACGCTGCACATTGGACGCCAGCCCATGGTGATGGTGCGCGACCGTGACCAATCCATCCGTGTGCTCTACAACCGTTGCCCGCACCGGGGCGTGCAGTTGTGCGGCACGCACAGCGGCAACACCGGCTCGGGCTTTGTTTGCCCCTACCACGCTTGGAGTTTTCACCTCAATGGCAAAGTGCGCGCGATTCCCTTGGCCAAGGGTTACGAGGGCACGCGCTTTCATTTGGACGACGATCAGGCCAGCATGGTGCCGGCCGCCCGCGTGGACAGCTACCGCGGTTTTGTGTTTGCCAGCTTGAGCCACGAGGGGCCCAGCTTGTTGGACTTTTTGGGCGAGGCCAAGGTGGCCTTTGACGACATGTGCGACCGCTCGCCCGTGGGCGAGGTCGAGGTGGTGCCGGTGTGCCACCGCGTGGTGCAGCATTCGAACTGGAAGTTCTTCATGGAGAACCAACTCGATGCATTGCACCCTTCGGTCACCCACCAGTCCACCGGCGTGTCGGCGCGGCGCATCGAGGAGCGCGTCAAAAAGAACCAAGGTGCGGCACCGCTGTACTTCCATTACCTGTCGACTTTTGCATCCAGCTTTGACCAGTGGGATTCGGTGCAAACGGTCAACTTCCCCCACGGGCACGGCATCCTCAAAGCCTACATGGGCCTGCGCCCGACCGACCCCGACACGGTGGAATACGAAGGCGTGTTGAAAAAAGCCTACGGCGAGGCCAAGGCCGAGGAATACCTCTCGCGCAGCATCCACCATGTGCTGATCTACCCGTACTTGTCGGTGCAGTCACCCTTGCAGCAACTGCGCTGCTTGCGCCCCATTGCGCCGGACAAAACCTTGTCTGAGATTTGGCATTTCCGCCTCAAGGGTGCGCCCGAGGCCATTTACCGCCGCGCGCTGTGGTACTTCAACCTGGTCAATTCGCCCGCCACCATGATCAA
>RFXS01000041.1 GCA_009921465.1 Betaproteobacteria bacterium
GATTGGGGGCTTAAAACAGCATGGAGTATCCAGCCGATGGATGCACCCACCAATTGTGCCGCCACAAATGCGCTTGCATCCACTGCCAATTTTTGAATTGGATAAATTGGGTTTCCCGCTTGCCCCCAAATCGGTAATATTCAATTCGGTTTGTGATTTCATATAGTCCGATCTCACGTGCTCCGGATATATTGCCAAAATCTGTGAGGTATCTGATATGCCGGCATGAGAGCCTTGCACGTTTATTGGTAAACCCGCTCGTTCAAGATAGTTGACTTCAAGGGCCTCGTTGTAATATTTGGAAAGTAACATTACTTTCACGCCTGCACTTTTTAGTACAGATGTCATCCGCTCTGCACAGCGCAAAAGTGGTTGTTGACTTAACCCATGGTCGCCAATTAAATAAATTTTAGAGAACCCACTGTATGCAAGAGAAATGATGACATCATCAATGGCGGCTTCAAAATTTGAAACACTCAGCGCAAGCGTTCCTGGAAAAAGCATGTTTCCGGTTGGTTTAGTAAGGGAGCCTTGTGGGACAATACCCCAAACTGGAGCGATAAGGGTGTTGCCTTTTGACTTTGCCAACTGTTCCGCTACATATGAAATAACTTTGTTGTGTTTACCTAAAGCTATGAAGGGACCGTTTTGCTCCACCCCACCCGTTGGAAGGATCACTGATTTAAAGCCGTTCGCTGTATATTGTTGAAGTTCAATCCAAGTCATGTCTTCTATCCAAAATGTCTCAGGAGTCAATTTGGAGTGGGTCTCGGCTTGCGCGATCAAGGTAAATTGAAGTCCAAGCAAAACAAACGCGAGTCTAATAAATGTTAAAGTTTCAATTTTAAAATACATGCTGCAAACCTTTTTTGATTATTCGATAATATGAATTTCGACCTGACTCAGATCATTCATGATGGCACTTATTTTTTGATCTCGGTTCTTGGTAAAGCTGTTTTTGCCCCATTGATAAGAGACAGTGAGTTATATTGGTTTTATTGGCTATCTGCCTTTTTAATTGCCTGGGGTTTTTGGCGTATTTGTTTGTTGAATTTTTCTCCTAACGCTTTAGGCTTCAGAGAAAATTTTTTAAGTAAAAAAATTTGGCTCCATCCTTCTGCGATTAGAGATTATAAATTTTATTTAGTAAACTCATTGATCATGGCATGGCTGTTTAATTCCATGTGGTTGGATCCGATTGCAATCAAAAGTTTTTTGAATGAAGTTTCAAATGTGAGCCTTGTTGATGCCCCAGCTTCAAAAGATACACATGTGATTGTGAAAATCGCATACACCCTACTATTTTTCGTTGTTTATGACTTTGGAAGATTTGTGGCGCATTCTCTGTTGCACGATGTGGAGTTACTTTGGAAATTTCATCAAGTGCATCATTCTGCTGAGGTTTTAACCCCATTTACGGCTTATCGCGTCCATGCGGTTGATCTCGCCATCATGGCTTGGGTCCCCATGATTTTTACTGCAACGCTAACGTGGATTTTCGAGCAAGGTTCAGGTTCGGGGATAGGTTTTTATATGTTCATGGGCTTTCATGTGATCATCTGGTTTTTTAATTTAATTGACCACTTGCGCCATTGGCATGTTTGGGTGACCTATGGTCCAGTACTTAACAAGTGGTTCATTAGCCCTGCCCATCATCAATTGCATCACAGTGCTGATCCAAGGCACTGGGGTTGTAATCGCGGCTATGAGTTGGCAATCTGGGATCGCTGGTATGGAACCCTTGTTCTGCCAGACGAAAATCCACCTGCTTTAACGTTGGGGCTGCATGAGATTGACAAGGAAAAGTGGAAGTTTCAATGGCAACTTCAATTGCAACCATTTATAGATGCGATCAAATGCATTCGGTTCGGAAACAAATGAGCGCTGTTGAATAAACGACTCGGCTGCAACTTGTGGAATTTAGACCTGTTGTGGTCATGGCATGTCCTGTGACGAAGGTGATTGGGGGCTTAAAACAGCATGGAGTATCCAGCCGATGGATGCCCCCACCAACTCGCAATATGACAAATAACAGCCCTGCCGTTGCCACCGCCTCAGCCAGCCATTGGCCGTTGCCGGTACGCACTTTGGCCGACCACTGCAGGATGGGCAATTCAAACATGGCGTGCGCCAGCCAAGCCCCTAAGGCGGCACCAAGCAACTGCGCACACACATAACCCAGCAGCAAATGGCGTGGCAAATTTTTTCGGAAGGCCATCACCAAGGTCACGGCCGGGTTGAAGTGTGCACCACTGATGGGGCCGATGGTTTCGATCAACACATAAAGCGCAAACACCGTGGCCAAGGTATTGGCCAGCAAAGCGACACCGTTATGACCGCCGCTCAGTCGCTCGGCCATGATGCCCGAGCCGATCACCGCGCACAGCAGGGCTGCGGTGCCCACCATTTCAGCCAAACACAACCGCCAATGTCTCATGATTGGGCCAGCGATCGTGCGCTGCTTTGCAAGCTCATCTTGCCCAAACTGGTGATGGGCAAACTGGTAAAAATTTCCAAGCGTCTTTTGATTTGGTGCAGGGTATGCGCAAAGGCGGCCAACTTGTCTTCCTCGCGGCCAGTGGTCTCGGATGGATCCGCATAGCCCCAATGGGCAGTGGCAGGTTGTCCGGGCCAATAGGGGCATACCTCACCCGCAGCGTTGTCACACACGGTGATGACCAAGTCCATTTGAGGCGCACCGGGTGCTGCAAAAACATCCCAACTTTTGCTGCTCAAGCCTTGGGTACTGATGCCAGCCTTGTCCAAGGTGCGCAGGGCCAAGGGGTTGGGTTGTTGGTTTTCACGGGGACTGCTGCCCGCAGAGTAGGCTTTGAATTTTCCTTGTCCCATGTGGTTGAGCATGGCCTCGGCCAAAATGCTGCGCGCCGAGTTGTGGGTGCACAAGAATAAAACGTTGATTGGGGTGGGGTTGGACAGTTTCATTGATTGGGTTTCAATAAGTTTTGAAAGATGAATCGTTTTTGACCTCGCAGGCCTGGCCCTGGCAGCAGTTGTCAGTCAAGTAAGAGAGCACAGCGTTCATGCGGTCAAACTGGGCCCGGTAGATCAGGTTGCGCCCCATTCGCTCTTGGCTGACCAAGTCGGCACGCAGCAATTCTTTGAGATGAAACGACAAGGTGTTGGTCGCCACGTCAACGTGGTCAGACAGTCCACCCGGCGTGAGCCCCTCTGGCCCCGCTTGCACCAGGACTCGGAAGATTTGGAGCCTGGACACCTGCGCCAGGGCAGACAAAGCTTGTACTACGGTGATGGATTCCATAATTCGATGTTAATGGAAGTATTTGACGCTGTGATGACACTTTCCTCAACCCAAGGATTTTGAGGTCCATCAATGGAAAAGCCATAAGCCATTGATTTAAATGATTTTTAATTGATTTTCCACAACCAAGGGATAACCACATTCCCAAGCGCACTCAATCAAGTACAGAATGAAGCCTTTGAATTCATCCTGCGCACCTGAAGTCCCTTATGGCAGAAGACATCATCCTCAAGACCGAAGACCTGATCAAGGAATTCAAGGGCTTTATTGCCGTCAATGGTGTCAACCTTCAGGTTCAGCGAGGCCATATCCATGCTTTGATCGGGCCCAATGGGGCGGGCAAGACCACGGTGTTTAACTTATTGACGAAGTTTCTCATCCCCACCCGAGGGCAAATTGTGTTCAATGGCCAGGACATCACTGCAGCCAAGCCGGCCCAAATTGCGCGACAAGGCATTGTGCGATCGTTTCAAATTTCCGCCACCTTTCCCAACTTAACGGTGCTGCAAAACGTGCGCATTGCGCTGCAGCGGGCCACTGGGACTGCGTTGCATTTTTGGCGATCAGAGCGCATCTTGGACCAACTCAATGACCAGGCGATGGATTTGTTGCAGCAAGTCGACTTGGCCCCCATGGCCGATTTGACGGCTGTTGAATTGCCCTATGGACGCAAGCGCGCCCTGGAAATTGCCACCACATTGGCCATGCAGCCCGAGTTGATGTTGCTCGATGAGCCTACTCAGGGCATGGGCCATGAAGACGTGGAGCGTGTGACCCAATTGATCAAGCAGGTGTCTGCCAATCGAACCATTTTGATGGTCGAGCACAACATGAGTGTGGTGGCCAGCATTGCCGACACCATCAGCGTGTTGCAGCGTGGCCAAGTCATCGCCGAGGGACCCTACAACGTGGTGTCGCAAAATCCACAGGTCTTGGAGGCCTACATGGGCAGCGTCGACAACGAACTCGAGGGTGCCCATGGCTGAAGCCTCGGAAGTTTTGCACATCAGCGGGCTTCATGCCTGGTATGGGGAGTCGCACATCTTGCACGGGGTGGACTTAACGGTTCAAGCCGGTGAAGTGGTCACCTTGCTCGGGCGCAACGGCGCGGGCCGCACAACCACCGTCAAGTCGGTGCTGGGTTTGGTGGGCAAGCGCAGTGGTTCCGTGAAAATTTTTGGTCACGAGACAGTGGATTGGCCGCCCCACCTGATTGCCCGCTTGGGCCTGGGCTACTGCCCAGAAGAGCGTGGTATTTTTTCGGCCCTGTCTTGTGAGGAAAATTTGCTTCTGCCACCGGTGATTGGAGCAGGGGGCATGGGCTTAGATGAAATTTATGAGATGTTTCCGAACTTGTACGAGCGCCGAACCAGTCCGGGCACGCGCTTGTCGGGGGGAGAGCAGCAAATGCTGGCGGTGGGTCGCATTTTGCGCACCGGGGCCAAACTGTTGATGCTTGACGAAATCTCAGAAGGACTGGCGCCAGTGATTGTTCAGGCCTTGGCGCGCATGATCAAGTCCCTCAAGGCCAAGGGTTACACCATCATCATGGTGGAGCAAAACTTTCGGTTTGCCGCCCCCCTGGCAGACCGCTTCTACGTCATGGAGCATGGACGCATCGTGGAGGGTTTTTCCTCCCATGAGCTCAAAGAGAAGATGCCCATGCTGCATGAATACCTCGGGGTTTGACATTTTCTACAGGAGACAGCCATGAAACGCAACATTCTCACCATCGCTGCCTTGGCCGCGTGCACCGCATTTGGGGCGGCGCAAGCCCAGGTATCAGACGGCATTGTCAAAATTGGCGTGCTCAACGACATGTCTGGTCTTTATGCTGACATCACTGGCCAGGGTTCCGTGACTGCCGCCAAGATGGCAGCTGAAGACTACATCAAAGCAACCAAAAGCACATTGAAGGTCGAGGTGGTCGGTGCAGACCACCAAAACAAGCCGGATGTGGGCTCCAACATCGCTCGGCAATGGTTTGACACAGAAAAAGTCGACATGATTGCCGATGTACCCACTTCTTCCGTTGGTTTGGCCATTGCGCAAATCGCCAAAGACAAGGGCAAGCTGCATGTGAACTCAGGTTCTGCCACTGCTGACTTAACAGGTAAGTCTTGCAATGCCAACACCATCCACTGGACCTACGACACCTGGATGCTGGCCAATGGCACTGGCAAAGCGATTGTCAAAAGCGGGGGCAACACTTGGTTCTTTTTGACCGCTGACTATGCCTTTGGCCATGCTTTGGAACGCGACACAGAGGCCGTGGTTGTGAAAAACGGTGGCAAGGTGGTGGGCAAGGTGCGAACCCCATTCCCAACACAAGACTTTTCTTCTTTCTTGTTGCAGGCCCAGGCTTCCAAGGCCAAGATCATTGGCTTGGCCAATGCGGGGGGTGACACCACCAATTCCATCAAACAAGCGTTTGAATTTGGCATCACCAAAGGTGGCCAGAACTTGGCAGGCTTGTTGGTCTTTTTGCCCGATGTGCACTCACTGAGTTTGGAGAAGGCTGCTGGTCTCATGCTGACCGAAACTTTTTACTGGGACTTGAACGACCAAACTCGCGCTTGGTCCAAGCGCTTCGCATCGGCCAATGGTGGTAAGTACCCATCGATGGTGCAAGCGGGTGTCTATTCCAGCGTGTTGCATTACCTCAAGGCGATTGATGCGGCCAAAACCGATGACGGCACCAAAGTGGCAGCCAAGATGAAAGAGTTGCCCACCGACGACCCGCTGTTTGGCAAGGGCACCGTTCGCGCCGATGGCCGAAAAATTCACCCCGCTTATTTGTTCGAAGTCAAAAAACCGACTGAGTCCAAAGGCCCGTACGACTATTACAAACTGGTGGCCACCATTCCTGCCAACGAGGCCTTCCGTCCGTTGTCCGAGAGCGATTGCCCCATGATCAAGAAGTAATAACAGCACACTTCATCAGCAAGCCAGCAGATCACGATGGACATTTTTGGCATTCCATTGCAAGCCTTCATGGGGCAGTTGTTGATTGGGCTCATCAATGGGTCTTTTTATGCGCTGCTTTCGCTGGGCTTGGCTGTGATTTTTGGCCTGCTCAACATCATCAACTTCACCCACGGCGCCCAATACATGCTGGGCGCATTCGTGGCCTATCTTTCCTTGACCCACTGGGGTGTCAATTACTGGGCGGCTTTGGTGCTGTGCCCCTTGGTGGTGGGGGCCACAGGTGTGCTCATAGAGCGTTTGATGCTCAAACACTTGTACAAACTAGACCATCTTTACGGATTGCTGCTGACTTTTGGTTTGGCGCTGGTCATTCAAGGTTTGTTTCGCAATGAATTTGGCTCCTCGGGCATGCCGTACCCGGTGCCCGAAATTTTTCAAGGCGTTTTCAATACTGGATTTATGTTTTTGCCCAAGTACCGTGCCTGGGTCATTGTGGCCTCGCTGCTCATTTGTGTGAGCACCTGGTATGTGATTGAGCGCACCAAGCTGGGTGCCTATTTGCGTGCTGCCACTGAAAACCCATCGCTGGTGCAGGCCTTTGGCATCAACGTGCCGCGGATGATCACACTGACCTACGGGTTTGGTGTGGGCTTGGCCGCACTGGCCGGGGTGATGGCCGCACCGATATACCAAGTCAACCCAACCATGGGAGCTGACATCATCATCGTGGTGTTTGCGGTAGTGGTCATTGGTGGGATGGGCTCCATCATGGGCTCCATCTTGACCGGATTTGGTTTGGGTTTGATTGAAGGGCTGACCAAGGTGTTTTACCCTGAAGCCTCTGCCACTGTCATTTTTGTCATCATGACCATTGTGTTGCTGATCAAGCCTGCAGGCTTGTTTGGGACGCAGAAATAAACACCATGAACACCAACGCCTTGTCACCCGCTGCTGCCAAGTCCCAAGCCCATTTATGGGTGGTGTTTGCCTTCATGGTTGCGATTTTTTCTATTGCGCCATTGTGGGTGTACCCCATATTTTTAATGAAGGTCATGTGTTTTGCACTGTTTGCTTGTGCCTTCAATTTGTTGCTTGGCTTTGGTGGGTTATTGTCATTCGGGCATGCGATGTTTTTGGGCAGTGCAGGATATGCTGCCGCACATGCTTCAAAAATTTGGGGTTGGAACCCAGAATTTTGCGTGCTGTTTGGCACCTGTTGTTCAGCGGCGCTGTCCTTGGTGGTGGGCGCTTTGGCCATCCGTCGCCAAGGTATTTATTTTGCGATGATCACCTTGGCTTTGTCGCAAATGGTGTTTTTTTTCTGCTTGCAAATACCCTTCACGGGCGGTGAGGATGGCATTCAGGCCGTGCCCAGAGGCAAGCTGTTCGGCCTCTACGACCTCAATGACAACCAAAGCATGTATGTGTTTGTATTGGCCATATTTCTGTCATGTTTTTTATTGATTTGGCGGGTTGTGAATTCACCTTTTGGACAAATACTCAAGGCCATCCGAGAGCACCAAGATCGTGCCACATCGTTAGGCTATGACACAGATACCTTTAAGCTGATTGCATTTGTGATCTCTGGCGCATTGGCTGGCACGGCCGGCGCGACCAAATCGCTGGTGTTTCAACTTGCATCGCTGACCGACGTGCACTGGACGATGTCAGGGGAAGTGGTGTTGATGACCTTGGTCGGTGGTATGGGTACCTTGTTTGGCCCGGTGGTGGGGGCCGCTGTTATTGTGACCATGCAAAACTACCTGGCCCACCTGGGAGCTTGGGTCACAGTGGTGCAGGGCGTCATATTTGTGCTGTGCGTGTTGGCATTTCGACGAGGTGTGGTGGGTGAAATTGCCCACAAATTCAAAAAGTCATTGTGAATGAAACTCGACTTTCATTGCATCCATCCATTTGTATGTGAGGCCGCATGAATACTGTTTTGCGCAAATTGCTTGCATGTTTGTTCTTGCTTGTTTCAGCACCCATAGCCCTGGGCCAAGCTTGGGCCCCCAATAAACCTGTGCGATTGATCATTCCCCAGGTCGCCGGTGGCGGGGCAGACGCGATAGGCCGGGTCATTGCACAAGGTATTTCTGAGCAAATTGGCCAAACCGTGGTGCCCGATAACCGACCTGGTACCAACGGTGGTGTGGGGGTGGAGGCGCTGATGCGTTCGCCAAGTGACGGCTACAACCTGTTGCTGGTATTTACTTCGGTGATGGCGCTCAATCCAGCGGTTTACACCAAGATCAATTACGACCCATTGAAGGACCTCATGGCTTTGGGGGGAATTTGCGAAGTCCCCTTGGTGGTCATGGCCAGCCCGTCAGTACCTGCTCAAAATGTGCTTGAGTTGGTTGCGGCAGAGAAAGCCAAGCCCCAAAGTATTTTTGGAGCATCGAGCGGCAATGGTTCTTTCTCGCACTTGTTGCTTGAGATGATGAACGCCAAAACTGGCACCCGCTTTACCCATGTTCCTTTCAAAGGCGAAGCGCCCGCAGTACAAAATCTGATGGCCAATCAAGATGTGATGATCTACATCGGTACGCCAGCGTTGGCCATTGCCAATCAAAACAGCGGAAAGCTCAAACTGTTGGGTGTAACCACCCAACAACGCATGCCCCAATTGCCTGAAGTCAAGTCACTGCATGAGCAGGGGTTCACTGACTTCAACGAGAGTTTTTGGTATGGGGTGGTGGCCGCCAACGGTACCCCGCAGCCGATTTTGGACGCCTACAACAAGGTCATGGCCGATGTGGCCAAGTCGACGAGTGTTCAAGCCAATTTGGGCCGCATGGGCTGCGCGCCTTTGCCAATGTCTGCCAATGAATTCTCTGTGCGCATCCGCAGCGACCATGCCAAATATGCTGCCCTGGCCAAATCGGTCGGCATGAAAATAGATTGAAGGACACCATGAACGCCAGACCTCAACTCAAGCATGTCGGCCTTTATGTGCAAGACTTGGCCCGCATGGAGGCCTTTTATGCCCAGGTGTTTGATTTGGTGGTGACCGATCGCGGGCAGGTGGCGCGCTTGGGTAACCGCAATATCGTGTTCATGAGCGCAGCCAAGGACGCCCACCACCAAATGGTGCTGATCGATGGCAAAGACCCTGCCAGTGGCCCCAGCGTGGTGTTTCAATTGTCCTTTTATGTGGAAACCTTGGACGCATTGCGCCGCATTGACACCAAAATGCGGGCCCAAGGTGTGTGTGACATCACACCCATTACCCACGGTAATGCCTGGTCGATCTATGCCAGTGACCCAGAGGGCAATGGGCTTGAAGCTTATTTGGACACGCCTTGGCACGTGGCCCAACCCCATGGCAGACCCTTTGACTTGAACGCTTCAGACGATGAAATATGGGATTTCACCCAAGGGCTGATCAAAGACAATGACACGTTCCAGAGCCGAGAGCAATGGATGCGTTCGCAAGAACAAGCATTGCGATAGGCTGACTTCACTAGCCGACCCGTTTGACTGAGAAGATTAAATATCAATCTGTGGTCGGCAAAGCATCGATTTGATCGTCGTTCCATGCGTCTAGCAATTCACTGGTCAGGCTGTTGATTTGCGCGCTGGTCAATGATTGAATTTGTTCTGTGCCCAAGGCGGCAAAGCCTTCTGATGTGATGGCCAGTAACTGTTGTGTGCTGATGGTGCTCAGATCGTCAGGGTCAATTGACGCCACTTGACTGGCTGACAATGTGTTCAATTGGGATGTGGTCAAAGCAAATATTTGTGAGCTCTCCAAGGCCCTGATCTGTGCACTGCTCATGGCCTTGATTTGTGCGGTGGTCAGGTAAACAATGTCCTGCGGTGTGATCGCTTGAATTTGAGCGCTTGTCAATGAAGCCAAACTGGAGGCAGACAATGCACTGATTTGTTGAGTGCCCAGAGACCTGATTTGTGATGTGGAAAAGGTGCCGATTTGACTGAGGTTGAGTGCTTGTATGGCGCTGGAATTCAGGGCAGATATTTGTGCTGTGGTCAAAGCGGTAACTTGATCTGTAGTCAAGCCGCTCATTTGCGCGGAGCTTAGACCAGACAATGTTTGCGTCGAAAGTGATCTGATTTGTGCACTGTTGAGTGCGCCAAATTGCAATGTGCTCAAAGCGGACAAAGTCAGCGGCTGCAGGGCGTTGATCTGATCGGTTGATAAGCCCGTCAAATCGCTCGCATCCATGGCTTTGATTTGTGTGCTTGTGATTGCACTGATTTGTGCCGTTGACAGTGCCATGACCTGACTGCTTGTCAACGATTTCACCGAGTCCGCGCTCAAGACTGCCATTTGCTGTGTGGTCAATGACTGTATTTGGTTGCTTGTCAGGTTGCCAATTTGCAAAGAAGTCAAAGTGCTGACTGCCTGGGTGTTCAGTGCACGAATTTGACTGCTGTCAAGGCTGAGCAAGCTCGAACTGTTGATGGCACTGACTTGTGCGGAGGTCAAAGCAAATATTTGTGCGCTGCCCATGATCATTAATTGGCCGCTGGTCAGGGCTTGGATGGCCGTTGAGTTGAGGACCGCGACTTGACTGGATTTGAGTGCGCTGACTTGATCGCTGCTGAGGTTGCGCACCTGTGCGGTGCTCATGCCCGCCAGGGCCTGGGTGGAGATGGCTTGAACTTGGGCTGAGTTCCAGGTGATCAGGTCGGTGGCGTCCAGAGCGGCAAATTGTTGTGACGTCAATACATTGACTTGAGCAGTGGTCATGGCCATGACCTGGCTGCTGGTCATGGCTTTGACGGATGTGCTGCTGAGTGAAGCCATCTGAGCTGTAGTTAAGGTTTGGATCCCTGCGCTGCCCAAGCTATTGAGTTGCGATGTGCTGATGTTGCCCATCGCAGCCACAGATAGGGCGGTGATTTGAGCCGTTGATAAAGCTGCGATGTCAATGGTGTCAAGGGCGCTGAATTGGGAGCTGCGCAGGGCATTGATTTGTGCCGTGCTCAAGGCCGCAACCTGCGCGCTGCCCAGTGCATTGATTTGAGCCGTGCTCAGGCTGGCAAATGCGACATTGGTCAAGGATCGGAGTTGGGCGCTGCTCAGCTGTGCCAGATCTTCAGCGTCCAGGGCGAGAACTTGTGTGGAACTCAGTGCGGATATTTGCGCGCTGATCAAGCCTGCGACTTGAATGCTGGTCAGGGCTTGGATGGCGCTTGTTTGGAGCGCACTGATTTGACTGGTTTTGAAAGCCCTGATTTGATCGCTGGTCAGGTTGCGCACCTGTGCGGTGCTCAGACCCGTCAAAGCTTGTGTGGAGATGGCTTGAACTTGTGTGGAGTCCCAGGTGAGTAAATCCGTGCTGTCCAGTGCAGTAACTTGTTGCGATGTCAACACACTGACTTGTCCTGTGGTCATGGCCTGAACTTGGCTGCTGGACAAAGCCAAAATTTGAGCGGTACTGAGCTTTCCAACGGCGGCGGTGCCGATGTTTTGCCATTGCGTGGTGCTCAATGCGGCCAGGTCGGCTGTCTCGATGGCGCCAATTTGAGAAGTTGTCAGGGTGTTCAGTTGTGCCGTTGTCAGGGCCTTGAACTGATTGCTGGTAAGCGCTTTGATGTTGGCTGTCGACAATGACAATACTTGAGTGGTGCTCAATGCCCTGACTTGATCGCTGCTCAGGGCGGTGATTTGTGTAGTACTTATTCCCACCATGGCTTGAGTTGTCAGTGCTTGAATTTGGGTCGAGTCCAAGCTCTGCAAGTCCACAGTGTCGACGGCGCTGATTTGAGCCGAAGTCAACGCCCCCATTTGTGTGGCCGTCAGCGCCCTGAACTGATCGCTGCCCAATGAGCTGATTTGTGCTGCAGTCATTTTGGCAAAGGCGGATGACGATAAGGCGCGGATTTGATCGGTTTGCCACACGATCAAGTCTGCAGTGTCTAAAGACACAATTTGGGTGGAGGTCAGCGCACTGACTTGTGACGTGCTCAATGTGAACACTTGATCGCTGCTCAAGTATTTGATGGAAGAGGAACTTAATGCAAGCACTTGCGATGTGAGCAGCGCTTTGACTTGGGCGCTGCTCAGGTTGCCAATTTGGTTGCTTGTCAAGTTGGCCACTGCTGATGTGGTCAAGGCTTGAATTTGTTGTGAACCCCATGCCACCATGTCTGAGCCGTCCATGGCATTGATTTGAGCAGTGCTCAAGGATGTAATTTGCCCCGCTGTCAGGGCTTGGACTTGATCGCTCGTTAATGCCCTGACCTGAGCTGTATTCAGCTTGGCCATGGATGCGGTGTTCACCGCTTGAATTTGCGAGGTGCTCCAGCCAATCAAATCGCTTGCGTCTAAGGCACTGATTTGGTTGCTTGTCAGTGCATTGACTTGTTGGGTGCTGAGTGAAATAACTTGTTCGCTGGTCAAGGCCTTGATCAACCCGGTGGTCATGGTGCCCACTTGTGCGCTGGTCAGTGCCCTGATTTGGTCTGTGCCCAGCGCTGACAATTGATTGCTGGACAGACTTTGCAACGCAATATTGGAAACCGCTTGTATTTGATCAGTGTCCAAGGCTTTCAATTGCTGGGTGGACATGGCTTTGATGGCCGATGTGCTCAAAGCGGCCACCTGGGCACTGGTCAGTCCATGCACTTGATGGGTGCCCAGGCCCACCACCTGGGAGGTGGTCAAGCTCTTGATGCCCTGTGTGGATATGAATTGAACTTGTCCTGATGTCAAAGCGGACAAGTCGTCCACATCCAGTGAGGATATTTGAGATGCATCCAGTGCTTTGATCTGTTGCGAACCCAGCCCTCTGACTTGTTCACTGCCCAAGGCTTTGATTTGGGCAGTGGTCAAGCTCGCTATTGCTTGCGATGTCAGTGCTTGAATTTGTTCTGTGCTCAGTTTGGTCACGGCTGAAGCAGTGATGGCGCGTATTTGCGACGTGCTCAAGCCGTACAAATCAATGGTGTCGACAGCCGTGATTTGAGCCGATGAAAGCGCGCTGATTTGTGCCGTGGTCAAGGCCTGCATTTGCGATGAAGACAGCTCTCTCACGGAAGAGCTCGTCAACGCTCTGACCGTTGAAGTAGAGATGCTGGCGATCTGTGCTGTGCTGAAGGCGGCGATCTGTGCTTCTATCAAGGCCAAGGCTTGATCGGGCGTCAAGGCTTTCACATCGGCCACTTCGATACCTTGGACCGCTGAGGAACTGATGGATTTCAGTTGCGAACTGCTCAGTCCCCTGAATTGCGCCGAACTCAGGCTTCGGATGTCTGCGCTGCTCAACCCAGCCACGTCCGACGTGCTCAGCTTGGCAAGCATCTTCAGCGAGTATTTGGCGAGGTTGATGTTGGTGAACATGATAGATAGACCGTATGTCAGAGTCGACACGAATGCTTCAAGCTTGATGGGGCACCATATTCGTCCATTTTATTAATTTATAAGTACTCTTTATTTTGGATAATTCGTCTTTATGCATGGGTTCAATGGTGCGAGGTCATCGGGTCTTTGCCCTTGTTAATTTCTGCTTTCAGCGTATCTTGGGTGCGGTAACACAAGGGAGTCTGATGCACTATGAACGCCTTACTTTGCTCATGGGCCTGTGGTGCGGGGGCGCCATGGCACAAGACTGCAACGCACTCAAAGGCGATGAGAAAGCCACGTGCAATGCGGTGCAACAAAATAACCCACGGTTTTGCGAAGATGCCAAAGACCCAGATAAACGGTTGCTGTGCATGGCCAAGGTACAGCCCAACTCCTACACCTGCGAAAAAATCAAGGCGGCAAACCTGCGTGGTGACTGCCTTCAGATGATTCGCAAAAAGCAATACGATGCCATTTACCCCAATCCGACACCGAAGCCCAAAAAGGGAGAAGGGATGTCAGGCTGGGGCGGGACTTGAGCCCATAGAAAACGGCACAATACGTGCCAATTTCATTCACTCAGGGCACGCACAAACATGAAGCGCAGCACAGACCGTTTTCTTACCACCCACACGGGCAGCTTGCCCCGCCCCAATGACTTGATCGAAATGATGTTTGCCAAGGAAAGTGGCGTGCCCGTGGAGTCACAGGCCTTGCAAGCACGCATTCGACAAGCCGTCGCCGATGTGGTGGCCTTGCAAGCCAAAGCCGGCGTGGACTTGGTCAACGATGGCGAGATGAGCAAGCCCAGCTACGCCACCTACATCAAAGACCGTTTGGGCGGTTTTGGTGGCACGGGCAACAGTTTTGTTTACCAGGACTTGGCCGCATTCCCCGTGCTCGAGCGCAAGGTGTTTGGCGATCCAGGCCGATCCAGACGCAAAACCCCGGCATGCAACGCCCCTATCACGCTGGATGACGCTCAGGCTGCGCACACCGATGCCAGCAACTTGCGTGCAGCTTTTGATCATGTGCCCCACCAATCGTCGGCCCAAGAAATGTTCATGAGTGCGGCCTCACCTGGGGTGGTGTCGCTATTTTTCCGCAATGACCACTACAAAGACCACGAAACATATTTGTATGCCATCGCCGATGTCATGCGCCATGAGTACGAAGCTGTGGCCAATGCCGGTATCGTGTTGCAAATTGACTGCCCTGATTTGGCCATGGGTCGGCACATCCAATACGCCGATTTGCCTCTGCCTGAATTTCGCAAGCGTGCCCAAATGCATGTGGAGGCCTTGAACCATGCATTGGTCAACATTCCCGCAGATCAGTTGCGCATGCATGTGTGCTGGGGCAATTACGAAGGGCCGCACCACTGTGATGTGGATTTTTCCTCGATCATTGACATTGTGTTCAAGGCCAAGCCGCATGCGATCTCATTTGAGGCGGCCAACCCACGCCATGCCCACGAGTGGACCTTGTTTGAGAGCGTGAAACTGCCCGACGGCAAAGTGCTCATTCCTGGGGTGCTGGAGTCCAAAACCAACTTCATTGAGCACCCAGAGTTGATTGCGCAGCGCATCGCCCGCTACGCCAACTTGGTGGGGCGCGAAAACGTGGTGGCCGGCAGTGACTGTGGCTATGGCACCTGGGTGGGGCAAGCAGCGGTAGACCCCGATGTGGTGTGGGCCAAACTCGCGGCCATGGCCGAAGGTGCGCGCATTGCGAGCAAACAGTTTTGGAAATGATCGCCCAAGGGCTTGCTAGACGGAATGCAACACATGGCAGACAGAAATCAATTTAAATTGGCCGGTGTGATGGGCATGCCAATTTTTCAATCGCGCTCGCCCATCATTCACAACCACTGGATCGGGGTGCATGGCGTTAAGGCCGCTTATGGGCACTTTCCGGTGCAAATTGATCGGGTCGAGGCCGCTGTGCGGGGCTTGGCGGCACTGGGCATGGCCGGTTGCAACATCACGCTGCCGCACAAAGTCAAGGCCATGCCTTTGATGGACCATTTGACCCCCATGGCCCAGCGGGTGGGGGCGATCAATTGCATTGTGGTGCAAGCTGACGGCAGTTTGCATGGACACAACAACGATGGCTATGGCTACATCCAAAGTTTGAAAGATGAAAAACCAGATTGGCATGCCGATGCAGGGCCCATCACCATTTTGGGGGCAGGGGGCGCAGCCCGTGCCGTGATCATCAGCCTGATCGATGCGGGGGCCCGTGAAATCCGCCTGCTGAACCGCACCCGGGAAAAAGCCGATCAGTTGGCTTCGATCCACCCCCAAGTGGTGCAGGTGCTTGACTGGTCACAGCGACACGCTGCCCTGGCCGGTGCAGCCATGTTGGTCAACACCACCAATCAAGGCATGTATGACCAACCACCGTTGGAATTGCATCTCGACGAACTGCCCCGCACAGCTTTGGTCAGTGACCTCATTTATGTCCCTTTGGAAACCCCTTTGGTCAAAGCGGCAAAAGCCCGCGGTCATGTGGCAGTCAACGGCTTGGGCATGTTGCTCAACCAAGCGGTGCCTGCGTTTGAGGCTTGGTTTGGCATCAAACCGGTGATCGACGCGGCCTTGCGCCAAAAAATACTCGCCACTTTTTGAACGCGTTGAAAGGGTTCATTGTTTTTGCCAAAGGGTGAAATGATGTGGATGCGTGTCTGGCGTGCTTTTGTCTGTGCTTGGGTAGCACCGCTTTCGATG
>RFXS01000042.1 GCA_009921465.1 Betaproteobacteria bacterium
CGCAGCATTGCGAGGGCCAAAACCATTCTGGCCCAAAAGCAAGCGTCCGAATAAGGATCGACCATGACGGAAACCAAAAAATCCCTCAAGCGCACCTTGATTGGCAAGGTCGTCAGCGACAAACGTGCCAAAACCGTGACCGTGTTGGTTGAGCGCCGCGTCAAGCACGCGCTCTACGGCAAGATCGTCGGCAAATCAAGCAAATACCACGCGCATGACGAACAAGGCGAGTACCACATGGGCGACGTGATTGAGATCACCGAAAGCCGGCCCATTTCTAAAACCAAAAGCTGGGTGGCCACCCGCTTGGTCGAAAAGGCCGTTGCGGTTTGAGTTGATCACCCTGTCCGCAGCCAGACTTTGAAAAACGACCCACAATAGGGTCGTTTTTCATTGGCACAGCCCAAACATATCTTTTAACCTTGTACAGGAGTTCAGCATGATCAAAGTCGGAGACACCCTCCCCGCGGCCACCCTGATGGAATACTCAGAAGTCGAAGGCAATGGCTGCAGCATCGGCCCCAATCCAGTCGATGTGGCCAAGGCCGTGGCTGGCAAAACCATCGCCCTCTTTGCATTACCGGGCGCATTCACCCCGACGTGCTCAGCCAAGCATGTGCCTGGTTACGTGGAGCAGTTTGACGCCCTTCACAAAGCGGGAGTGGACGAAATTTGGTGCGTCAGTGTCAATGACGCTTTTGTGATGGGCGCATGGGCGCGCGACCAGCACACCAACGGCAAGGTGCGCATGTTGGCCGATGGCAGCGCCGACTTCACCAAAGCAACCGGTCTGACCCTGGACCTCACCGCACGTGGCATGGGTTTGCGCAGCAACCGCTATTCCATGTTGATCAAGGACGGCAAGGTCGCTACCTTGAATATTGAAGGCCCAGGCAAATTTGAAGTCAGCGATGCGCAAACCATGTTGGCGCAGGCCAAAGGCTAAACGCTCAGCGGTAGTCAAAAAGCGTTTTTAAACAAGGCCCCCGCAAGGGGCCTTTTTCATGGGCTGAGACAAAACAAACTCTGGCGCGGAGTTCAAAGATCGACCTTGAGGTAATGCGCACCCGCAATGGGGTTGTGATAGTAGGGTGGAATTTCTTCAAACCCCAAGTCCATGTACAGCGAGCGGGCCGCCTCCATCTCATCCAAGGTATCGAGCAAGACGTGGCCGTAACCCGCTTGCCGCGCCAGGTCCAAGGTGTGCGAGGCCAACTCACGACCCAATCCAAAACCGCGAAAAGCGCTGCGCACATAAAGACGCTTCATTTCGCTCGCATTGGCGTAGTCGCTGCTGTCTAAAGGGCGCAATGCGCAACAACCCGCGACCACGGTGTCGACCAAAGCCAAGACCAAAGCACCCCGGGGTGGCGCATAGTCGCCTGGCAGTTGGGCCAACTCTTGCTCGAAGCCTTGAAAGCCCAAATCGATGGACAGGGATTGTGCGTACTCTCTGAAAATATCGGCCGTATGTGCGATCAACGCTGGGGAGGCGGGTGAGATGATTTCAATGCTTGGCATGGTGCAGGCCTCAAGGACTCCCAACACTGGGCAGGTTGACCAAACACCACACCAGCGTGGCACTCAGCAGCAAACAAATGAATGCCAGCCAGCGGTTCTTTGCACGGTCATGCGAGGGCGTGTCCTGGTGGACGGAGGTTTTATTGCCGCTGAACATGGCCGAAACCAGGTTTTCGCCAAAGCGCAAGCGGTGAAAAACCATGGCGATCAAATGCATGGCAATCCACAGCAACAAAAGCTTTTTGCCCACCGCCTTGTGGTACCAAGTGGCCAAGGAGACGGAGCCACCAGAAACCCAAGTCGAAAGCGGGCCAGTAAAGGCAATTTCGTCGTCGGCCACCAAGCCCGAGGCAGTTTGCAGCAGCAACAGCACCAACACCAAACACACCGACCAAGCGCCCAACGGGTTGTGACCTATCTGTGGGCTGTGGACACCCAGACGAATGCTGCGCACATAGGCCAGGGCCTTGGCGGGGTGGAGGTCAAATTGCGTGAAGCGGGACCAATGGCCTCCGCAAAAACCCCAGGCCAAGCGAAAAAGCACCAAGCTTAAAACGGTAAAACCAAGGCGTGCGTGCCAAGGCATCATGTCTCCACCCATGTTGCCCGTGACGATCAGGCCAAGGACACAAGACACCAAGGCCCAATGGAAAAGACGGGTTGGCAAGTCCCATACCCGCACTGGAGGGGCGCTTTCGGTTGGCAGCGGGTGGCTCATGGTGCAAAAGACCTTTAAAAAAAGAAGTGAAACATGCGCGCAAAAGAAGCACTTTATACTGGATACATCAACAACTCGCAAACACCTTCTTTAGGATACAAACATGAAATTCAAACACGCCATCCTGATCATCGCCGCTGCATGTGTGGCTGTCCCCGCCATGGCCCAATTTGCCAAGCCAGAGGATGCCATCAAATACAGGAAAAGCAGTCTATTTGTCATGGGCCAACATTTTGGCCGCATTGGCGCCATGGCCCAAGGGCGCGTGCCTTTTGATGCCAAGGCAGCGGCCGACAACGCTGCGGTGGTTGAAGTGATGTCCAAACTGCATTGGGCTGCATTCACTGAGGGAACGGACAAAGGGGAGACCCGTGCCAAACCTGAAATTTGGAAAGATGCAGCCAAATTCAAAGAAGCGGGCGACAAATTGCAGGCCGAAGCCACCAAGCTCAGCGCCGCCGCCAAGACGGGTAACTTGGACAACCTCAAAACGGCATTTGCCGCCACTGGTGGTACCTGCAAGGGCTGCCACGACAACTTCCGCAAAGACTGACCAGGACTCAGGTCGACTGGTCATGGGGCTGCACAAGCCAGCAGCACATCGGCCAATTCTTGCGGGGCACTGATCATTGGATCGTGCCCCGTTTTTAATTCAATCAGGTCAGACCCTGGCAACCAAAGACCGTCCCAAAACGCGGGGTCCACCACCCGCTTGCGCATGGGGTCGATGGTGACCAAAGCCGGCTGGGTGCAGCTGATGAAGGTGCGGCGCACACCGGCCACGCGACGCGGTTCAAAATCCAAGGGCGAGTCATAGGTGCGCGCAGGGTGAGGTCTTTGGCGGCGCGCTAGCCACTGCGCTGCCTCGCCCGTGATGCCATAAGCATGAGCTGGCGGAGGTGCGAATGCAAAATTAGGGTGTGCATTAGCCGAGGCCATGCGCGCCTCGCGCGTGGCACGGCTGTGCACCCCGCTCCAACTTTCGCCTGGCTTGGGCACCACGGCATCCAGATAGGCCAATTGGCGCAAACGATTGGGCGCTTTGTCGGCGATGGCCGTGGCCAGCATCCCCGCATAGGAGTGCGCCACCAAAATCACATCGCTCAATTCTTCGGCTTCGATCGCCATCCACACGTCGTCGATGTGGGTTTGCAGGCTTACTTCAGAGGTGAGCAAATGGGCCCGGTCGCCCAAGCCGGTCAAAGTCGGGGCGTGCACCCGGTGTCCTGCTTGCTGCAGCAGTGGCAACAGGGCCTGCCAACACCATGCGCCGTGCCATGCCCCATGGACCAAGACAAATGTGGCCATCAATGGTTCAGATGATGTGTTGCTCGCGCAGCCGCGCGATGTCTGCCGGGCCAAAGCCCAGCACCTCGGTGAGCAACGCGTCGGTGTGCTGACCCAGCAGGGGTGGCGGCAGATCTTGGCGCACCGGGGTGCGGCTGAGCTTGAGCGGGCTGGCCACCAACTCCACCGGCCCTGACAAGGGGTGCTGCCAGGTCGAGACCATGCCGCGGGCTTGCACATGGGGGTCAACAAAGACTTCGGCCAAATTGTTGATCGCACCGCAAGGCACTTTGGCCGCTTCCAGGGCTTTGAGCCAATCGTGTTTGCGCCGCGTTTTCATGGTGGCCGCCAAAATGGGCACCAGTGCATCTCGGTGGCGCACCCGGCCCTGGTTGGTGGCGTAGTTTGGGTCCATGGGCAAGTGGTCCAACCCCGCCACCGTGCAAAACTTCACAAATTGGCTGTCGTTGCCCACGGCCAAAATCAAATGGTCTTTGTCGCCTGATTCGGTCGGAGCGGTTTCAAACACCTGATAGGGCACGATGTTTTGATGGGCGTTGCCCGCACGACCGGGCACTTTGCCGGTTTTTTGACCGGACACCAAATAATTGGCCCCTAAATTGGCCAACATGGCCACCTGTGTGTCGAGCAAGGCCATGTCAATGTGCTGGCCAAGGCCCGTATTTTCTGCGTGTCGCAACGCAGCCAAGATGGCCACACTGGCGTACATGCCAGTGAAAAGGTCGGCCACGGCCACCCCCACTTTTTGGGGGCCCCCGCCCAAGTCATCGCGCTCACCGGTCACGCTCATCAGCCCGCCCATGCCTTGCACGGCGTAGTCGTAGCCAGCGCGGTCGCTGTAAGGACCAGTTTGTCCAAAGCCCGTGACACTGCAGTAAACCAAACGGGGGTTGATGGCCAACAGGCTGGCGGCATCCAAGCCATAGCGGGCCATGTCACCGACTTTGAAGTTCTCAATGAATACATCGCAATGCGCGACCAATTCGCGCATCAAGGCCTGGCCTTGGGGTTTGGCGATGTCGCAAGTCATGGAGCGCTTGTTTCGGTTGGTGCTCAGGAAATAAGCAGCATCGGTGGTGTCTTGTCCTTGGGTGTCGGCCAAGAATGGGGGGCCCCAGCCCCGGGTGTCGTCACCCAAACCGGGCTTTTCGACCTTGATGACGTCGGCCCCCAGGTCGGCCAAGGTTTGGGTGCACCAAGGCCCAGCCAAAACACGAGAGAGGTCAAGAATGCGGATGCCGTCCAATGAGTTCATGGCTGAATTGTGAACCAGAAAGCGTCGCGGTCTGGCCGTGCGTTGGCCCCAGTGCGTGCCGATGCGTTGGCAGGGATAATCCAGCACATGTTGAATCCCAGTCCTTTTGTGCGGGCCTTGATTGTCGGCTTGTGCGCCGGGGTCTGTGGCTGCAGTCCGGCGTTGAACTGGCGCGAGGTGCGCCATGCGCCAGCCCCAGCGCGGGTGCTCATGCCCTGCAAGCCCGATGTGGCCGAGCGCACCATAGCCTTGCGCGAACAAGCAACGGTGTTGTACATGCAAGCGTGCTCAGCGCAAGGACTCGATTTCAGCTTTGCCGCCATGGCTTTGCCCTCCGGATGGCAAGGCGCGCAGGCGCTGCAAGCGTGGCAACAAGCCAGCTTGGCCAGTTGGGGCGCTCGCGCCGAGGATGTACAAGCCCAGTCGGTGGCCGTGCGCGGCGCAGGCGGTGACGCTTTGCCGGCCCAATGGGCGGTCAATGGGCCCAGCCACCAAGTGCGCAGTTTGTGGTTTGGCGCAAGCGGTTGGATTTATCAAATGGCGGTGTACGCACCATTGAAAAGCCGCGACAACCAAGCCGTGGCGGAAACTTATTTTTCGGGAGTCACTTTGCCATGAGCATGGTCATGTCGCGTTCTATGGCGGTGCGGGTATTCATCTGCTTTGCCTTCACTTATTACTTGTCTGCCCTGGTGCGTGCCATCACGGCCACCTTGTCACCCACATTAATCCCGGAGTTTGGCCTGAACTCACGGGACCTGGGCTTGTTGGCGGGGGGCTACTTTTTGGGCTTTTCTGCCATGCAGTTGCCCATGGGCAACTGGTTGGACCGCCATGGCCCTAACAAAGTTATTCTGTCGTTTTTGGTGGCGGCCGTGTTGGGCTGTGTGGCTTTTGCCTGTGCCGACAGCTTCACCGGATTGTTTTTGGCCCGCGTGCTCACTGGCGTGGGCGTGTCTTGCTGCTTGATGGCACCATTGACCGGTTACCGCCGCTGGTTTGACGCGCCCACCCAAATGCGCGCCAACTCGTGGATGCTCATGACCGGCTCCTTGGGCATGCTGTCTTCGACCTTGCCTGTGCAAGCGCTGGTGCCACTGGTGGGCTGGCGCGTGCTGTTTTGGGGGCTGGCGGGCATGGTGCTGCTGTCGATGCTGTTCATCCTTTGGTGGGTGCCCAAATGGGAGCCTGTGGCGCCGGTGGCCACAGCACCGGCGGGGACGGGCCCATCCTGGTGGAGTGCTTATGTTGAAGTATGGCGTCACCCTTATTTCCGGCGCATGACACCCCTGGGTTTTTTCAGCTACGGGGGCTTGGTGGCGATGCAAACCCTTTGGGCTGGCCCGTGGTTGACCAAGGTTTCTGGGTTTTCTGCTTGGGAGGCTGCCACAGGCTTGTTTTGGATCAACATGAGCATGTTGTTGGCTTTTTGGATTTGGGGCATGGTCAATCCCTGGCTGACGCGCCAGGGCTACACCGCCAATCGGCTCATTGGCTGGGGCGTGCCCCTGAACTTGTTGGCCATGTTGGGCGTGGTCTGGGGTGGTGAAAGCACAGGGGTTGCCATGTGGATTGGTTTTTTCATCACCAATACCGTGGTCTCTTTGGCCCAACCAGCCGTGGGCATGGCGTTTGCCCCGCATTTGGCTGGGCGGGCGCTTTCAGCCTACAACTTGGTGATATTTATCGGCGTCTTTGTGGTCCAGTGGGGCATGGGCTTGTGGATCGATGCCTTGTTGGCTTTGGGGTGGTCCACCCCCGCGGCCTTCCAAGGGGCCCTGGGCTTTTTCATGTTGTGCAGCGTGGGCTCTTATGTCTATTTTTGGTGGGCGCGCGGGGATAATCAGCAGCCTGGCGTTTGAGCCCAACCTATAGCCATGACCAATCGCATCTTCATCATTGCCCACGCCCCATTGGCGCAAGCCCTCAAAGCTTGTGCCTTGCATGTTTACCCCGAATGCTCGTCTGAAGTGCTGGCGCTGGACGTGCAAGCCAATGACTCGCCCGAGCAAAGCCTGCAGGCTGCACGGCAACTGTGGCAAGGGGTCGATGCCAACGATGTGCTGGTGCTCACCGATGTGCTGGGAGCCACCCCAGCCAATGTGGCGCAGCTTTGGGCGCGCGAGCGCAAGGCTAAGATCGTCGCCGGTGTGAATTTGCCCATGCTGTTGCGAAGCGTGTGCTACCGAAACGAACCCATGGATGCCTTGCTCCAGCGTGCCATGACGGGCGGCGCCTTGGGCGTGGTTGAAATTTCAACACCTTCTACCTAACGTATTAACCATCTTTGTTCCATGATCGAAACCACCACCATCGTCAATAAACTGGGCCTGCATGCGCGTGCATCGGCCAAACTGACCAAACTCGCGGGCAGTTTCCCGTGTGAGGTTTGGTTGAGCAAAGGGGAGCGCCGGGTCAACGCTAAAAGCATCATGGGTGTGATGATGTTGGCCGCGGGGGTGGGCAGCCAAGTCACCCTCGAAACCGTGGGCGAGCAAGAGCTTGAGGCCATGCAGGCATTGTTGGGTTTGATGGCCGATAAATTCGGCGAAGGAGAGTGATGAACCACCTCGCCACCATGGGGGCTGAGCGCCTGGGGAGCGGCCGGTGACTTTTGCGGTCCACGGGCTGGCCGTTGCACGGGGCATCGCCATTGGGCGGGCCGTGTTGGTGGCCTCCAGCCGCGTTGATGTGGCGCATTACTTCATCACGGCGGAGCAAATACCAGGGGAAATTGAGCGACTGACCCAAGCCAAAGAGGCTGTGTTCCAAGAGGTTCAGCGCTTGCAGTTGGCCTTGCCCAAGGACGCGCCGACCGAGTTGGCCGCTTTGCTCGATGTGCACTTGATGCTGCTGCAAGATGAGCTGCTGGCCGAAGGTGTGGCCCACTGGATCAGTGACCGCCTGTACAACGCCGAGTGGGCTTTGACCAGCCAATTGGATGTGGTGGCGCGCCAGTTTGACGAAATGGAAGACCTGTACCTGCGCGAGCGCAAGGCCGACTTGGAGCAGGTGGTCGAACGCGTGTTGCGCCAACTCAAGGGCGCGCCCAGTGCAGTGCCACAACCCGCGGTGCGTCGCCCGGGCAGCCAGCGCCAGCAGGACTTGTTGCTGGAAGACACCGAAGATGTGCCCTTGGTGTTGGTGGCGCACGATCTGTCCCCCGCCGATATGCTGCAATTCAAGCAAAGCGTGTTTGCCGGCTTTGTCACCGATGTCGGCGGCAAAACTTCGCACACCGCCATCGTGGCGCGCAGCCTGGACATCCCCGCGGTGGTGGGCGCGCGCAACGCCAGTCACTGGGTCAAGCAAGACGACTGG
This sequence comes from Betaproteobacteria bacterium, assembly GCA_009921465.1. Lineage (GTDB taxonomy): Bacteria > Pseudomonadota > Gammaproteobacteria > Burkholderiales > Burkholderiaceae_C > Limnohabitans. The sequence goes on from RFXS01000042.1 coordinate 8,124, forward strand.
GTCATCATCGACGGCGACGCTGGGGTGATGATCGTTGACCCTTCGCCCATTGTGTTGGCCGAGTACGGGTTCAAGCAACGCCAAGCCAGTTTGGAGCGGGAGCGCCTGTCGCGCCTGCGCCTGACGCCCGCCCTGACCTTGGATGGTCAAAAAATCGAGTTGCTCGCCAACATCGAGATGCCCGAAGATGCTGCCGCTGCGCTATCGGCTGGTGCGGTGGGCGTGGGCCTGTTTCGCAGCGAATTTTTGTTCATGGGTCGGGCCGGTAATTTGCCTGGCGAAGAAGAGCAATACCAAGCCTATCGCCGTGCGGTGGAGGGCATGCGGGGCTTGCCCGTCACCATTCGCACCGTCGACATCGGGGCGGATAAGCCACTGGAGCGCAACGTGCGCGAAACTGCACACCTCAACCCCGCACTGGGTTTGCGTGCCATCCGCTGGAGCTTGGCCGACCCGGCCATGTTCATGACCCAGTTGCGTGCGATTTTGCGTGCGGCGGTGCACGGACAAGTGAATTTGCTCATTCCCATGCTGGCGCATGGCAAAGAAATCCGCCAAACCCTGGCTTTGCTGGCGCGGGCACGTGCGCAACTCGATGGCCAGGGGGTGACATATGGCCCGCTCAAGATCGGGGCCATGATCGAAATCCCGGCCGCTGCTTTGACCGTGCCCATGTTTTTGTCGTACTTTGACTTTTTGTCCATCGGCACCAACGACTTGATCCAGTACACCTTGGCCATTGACCGCGCCGATGAGTTGGTCGCCGACTTGTACGACCCATTGCATCCGGCCATCTTGCATTTGGTGGCCAACACCATTGCCCAAGGCCATGCCCAGGGCAAGTCGGTCAGTGTGTGCGGGGAAATGGCTGGCGACCCAACCCTCACGCGTTTGTTGCTGGGCATGGGATTGCGCAGTTTTTCCATGCACCCCACTCAAATTTTGGCGGTCAAACAAGTGGTGTTGCGCAGCGACACGCAGCGTTTGGAGCCTTGGGCGCAGCAGGTGTTGGCCAGCGACAGCCCGGCGGAGTTGCTGGCCTCGGCTTGACCGCAGGCCTGGGGGCGAAGGTTTCAGCGTACTCGCCCAGACGGGCCAATCCTGGGTTCCCAAACTTGCCCCGAGTACGCAAGTAACGTAAGCTTTCCAAATGCAAGCCAGCTTTGTTGAACTACGCCTTTCGAGCGAAATCGCAAAGATCACATGGATGACCAGGCCTATAGGCTGCTGCAACTTGCGTTGATGGAAAACCCGACGGCAGGCCCTGTGATCAAAGGAACGGGTGGTTAGCGCAAGCTGCGTCAGACAGACCCGCAACGCGGTAAAGGAAAGCGTGGAGGACTGCGCATCATTTATTACTGGTGGTCAGGCGGCGATCAATTCTGGCTATTTGCGATTTATGACAAAGCCCAATCCGACGACTTGACCCCTGGACAGTGCAAAGTGCTGAGTCAACTTTTAAACACTGAAGTGAAGAACCGTTTGCCAATCAATGGGGAACAGGATGACCAATAAGCGTGATATTTTTTCTGAACTGACCGAAGGCTTTGATGCCTTGAAGTCAGAGCGAGAGGGCAAACTGACGCTGCGTACTTTTAAAGTCGAGAGCAAGCCCGCTCCGGTGCTATTGCCCAAAGATGTGCTTGCCGTGCGCGAACAATTGCGCTTGTCGCGGCCTGTGTTTGCGCAATACCTGCGAACCAACGTGCGAACGCTTGAAAACTGGGAACAAGGCCGGGCGAAGCCCAATGCGCAGGCATCGCTGTTGATACGGATGGTGGCGCAGTTCCCAGACATGGTTCAGCGCCTTGCAAATATTTAGGGCGGTTTGGTGGCGGCAAGTCAAGGAAAAATTCCTTAAGGATGGTCTGCATAACCCCCATCAAAGCGAGAGTTAATGCGTGAATGTTCATATGGTGAAACCAGCGTTAAATGCCGAGATCCTCCATCAAACAAGAAAGTACCTTTGAGGATGGATTTTCCCATCATTTACGGAACTTTCCCATTTTTTACGGGTTGCTCACAGACTGTTCTGCCGCATGGGCTTGTTGGTCGGCGTGGTAGCTCGATCGCACCATCGCCCCCACAGCGGCGTGTTGAAAACCCATGTCGTAGGCTTTGGCTTCAAACATTTTGAAGGTGTCGGGATGCACGTAACGGCGCACCGGCAAATGGCTGGTGCTGGGGGCCAGGTATTGGCCGATGGTGATGCGGTCGATCTGGTGTTCGCGCATGTCTTGCATGACCGCCAAAATTTCTTCATCGGTCTCGCCCAAACCCACCATCAGGCCGCTTTTGGTCGGCACATGGGGGAACAGCAGTTTGAATTTTTTCAGCAGGTTCAAGCTGAATTGGTAGTCGCTGCCGGGGCGTGCTTGGGCATACAGGCGGGGCACCGTTTCTAAGTTGTGGTTCATCACGTCTGGTGGTGCTGCCTTGAGGATGTCCAAGGCGCGGTCGTCGCGTCCGCGAAAGTCGGGCACCAGCACCTCAATTTGCGTTTGCGGCGAGCGTGCACGCGTTTGTTCGATGCAAGCCACAAAGTGGGCGGCACCGCCGTCGCGCAGGTCGTCGCGGTCGACGCTGGTGATGACCACATACTTCAGGTTCAAAGCCGCAATGGTGTCGGCCAGGTTGCTGGGCTCTTGCGCGTCCAGCGGGTCGGGTCGGCCATGGCCCACATCGCAAAACGGGCAGCGGCGGGTGCATTTGTCGCCCATGATCATGAAGGTCGCCGTGCCCTTGCCAAAGCACTCGCCAATATTGGGGCAAGAGGCCTCTTCGCACACCGTGACCAAATTGTTTTTGCGCAAGATGTCTTTGATTTCGTAAAAGCGCGTGCTTGCCGAGCCGGCTTTGACCCGGATCCAATCGGGTTTTTTGAGCACCGGTGCGCCTTGCTCCACTTTGACCGGGATGCGCGACAACTTGGCGGCGGCTTTTTGCTTGGCCAAGGGGTTGTAGGTGTCTTGGGCTTGTGCGTCGCGCACGGCAGGGGGGCGGGTGTGGCTCATGGCGGGTCGCTCAGGTTCTGGGTGTCAGTTGGAGGGCAAGCTTTTGGCCCAAGACATGGGCCACTTCTGACAGTCCCACATCAACACCCATTGTAGAAAGGTCAACGGTTTTCAGCCCCGCATGCCCACAGGGGTTGATGCGCTGGTAGGGGGACAAGTCCATGGCCACGTTCAATGCCACGCCGTGGTAACTGCAATGGCGGCTGACCTTGATGCCCAGCGCGGCGACCTTGCCCAAGCCGTCAAAGTCAGGCGCAGGTGTTGCGGTATCTAGGGTTTTGATTTGGGGCCGCTGGGGCAATCGGGTGTGGCCTTGTGGGTCGTCGAGCTGCAAGTAAACACCGGCAGCACCCGCCACCCGGTGGCCGGTCAAGCCAAAGTGCAGCAGCGTTTTGATCACCGCCTCTTCCAGGCGATAGACCAACTCTTTGACAAAAAAGCCGCCCCGTTTCAAGTCGATCAGCGGGTAGGCCACCACCTGTCCTGGCCCGTGGTAGGTGACTTGGCCACCCCGGTTGGTGCGCACCACGGGGATGTCGCCAGCCAGCAAAAGATGCTCGTCGCGCCCGGCCACGCCTTGGGTGAACACCGGCGGGTGCTGACACAGCCAAAGTTCGTCGGGCGTGTCGCCCAAGCGCTGGGCGGTGAACTCTTGCATCGCTTGCCAGGTGGGCAGGTAATCCACCAGGCCCAAATGGCGAATTGCGAGGGTGGCGGTGGAAACGCTTGGCATGGCCATCAAACCGGGGCCCCTGGGGCGTTCACAGCACCACTTTCACCATGGGGTGGCCGGTCAGGCTGCGGTACAGGTCATCCAATTGGCTTTGGCTGGTGGCGCGCACGGTCAAGGTCACGCCTTGGTAGGTGCCTTGTCGGCTTTCGCGCAGGCTGATGGTGTTTGCGTTGAACTGTGGGTCAAAGGCCTTGGCCAATTCGACCAAGGCGGGCACAAAAGCAGGGTCTTTGAAGCCCATGACTTTGATGGGGAAATCACATGGAAAGTCGATCAGGGTCGCGCGCACCATTTTGGGCGGGCTGGCAGATGCAGACATGCTTTAGCCCGCCGCCTTTTTGGCCGTTTGATATGCCGCAAAAATGCGGTGGTATACCGGCCCGGGCTTGCCTGCATGCGCACCACGTCCCACGGCTTGACCGTCCAAGGTGGTGATGGCCAAGACCTCTTTGGTAGCGGAGCTGAGCAGCAGCTCATCGGCGTCAAACACTTCGGCGCGGGGGATGGCGCGCAAAGCGAAACCGATTCCTTGTTGGGCGCAAATTTCGTCCATCAAGCCATAACGGATGCCTTCGAGCACCAAATGGTTTTTGGGCGGCCCAAACACCTGACCGTCTTTGACCACCCACACGTTGCTGGCTGCTGCCTCGCTTAAAAAACCATGGCGGAACATGATGGTCTCAAGCGCACCCACATCCGCGCTGATTTGTCGCGAAAACACGGCACCCAGCAAACTGGTGCTTTTGATGTGGGCTTTTTCCCAGCGAAAGTCGTCCGCGCTGACACAGGCCACCCCGTTTTCACGGTCCTTGGCTGTCATGGGCTTCATTTCATTGACCATCACAAACACCGTTGGCGTGAGCCCGCTGGGCATGGCGTGGTCGCGTGGGGCCACACCGCGGGTGATCTGGATGTAAACAATTTGGTCCATATCGGCGCTCGTGCGCCCCAGGCTGTGGGCCTGCTGTTGCAACAAGTCTTGGATCAGGGCGCGCCAAGCGGATTCGCTGTGGGGGTTGGGGATGCGCAACTCGGCCAACGAGCGGGCCATGCGCGCCATGTGCTGTTCGAAGCGAAACAGTTTGCCGCGGTATACCGGGGCCACTTCATAAATGCCATCGCCAAAAATAAAGCCTCGGTCGAGCACACTGATCTTGGCTTCGTTCAAAGGCAGGGTCTGGCCGTTGAGGTGACAGGGGGTACTGGGCAAGGGGGTTGAAATGTTCATGCGCGAATTATCCCCTTCAAATCCAACGTGAACCAGGGCCATGAACTTTTGGCCTAGAATGCGGGGCTTTGCTAGATTCGTCAGGCGTAACCTGGATGTCAAGAAACACCGCCAGAATGCAGTCCAACGAACCGAGCAATGCCGCAACCCCAGAAAGTTCAGAAGAGGACTTTTTACCGCTGACGGCCGAACAGGCCGCTTTGTGGCGCCAACGAAACCCCGTTGTATCGGTTTGGCGAGTGGTGTTTTGGCAAGCTGCCGTTGGCGTGGTTTTGGCTGCGCTGGTCGGCTGGTGGACGGGGTGGGTGGTTGTCGCAGTGTCTGTGTTGTACGGATCCGCGGCGGTTTTCATCCCCGCTGCGTTGTTCGCCCGGGGGTTGACCTCGCGCATGACCACTGCCAACCCCATGACCGCTGCGGCTGGGTTCTTGGTGTGGGAGGGTGTCAAGTTGGCCCTGACCGTGCTGGCCTTGTTGCTGGCGCCCAAGGTGGTTGAGGATTTGAGTTGGCCGGCTTTGTTGGCGGGCCTGATTGTGACGATGAAAGTGTATTGGTTGGCGTTGGCCTGGCGGTCAGCGCCCTTGAAACAGGATCCATGGATTAAGAGCTGAAAAATGTCTGTTGAAAACGCTCCCACCGCTGGTGAATACATCGGCCACCATTTGACCCATCTGCAAAACAAGCCGATGGCCGGGATCATTGATTTTTCCGTCTACAACCTGGATTCCATTTTTTGGTCCATTTTGCTGGGGGTGCTTGGCTGCTGGGTGATGTGGCGTGCCGCCCGTTTGGCCCACGCTGGTGTGCCAGGTCGGTTTCAAGCGGCCGTTGAAATGCTATTGGAAATGGTTGACAACCAGGCCAAAGGCATTATTCACAATGCCGATAGCCGCAAATTGGTGGCCCCTTTGGCTTTGACGGTGTTTGTCTGGATCTTTTTGATGAACGCCATGGACTTGCTGCCGGTGGATTTGCTGCCCTGGTTGTGGGCCAAATACTACGAGTTGAGCGGACACGATCCGCACCATGCTTATGTTCGCGTGGTCCCATCGGCCGACTTGTCGACCACGCTGGGAATGTCGTGCTCCGTGCTGTTGGTTTGTGTTTACTACAACATCAAAATCAAGGGCGCAGGCGGGTGGATCCATGAACTGTTCACCGCCCCGTTTGGCAATCACTTCATTTTGTGGCCCATTAATTTCGTCATGCAAATGATCGAATTTGCCGCCAAAACAGTCAGCCACGGCATGCGACTCTTTGGCAACATGTACGCGGGTGAACTGGTATTCATGCTCATTGCCCTCATGGGTGGGGCCGCTGCCGCTTCTTTGTCGGGGGTGTTGCTGCCCTTGGGGCACATCATCGCTGGCTCTATCTGGGCCATATTCCACATCCTGATCATCACGCTACAGGCCTTCATCTTCATGATGTTGACTTTGGTGTACATCGGTCAAGCGCACGACGCGCATTGATATTTTTTTTCAACCTTCCATCACTTTTCCTTAGGAGCATCAAATGGAACACGTACTTGGTTATGTCGCACTGGCATCTGGCTTGATCATTGGCCTGGGCGCCATTGGCGCTTGTATCGGTATTGGCATCATGGGCAGCAAGTATTTGGAAGCTGCCGCTCGCCAACCCGAACTGATGAATGAACTGCAAACCAAGATGTTCTTGTTGGCCGGTTTGATCGACGCCGCTTTCCTGATTGGCGTGGGTATTGCCATGATGTTTGCCTTCGCCAATCCGTTTGTTCTGAAGTAATTCCCGCTTTCACCCATAGAAAGGTGTTGTCGTGAGTATCAACGCAACCCTGTTTGTCCAAGCGATCGTATTTGCGATTTTGGTGTGGTTCACGATGAAATTCGTGTGGCCCCCAATTGCCAACGCCTTGGATGAGCGAGCAGAAAAAATCGCCAGCGGCCTCAAGGCCGCAGAACATGCGCACATTGAATTGACCAATGCACACAAGCATGTTGAAGTGGAGTTGGCCAAAAACCGCTCCGATGCCGCGGCTCGAATGGCCGAAGCTGAGCACCGCGCATTGGCCATCATTGATGAAGCCAAGTTGCGTGCCACCGAAGAGGCCAACAAGATTGTGGCTGCAGCCCATGCCGAAGCAGACCAAGCCATTTTGCGGGGCCGTGAATTGCTGCGCGATCAAGTGGCTGTGCTGGCCGTCAAAGGGGCCGAGCAAATTTTGCGCAAGGAAGTCAATGCCACGGTTCATGCTGAGTTGTTGACCCAACTCAAGTCTGAACTTTGAGGGTGCAACAACATGGCTGAACTCGCTACCATTGCGCGCCCTTACGCTGAGGCCTTGTTTCAGGTGGTCAAGGCCGATGCTGCCCATGCCGCTCAATGGCTCGATGGCTTGGCTGTGGTTGCCGCTGACGAAGGTTTGCAGCAATATGTGCATGACCCCAAGGTCAGCCACGCACAGGTGCTGGCTTTGATCACGCAAGTGGGCCCCAAAAATTTGCCTGCTGTTGCAGTGAACTTTTTGAACACCCTGGTTGACAACGGACGCTTGTCGGCGTTGCCCGAAATTGCCAAGCAATTCCATGCGCTTGTCAACGCCATGGGCGGTGTGCGAAAAGCCATTGTTTACAGTGCATTCCCAATTGAACCGGCGGCCTTGGCCAACTTGACCCCGGTGATTGAAAAGCGTTTTGGTGGCAAGCTCCAAGTGCAAGTGGCTCTCGAGCCCGAGCTCATTGGTGGCGTGCGCGTGGTGGTCGGCGACGAGGTGCTCGACACCTCAGTCAAAGCCCGTTTGGAACAAATGAAAGTCGCGCTGACCGCCTGAGCATCCCGCTCACAGGTTGGCCCATACATAGGAAGAAGGAAAGAGTCATGCA
>RFXS01000043.1 GCA_009921465.1 Betaproteobacteria bacterium
ATAGGAACAACATCATGGCATCTGGAAAGCCCAAGAAAAAGAACCCGCGCCTGGCGTCCGGGCGCAAACGCGCCCGTCAGGACGTGCACCTCAACGCCGCCAACACCTCATTGCGGTCTAAATACCGCACCGCTGTCAAAAACGTTGAAAAAGCCGTCGCCTCTGGCGACAAGGCCAAGGCCACCGATCTGTTTGCCAAAATGCAAACGGTGGTGGACTCTGTGGCCGACAAAGGCATTTTTCACAAGAACAAGGCCGCTCGCGACAAGAGCCGCCTGAGCGCCAAGGTCAAGACCTTGGCCGCCTCGGCCTGAATATCAGGCCAACCAGCCCGGCCTGATATTCAGGCCGCCGTTTGTAACGGGTGCGCTGTCAGCAAAGCAAAGAGCCGTCGAAAGACGGCTTTTTTGTTTTCACTGTGTCAACACCCCTTTGACCACCTGCAATTGGTTATCGCGGGCGAAATTGAGCACAAAGTCCCAAGCCATGACCTCGGCATCGCGCAAATCCACATGCACGATGACACATTTTTGTCCCGCCTCATTGGTGGTCGGCACGCACCAGGGCGAATAGCTCAAGTGGTCCCCTGGAGCAACGCCCCCAGGGCGAAAGGACGACATCACACCGGCCAAGCGCTCGGCCCAATCACTGGGACGGAAGGTGTGACCTGTGACGGTCACACCCAGAATCCAGACTTCATGCGCAGAGGGGGATGACATTGTTGGGGTTTGAATTGGGGCGCTCAACAAACATTTGGCCCCGCGCTGATTCTATCGATGCGCCTTGTCTGGGCCTGACAATGCCGACGATGACTTTATTAACACCCGATGGCCAAGTTGGCCAAGACGGTCACAGGACAGCCACATTTGCTGGCCCTAAAATCAGTCCCCCTGCGGATCAGAACATTGAACCGCGTTGCCCTTTTTCCCAAGGACATGACATGACCACGCCAGCTGCGCCCGCCTCTGCCCACACCATGAACACCTATGGTCGCTTGCCCATGGCGGTTTCGCACGGACGAGGAGTGCGAGTTTGGGACACCGCTGGCAAAAGTTATTTGGACGCATTGGCTGGTATTGCGGTCAATACCTTGGGGCACGGCCACCCCAAGTTGGTTCCCGCCTTGCAAGACCAAGTGGCCAAAATGATCCACTCTTGCAACTATTACCACATCCCCGACCAAGAGAACTTGGCCCGCAAACTGGTCGAGTTGTCGGGCATGCAGAATGTTTTTTTCTGCAACTCAGGTTTGGAAGCCAATGAGGCGGCCATCAAACTGGCGCGCAAATTTGGCCATGACAAAGGCATCGATTTGCCCCAGATCGTGGTCTACGACAAGGCCTTTCATGGCCGCTCCATTGCCACCCTGAGTGCCACCGGCAACGAAAAAATCCAGCAAGGCTTTGGCCCCATGGTTGAGGGGTTTATCCGGGTGCCGCTCAATGACATCGACGCCTTGCAAAAGGCCACAGACGGCCGACAAGATGTGGTGGCCGTGTTTTTGGAAACCATCCAAGGTGAAGGCGGCGTCAACCCCGCACGCATCGAATACTTGCAAACTGTGCGTCGCATGTGTGATGAGCGCGGCTGGCTGCTGATGATCGACGAGGTTCAGTGTGGCATGGGCCGCACAGGCAAATGGTTTGCCCACCAATGGGCCGGCATCGTGCCCGATGTGATGCCCCTGGCCAAAGGCTTGGGCTCGGGTGTGCCCATTGGAGCCGTGGTGGCCGGTCCCAAAGCAGCCCACATTTTCCAACCTGGCAACCACGGCACCACTTTCGGTGGCAACCCCCTGGCCATGCGCGCAGGGGTGGAGACCATCCGCATCATCGAAGAAGATGGCCTATTGGCACACGCCGCCAAGGTCGGTGCGCATCTGCGTGCCGCCTTGTTGCGCGAAATCGGCGCACTGCCCGGGGTGCATGAAGTTCGCGGGCAAGGTCTGATGATTGGCATCGAACTGACACGGCCCTGTGGTGCGTTGATGCAACGCGCATTGGATGCTGGTTTGCTCATCAGTGTGACGGCCGACAAAGTGATACGACTGGTGCCCCCGCTCATCATCACCGAGAGCGAAGCCGACGAGGTGGTGGCCATTTTGGCTCCACTGGTTCGAGCTTTGTTGGCTGAAACCAGCTCAACGGTCTGAGGCGGCCATGCGTCACTTTTTGCAATTCAGCGATCTGAACGCTGCCGAATGCGCCTATCTTTTTGAGCGCGCAGCCTTGATCAAGAAAAAGTTCAAGGCCTATGAAAAACACCATTCATTGGTAGACCGCACCTTGGCGATGATTTTCGAGAAAGCATCGACCCGCACCCGTGTGAGTTTTGAGGCGGGCATGTACCAGCTGGGTGGCTCCGTGGTGCACCTGACCACGGGCGACAGCCAACTGGGTCGTGCCGAACCCATCGAAGACAGCGCCAAAGTGATCAGCCGCATGGTTGACTTGGTGATGATCCGCACCTACGAGCAAAGCAAATTGGAGCGCTTCGCCGCCAATTCCCGCGTGCCTGTGATCAATGGCCTGACCAACGAGTTTCACCCCTGCCAAATCTTGGCCGACATCTTTACCTATATCGAACACCGCGGCAGCATTCGCGGTAAAACCGTGGCCTGGGTGGGCGACGGCAACAACATGGCCAACACCTGGCTACAAGCGGCCGACTTGTTGGGATTCAAAGTCCATGTCAGCACCCCCAGCGGCTATGAGATCGATCAGTCGGTGGCTGGCCTGCGCCGCCCAGAGAGCTACCAAGTGTTTAAAAATCCCCTGGACGCCTGCCACCAAGCTGATTTGGTCACCACCGATGTGTGGACCAGCATGGGTTTTGAGGCCGAAAACGAGGTGCGCAAAAAAGCCTTTGCGCGCTGGTGCGTGGACACCGAGATGATGTCCGCAGCCCGCCCCGATGCTTTGTTCATGCACTGTTTACCTGCACACCGTGGCGAAGAGGTCAGCGCCGAGGTGATCGACGGTGGTCAATCCGTGGTTTGGGACGAAGCAGAAAACCGCTTGCACGTGCAAAAGGCCTTGATGGAGTGGTTGCTGCTGGGCCAGCAAACCACTTAAAGGCCCATTAAAGCTGCACAGATTCAATGTGCCCATGCGAGGTCATGCCATTGGCATGGGCCCGCCACCGTACAACCAAGACGGGTCCATCAAGTCAGGCCCCCAGGTTTGCAAAGCGACATTGCGCCCCCAACGCAACAAACCTGTGCTGTGAAAAATACGACCATTGCGCCGTGACTGTTTTTGCACCTGAGCCACGCGCTGCCAACGGCTGTGTGCCATGGCCTGCCAAGCAGCGCACACGCCCAAATTGCCTTGGGTTTGCCAGGCCCAATGCAAAGCGGCGGCGTCTTCGATCGCCATGCCCGCACCCTGCGCCAAATATGGCCGCATGGGGTGGGCGGCGTCCCCCATCAAAGCGATGCGCCCCACGGCCATCTCTTGGGCCGAGCCCAAGGGCGCGCGATCGGCCAACATCCAATAACGCCATTGCGCCACTGCACCCACCAAATCACGCAGCGCCGAGCAACTGTGGGACACCGCTTGCTGTGCCCAAGCGCCATCGCTGTGCAAACTCCATTGGTCTTGCGCCATGGCCATGTCCGGGCGATGGCGCACCAGCACCAAGTTGAGCCATTGGCCAGCGCGCACCGGGTAATGGACCACATGAAAGTGCTCACCCATCCAAACATGCACATTGCCCGTGCGCCACACCGCAGGCACGTCCGCCATGGGCAGCAATGCGCGCAGGGCCAGATGGCCGGTGGGCGTTGCAGCCCCGTCCCCGAACAAGCTGCGGCGCAATGCACTGCCAATGCCATCGGCCACCACCAATCCATCGGCTTGCCATGACTGGCCCGCTGCGCTGCACACCGATACCAGGCCTGCATCTTGTTTCACATCTTGTAGCGTTTGACCCCAGTGCCAATGCACGTGGGGCTGCGCTTGGGCGGCTTGCCACAGCAGGGTCTGCAAATCCGCGCGGTGGATGCACACATGCGGTGCGCCATAGCGTTGTGCTGCGCTGGCCAGTGCAGCTTGGCCCATGATGCGACCGTCTCTGGCGTCATGGGCACACAGGTGCTGTGGAAAAAATGCCATGGCGTTGAGCCCGTCTTGCAGTCCCCAAGAGCGCAAGATGCGGGTGACATTGGGGCCCAGTTGCACCCCAGCACCTTCGGTGGACAAGTCCGGGCTGCGCTCAAGCACATCAACGCGCACGCCCGCACGCGACAGGGCCAACGCCGCAGACAAGCCAGCAATGCCAGCACCGGAAATCAACAAAGAGGCAGTCATGGCGTGCCATTGTCGGCCATGCAGGAATTTCGTTCCTTTATACCGGCCGATGGCAGCACCCAGCCCTCACCTGGCCCGATGCAGGCCTTATGATGCTTCTCCCTGACCCCATCCCCACGGAGTAAAACCATGAAACGCAGAACCCTGGTGCAAGCCGCTGGCGCAGCCGCCCTCTTGCCCTTGGCCGTGCAGGCACAAGACAAATACCCGTCCAAGCCCATCACCTGGGTGTGCCCTTACGCAGCGGGTGGCAATGCCGACAGCCGATCGCGCCAAGTGGCCAAAGTGATGAGCAACCTGCTGGGCCAGCCCATCATCATCGACAACAAGGCCGGGGCCGGGGGCAATATTGGCACCGAGATCATCGCGCGTGGTCGACCCGATGGGTACACCGTGGGCATGGGCAATTTCGCACCCTTGGCTGTGAACCATGCTTTGTTTAAAAAATTAAACTTCGACCCGCTCAACGACATTGTGCCCATCGCCTTGATTGAAAAAGGCCCCCTCATCTTGATGGTGCGCAATGAATCCCCCTTCAAAACGGTGGCCGAAGTGGTCACCGCGGCCAAGGCCGCACCGGGCAAATACAGCTATGCATCGGGCGGCATTGGGGGCTCTCATCACCTGAGCGGGGCCTTGTTTGAGCACACCGCAGGCATTGACATGATTCACGCCCCCTATAAAAGTGGTGCGGCCGGTGCCAGCGATTTAATGGGCGGACAAGTGGACATGATGTTTGAGCAAATGTATTCGGCCATGCCTTCGATCAAGAGTGGGCGCCTGCGCGCTTTGGCCATCACCAGCCGGGTGCGCTCGCCGCTGTTGCCCCAAATTCCCACCATGGCGGAACTGGGCTTTCCCGCCGTTGAAGTGCAAAACTGGCAAGGCTTGGTTGGCCCCAAAGGCATGAGCGTCGAAGTGATCAAAACCCTCAACAACGCATGCAACCAGGCCTTGCAAAATGTGGAGGTGCGCGAAAAAATTCTCAGCCAAGGCAACGAAGTCGGCGGCGGCACACCCGAGTTGTTTGCCGCCTTGATTCGCGCTGAATCACCGCGCTGGGGCAAAGTGGTGCGCGACGCCAAAATTGACCCTGAATAAAAAAACCTGCCAACGTTAGCCCAACGCTGGCAGGTTTGATCGTTTCGGCGCTGGGTTCGCGCCAGTGGATCAAGCTTTGACGGTATCGGCCACTTCCTTGAAGCTGTCGATTTGGTCAAAATTCAAATACTTGTAAATTTTGCTGCCATCGGTGTTGATCACGCCCATGTCGGCCAAATACTCGGCTTGGGTGGGGATGCGGCCGATCTTGGAACAAATCGCAGACAACTCGGCCGAGCCCAAATACACAAACGTATTTTTCCCCAATCGATTGGGGAAGTTGCGGGTGCTGGTGGACATGACCGTGGCCCCTTCTTTCACCTGCGCTTGGTTGCCCATGCACAGCGAGCAACCGGGCATTTCCATGCGCGCGCCCGCATTGCCAAACACGCCGTAATGGCCTTCCTCTGACAATTGCTGGGCATCCATCTTGGTGGGCGGGGCCATCCACAATTTGACCGGGATGTCGCGCTTGCCTTCCAGCAATTTGGATGCTGCGCGGAAGTGCCCGATATTGGTCATGCATGAACCAATGAACACCTCGTCAATTTTGGTGCCCGCCACATCGCTGAGCGTTTTGGCGTCATCGGGGTCGTTGGGGCAACACACGATGGGCTCTTTGATTTCACTCAAATCAATCTCTATCACCTCGGCGTACTCAGCGTCTTTGTCGGCTTGTAACAGTTGTGGATTGGCCAACCAAGCCTCCATCGCTTGAATGCGGCGCGTGATGGTTCTGGCATCGGCATAACCTTGAGCGATCATGTTTTTCAACAACACGATATTGCTGTTGATGTACTCAATGATCGGTTCTTTGTGCAGATGCACCGTGCAGCCCGCAGCGCTGCGCTCGGCAGACGCATCGGACAATTCGAATGCTTGCTCAACCTTGAGGTCGGGCAGACCTTCGATTTCCAAAATGCGACCCGAAAAAATGTTTTTCTTGCCCTTTTTCTCCACCGTGAGCAAACCTTTTTTGATCGCATACAGGGGAATGGCATGCACCAAATCGCGCAGGGTGACGCCGGGTTGCATCTTGCCTTTGAAACGCACCAACACACTCTCGGGCATGTCCAGTGGCATCACGCCCGTGGCCGCAGCAAATGCCACCAATCCAGAGCCCGCCGGAAAGCTGATACCCACAGGGAACCGCGTGTGGCTGTCCCCGCCCGTGCCCACGGTATCGGGCAACAACATGCGGTTGAGCCAAGAGTGGATGATGCCGTCACCGGGCTTCAAGCTGATGCCGCCGCGGTTGCTGATGAACTCAGGCAACTCGTGGTGCATCTTCACGTCCACGGGTTTGGGATAAGCCGCGGTGTGGCAAAACGACTGCATCACCAAATCGGCACTGAAGCCCAAGCAAGCCAGGTCCTTCAACTCGTCGCGGGTCATCGGTCCGGTGGTGTCTTGTGAGCCCACCGATGTCATGCGCGGCTCACAGTATGTGCCTGGCAGTACGCCCTGACCTTCAGGCAAACCACAAGCGCGGCCGACCATTTTTTGCGCCAGCGTGAAGCCCTTGCCGTGGCCCTTGGGCACAGCGGGCAATCGGAACAAGGTGGAGGCCGGCAAACCCAGCGCTTCACGGGCTTTGGCGGTCAAACCGCGTCCCACGATCAACGGGATGCGTCCGCCCGCACGCACTTCGTCAAACAACACATCGCTTTTGACGGTGAAACTGGCGATCTCTTTGCCATCTTTGTAGGCCTTGCCTTCATAGGGGCGCAACTCGATCACATCCCCCATGTTCATTTGGCTCACATCCAACTCGATGGGCAGGGCACCGGCGTCTTCCATGGTGTTGTAAAAAATCGGGGCAATTTTGCTGCCCAAGCACACACCCCCAAAGCGCTTGTTGGGCACGAAAGGGATGTCTTCGCCCGTGAACCACAGCACGCTGTTGGTGGCCGATTTGCGGCTTGAACCGGTGCCCACCACGTCACCCACATACGCGACCAAGTGACCACGCGCACGCAGGTCTTCGATGAACTTGATGGGCCCGCGTTTGCCGTCTTCTTCAGGGGTGATGCCATCACGCTTGTTTTTCAACATGGCCAAGGCGTGCAAGGGAATGTCGGGGCGGCTCCAAGCGTCCGGGGCTGGCGACAAATCGTCGGTGTTGGTCTCACCCGTGACCTTGAGCACCGACAGGGTGATGCTTTTGGGCACTTCGGGTCGGCTGGTGAACCACTCGGCGTCGGCCCAAGATTGAACCACCGCCTTGGCAAAAGCGTTGCCCTTGTCGGCTTTTTCTTTGACATCATGAAACTGGTCAAACATCAACAGGGTTTTCTTCAAACCCTCTGCAGCGATGGGTGCACAGGTTTTGCTATCGAGCAAATCGATCAGCGGGGTGAGGTTGTAGCCGCCCAGCATGGTGCCCAGCAGTTCAGTGGCCTTTTCGGCGCTGAGCAAGGCGCATTTTTCTGTCCCATGGGCCACAGCGGCCAAATAACTGGCCTTGACTTTGGCTGCATCGTCCACGCCCGCAGGCACACGGTGGGTGATGAGGTCGACCAAGGTGGCTTCCTCCCCCTTGGGCGGGTTTTTCAATAAATCAATGAGTTCGCCGGTTTGCTTGGCGTTCAATGGCAACGCGGGAATGCCCAAGGCAGTGCGTTCGGCCACATGGTCTCGGTAGGCTTTCAACATGGTTCAGTTCTCCAATCAAATTTCAAAGTCAAGGTGTTGTGTACTGCGGGTTTATTTGTTGGCCAGGTCCGTCGAAGGCGTCACTGGCGCGCCTCCTGCTGGCTCCAAGATATTGATCGGCGGCATCTTGGACATCGCCTCTGCCACCACCATTTGAGCGGGGCTTTGGCACTCGTCGGCCATGCGACGCCCGAGCTTTTGGTTCATCAGCATGGACTTGTTGGCCAATTGAATCCAGACTGCGCCATGGGCTGGGTCTTCCATGCGCAGCGCCCCGGTTTGGGTCAGCACGGGCGCCATCACATACTGGTGATGCCCCATGCGCACAACAAAATTACCCTGGGCACTGGGGTGTGGGGTGAGTTCAACGGTGCTGGCTTCACACACCATCTTGCCCGTTTGAACTTGTTCCGCCAGTGGCATCAGGTCTTGCGCCAATGGGGTGACAGGCTGAATGGCTTCGAGCTTGGCCTCGGGCTTGGGTTTGGCCTGGGTGCGCACCTTGGCCGGCGCGGCTTTTGGTTTTTGATTGCCTGCTGTGGGCGACTGCGCCCAAGCCAAACCATGCACCAACACCATCAATGCCAAAATCAACTTGCCCATGGGTACCGCCTGTTCACTGGGTAAAAAAATGAACCAACTCAACCGGCATATTGTGCCCAGTGGCGTGGGCCCGCTCCAACACCTGCCAAAAATAACGGTAGCTGGCACGGTCATGCAACTGGCCTTGGTGGCTGATGGGTGCCCATTCCTGGGTTTGGGCCGCCAAAATGATCTCGCACGCTTTGGCCACTTCTGCTTCGTCGGGCGACATGGCCGCCAAAATGGGGCGAATTTGGGCTGGGTGGATGCTCCACATGCGGGTGAAGCCCATTTCATGGCTGGCCCGGCGGGCGGCCTGTTGCACTGCAGACAGGTCATTGAACTCAGTGACCACGCAATGCGATGGGACTTTGCCGTGCGCATGGCAGGCTGAGGCGATATCCAACTTGGCCCGCAGCACCAAAGGGTGGCTGAATTGACCTTGCAAGCCCATGCCCGCCGAAGGTATGGCCCCCGCATGGGCGGACACAAAATCCATCAAGCCAAAACTGATCGACTCGACCCGGGGGTGGGCGGCGATGTCAAAGGCGCGGTGCACAGCAGCGGGAGACTCGATCAAAACGTGCACCGGCAAGCCAGGGGCACCGGCCGCGTCTATGGCTTGCACAGCCAAGGCCACATCGTGCACAGATTCGGTCTTGGGCACCATCAGGTGACTCAGTCGCTGGCCAGCACGCCCCACAATGGTGGCCACATCGGCATGAAATGACGGATGGTCCACGGGATGCACCCGCACCGCCACCCGCGCCCCGGCGACGGCACCCAAGGCCAGTTCGCTGACCAAGGCAGCCTGCTCGGCCTCGCCACCCACCGGTGCGCCGTCTTCGCAATCCAAGGTGGCGTCAAACACGCACACACCGAACTCTTGCATCATTTCAGCCTGCAGTTGCAAGCTTTTGTGCATGCGCGCTGCAACGCCGCTGTAATGGTCACACACAGGCAGGCGAATGGTCGCCGCCTGCGCACCGAGCAAAACCTGCCGCGGGTGTTTCATCCAAGCAAATGGGCCACGCCCGCTTGCTCATCGGTCAACTCTTTCAATGTTTTGTCAATGCAACTCTGGCTGAAAGCGTCTATGGGCAAGCCCTCAACCACTTTGTATTCACCGCCTTCACAGGTGACCGGGAAGCCAAACATGACCTCTTTGGGAATGCCATACCAGCCATGGGAAGCAATGCCCATGGTGACCCATTGGCCGTTCGTGCCCAGCGCCCAGTCGCGCATGTGGTCGATGGCCGCGTTGGCCGCAGAAGCAGCGGACGACAGGCCACGCGCTTCAATGATGGCCGCACCGCGTTTGCCCACGGTAGGCAAAAACACGTTGGCGTTCCAATCTTGATCGTTGATCATGTCTTTGACCGACTGGCCGCCAATGGTGGCGAAACGGTAGTCGGCGTACATGGTGGGCGAGTGGTTGCCCCACACCGCCAGTTTTTGAATGTCGGACACGGACTTGCCGGTCTTGACCGCTATTTGTCCCAAGGCCCGGTTGTGGTCCAAGCGCAGCATGGCGGTGAAGTTTTTCGACGGCAAGCTCGGTGCGCTTTTCATGGCAATGTAGGCATTGGTGTTGGCCGGGTTGCCAACCACCAAGACCTTGACGTTGCGCGAGGCCACCGCGTCCAAGGCCTTGCCTTGAGCGGTGAAAATTTGCGCATTGGCTGCCAACAGATCTGCCCGCTCCATGCCCGGGCCACGTGGGCGCGCGCCCACCAGCAAAGCGTAGTCGGTGTCTTTGAAGGCGGTTTTGGCATCGCCATGGGCCTCCATTCCCGCCAGCAAGGGGAACGCGCAGTCATCGAGCTCCATCATCACGCCTTTGAGGGCTTTTTGGGCCTTTTCGTCAGGGATTTCCAGCAGTTGCAGAATGACTGGTTGGTCCTTGCCCAGCATTTCGCCGGCGGCAATGCGAAACAACAAGGCGTAACCGATTTGGCCTGCGGCCCCAGTGACGGCGACGCGAACGGGCTTTTTGCTCATGGTGGAGGCTCCAGATGGTGAGTGAAACGATTGAAAAAAGAGTGTACCCGCAAATGCCCACGGGCATGGTTTGTCTTATGTCTTATATAAGATAAGATGAGGCCATGACACAGGGCTGACGCCCTGGCCTGAGCCAGCCCATGCCCATCTCCTCGAATCACCCTGTCACCTCTTTTGCCAGCGAAATACCTGGCATGTTGGTCACCCCTGGGCAAGCCCCTGCCTTCAGCCCCTTGTACCAACAAATCAAGGGCTTGATTCTGCAAAGCCTGCAAGGCGGCGAATGGAAGCCGGGAGAAGCCATCCCCAGCGAGATGGACTTGGCCGCACGCTTCAAGGTCAGCCAAGGCACGGTGCGCAAAGCCATCGACGAGTTGGCCACCGAAAACCTGTTGGTGCGCCGACAAGGCAAGGGGACGTTTGTCGCCACCCATGCGGAAGAAAGGCTTCAGTTTCGATTTCTCAAGCTCAAGCCCGACCATGGCAACCCCCAAAACCAAGGGCCGGCCCAGCGCACCATTTTGTCTTGCAAGCGCGCACGCGCCAGCGCCGATGTGGCGCGGGCATTGGCTTTGCGCACCGGAGAAGCCGTGATCCAGGTGCGGCGAACCCTGGCTTTTGGTGGGGTTCCCACCATTTTGGAAGATCTTTGGCTGCCCGGTGACCGCTTCAAAGGCCTCAGTGCCGAGCGACTGGCCGCCTCGCAAGGTCCCATGTATGCCTTGTTCGAGGCCGAGTTTGGCATCAGCATGGTGCGCGCCGACGAGCGACTCAAAGCCGTTTTGCCAGACGAACAACAGGCACAATGGCTGCAAGTCAGCGCGACCACCCCTTTGTTGAGTGTGGAGCGTGTGGCCTTCACTTACAACGACTTGCCCATGGAACTGCGCCGTGGCCTGTACAGAACCGATTTACACCATTACAGAAACCAATTGTTCTGAATCTGACATGCAATCTTCTTGTCAGCACTTTGTCGTGAAATAGAATTTGACGTTTAGGATGACTCCCCTTTGATTCCCACCACTTTTGATCAGGACTGCGCCCCATGACCGAGACAGCCCCCAAACGGCCCGAGTTTCGCAACATCAATGCACTGAGCGATTTGCCCTCCTACCGCCTGCCCCCCGCAGGCTGGGTGTCGATCCTGCACCGCATCAGCGGTGCCTTGATGTTCCTGCTGCTGCCCTTCATCATTTGGATGTTTGACAAATCGGTTTCATCTGAAATTTCGTTTGCCAAGTTCAAATACGCATTCAATGTCGGCTTGGGTTTTGCCCCCGGTTGGTTCATGAAGTTGCTCGCGTTGGCCTTGATTTGGGCCTATTTGCACCACCTGATCGCTGGCACGCGCCACCTTTACATGGACGTGCAACATGCGGTGAGCAAAGAATTTGGCCGCTCTTCGGCCATCGCCACGCTGAGCATTTCCATCGCACTGACCTTGGTGCTGGGTGCCAAGCTGTTTGGCCTGTACTGAATTCAAGGATAACGAATATGTCTGTCAATTACGGTTCCAAACGTGTGGTGGTCGGCGCCCATTACGGGCTGCGCGACTGGCTGGCCCAGCGCATCACCGCCGGCCTGATGGCCTTGTTCACTTTGCTGGTGCTGGTGCAACTGGCTTGGGGCAGTGGCCCCATCGGCTATGACAAATGGGCTGGCATTTTCAGCAGCCAATGGATGAAGGCGCTCACATTCACCATCATCGTGGCCATGGCCTACCACGTATGGGTGGGTGTGCGCGACATTTGGATGGACTACGTCAAGTCCGTCGCTTTGCGCCTGAGTTTGCAAATTTTCACCCTGGTTTGGTTGCTGTCTTGCACCGGCTGGGCGATTCAAGTTCTCTGGAGGCTGTGACCCATGTCTAGTTCAAGTTCCATCGCCCGACGCAGGTTCGATGTCGTCATCGTCGGTGCCGGTGGCTCAGGCATGCGTGCCTCGCTGCAGTTGGCACGTGCCGGCCTGAATGTGGCTGTGCTCTCCAAAGTGTTTCCCACCCGATCCCACACCGTGGCCGCCCAAGGCGGCATCGGCGCCTCTTTGGGCAACATGTCCGAAGACAACTGGCACTACCACTTCTACGACACCATCAAGGGATCGGACTGGCTGGGCGACCAAGACGCCATTGAATACATGTGTCGCGAAGCGCCAAAGGTGGTGTATGAACTCGAGCACATGGGCATGCCGTTTGACCGCAACCCCGATGGCACCATTTACCAACGCCCGTTTGGCGGCCACACTGCCAACTACGGTGAAAAACCGGTGCAACGCGCCTGTGCTGCGGCCGACCGAACCGGTCACGCCATGCTGCACACCCTGTACCAGCAAAACGTCCAAGCCAACACCACATTTTTCGTTGAATGGATGGCACTGGACCTGATCCGTGACGCCGAAGGCGATGCGGTCGGTGTCACTGCCTTGGAGATGGAAACCGGCGAGATGTACATCTTGGAGGCCAAAACCGTGCTGTTGGCCACCGGTGGCGCGGGGCGCATTTTTGCCGCTTCGACCAATGCCTTTATCAACACCGGCGACGGTTTGGGCATGGCAGCCCGTGCTGGCATCCCCCTGGAAGACATGGAGTTTTGGCAGTTCCACCCCACCGGCGTGGCCGGTGCGGGCGTGTTGCTGACCGAAGGCTGCCGTGGTGAAGGCGCGATTTTGCTCAACAGCAATGGTGAGCGCTTCATGGAGCGCTATGCGCCCACCTTGAAAGACTTGGCCCCACGCGACTTTGTCTCTCGCTGCATGGACCAGGAAATCAAAGAAGGCCGAGGCTGTGGCCCCAACAAGGACTATGTGCACCTGAAGCTCGACCACCTCGGGGCCGAGACCATCATGAAACGCCTGCCTTCGGTGTATGAGATTGGTCACAACTTTGCCAACGTCGACATCACCAAAGAGCCGATTCCCGTGGTGCCCACCATCCATTACCAAATGGGCGGCATCCCCACCAACATCCACGGCCAAGTGGTCACGCAAACGGCCAGCGACCACAACGCGGTGGTCAATGGTTTGTACGCAGTGGGCGAATGCTCTTGCGTGTCGGTGCACGGGGCCAACCGCTTGGGCACCAACTCCTTGCTCGACTTGCTGGTGTTTGGCAAAGCCGCTGGCAACCACATCGTTGATTTCAACCTCAAAAACAAGCACCACAAGCGCCTGCCTGCTGACGCGGCCGATCTGTCGCTGTCGCGTTTGGCCCGGCTCGATGGCAACCAAACAGGCGAATACGCCCAGGACGTGGCCAATGACATCCGTGCCAGCATGCAACTGCATGCCGGGGTGTTTCGCACCCAAGCCAGCATGGACGAGGGCGTTGGAAAAATTGCCGATCTGCGAGAGCGCGTCAAAAACATTGGCCTCAAAGACAAGTCCAAGGTGTTCAACACGGCACGCATCGAGGCTTTAGAGGTGGAAAACCTCATCGAGTGCGCTCAGTCCACCATGGTGTCTGCTGCGGCGCGCCACGAAAGCCGAGGCGCACACACCGTCAACGACTATGGCGATACGCCCGAGCATGCAGCCGGACGCAATGACGCCGAGTGGCTCAAACACACCTTGTGGCACAGCGCGAGCAACAGCCTGACCTACAAACCCGTCAAACTCACCCCCTTGAGCGTTGACAGCGTGCCGCCCAAAGTGCGCACCTTCTGAGCCCACCCCCATCCACCTCATCGGCCATCTTCCATAGCAGCAAAGACACCATGAAACGCACGTTCAAAATTTACCGCTACGACCCCGAGCGCGATGCCAAGCCCTACATGCAAACCATCGAGGTCGAACTTGACGGCCATGAGCGCATGCTGCTCGATGCGCTGATGAAAATCAAAGCACAAGACCCCACCTTGTCGTTTCGCCGCTCTTGCCGCGAAGGCGTTTGCGGCTCCGATGCCATGAACATCAATGGCAAAAATGGCCTGGCCTGTTTGACCAATATGCTCAGCTTGCCCGGCGAGATCGTGCTCAAGCCCTTGCCTGGGTTGCCCGTCATCCGCGACCTGATCGTGGACATGACCCAGTTTTTCAAGCAGTACAACTCGATCAAGCCTTACTTGGTCAACGAGACCATGCCGCCAGAAAAAGAGCGGCTGCAGTCCCCCGAAGAGCGCGACGAGCTCAACGGCTTGTACGAGTGCATCCTGTGCGCGAGTTGCTCGACGAGCTGCCCCTCGTTTTGGTGGAACCCCGATAAATTTGTCGGTCCCGCTGGCCTGCTGCAAGCCTATCGCTTCATCGCTGACAGCCGCGACCATGCCACAGCCGAGCGGCTCGACAACTTAGAAGACCCTTACCGGCTTTTTCGCTGTCACACCATCATGAATTGCGTCGATGTCTGCCCCAAGGGTTTGAACCCAACCAAGGCCATTGGCAAGATCAAAGAGTTGATGGTGCGCCGCACCGTCTGAGTCCCATCCGATGAACGCCGTAGCCCACCCCCCCTTCACCGACCACGACTGGATTGGTGAAAGGGCTTTGAGCAAGCTGCGTTGGCGTTGTCGCCGTGGATTGTTGGAAAACGACTTGTTTCTCGAGCGGTTTTTTCAGCGCCACGCGGATACTTTGACCGAATTTCAAGCCCAAGGATTGACCGAGTTGATGGACTTGTCAGACAACGACTTGCTCGATTTGTTGCTGCAACGCACCCCCATCCCCGGCGATGCATCGGCCCCTTTCTCAGCGGTGCTGCACCTTTTGCGCAAAGCCGCCCAACCGACCCCTTCCGTCTCCTACCCTGTTCAGGACTAACACCATGAAAATCGCGGACTACAAAGCCACCTTGTCTTTCAGCAACGGTCAGCCCGGCATCGAAATGCCTGTTTACAAGGGCAGCATCGGTCCCGACGTGGTCGACATTCGAAAGCTGTACGGCCAAACCGGCATGTTCACCTACGACCCAGGTTTTTTGTCGACTGCGTCTTGCCAATCTGCCATCACCTACATCGACGGCGAGTCGCCGTCGATGTAGGTGATGGCAGATTGGCAA
>RFXS01000044.1 GCA_009921465.1 Betaproteobacteria bacterium
AGCTTGCCTGGAACAGGTGAGGCACCCGCCGCTCCTGTTTTCATCGATGGCGAAAAAGCACTGACCCTGCGCGGCAACCAAATTGCGGTTGAGTTTCAAAAAATTGTCGAACAATATATCGACCAAAAATACAGTGCCGTTTGAATTCGGCAACCTAGAAAGAGCAATAGATGGCTGACAAAATATCCGCAGTCAAGGGCATGAATGATGTCTTGCCCCCCCAGTCTGGCGACTGGGAGTGGCTAGAGGGAATTGTTCGCGCATTGATGCAGCGCCATGCCTACAAAAATATTCGCACGCCCATCGTAGAGCCCACCGGTCTTTTTGTTCGCGGCCTGGGAGAGATCACCGATATTGTTGAAAAAGAGATGTACTCGTTTACTGATCGGCTCAATGGTGAAGAGTTGACCCTGCGCCCTGAAAACACCGCGGGGGTGGTGCGGGCGACGATAGAGCATGCCATGTTGTATGAAGGTGGAAAAAGGCTCTATTACATGGGGCCCATGTTCCGTCATGAAAGACCGCAGCGAGGTCGTTATCGTCAGTTTCATCAAATCGGGGCTGAGGCATTGGGCTTTGGTGGTCCAGAAGTCGATGCAGAAATCATCTTATTGGCCCACCAATTGTGGAAAGATTTGGGTCTCAAAGATGTTCGGCTAGAACTCAATAGCCTGGGGCAGTTGCCCGAGCGACAAGCGCACCGATCGGCACTGATCGCCTATTTGGAGCAGCATCAAGATCAGCTCGATGCCGATGCAAAACGCCGTTTGCACACCAACCCACTGCGCATTTTGGATACCAAAAACCCCGAACTGCAAAGTCTGGTCAACCAAGCGCCCATATTGATGGATTTTTTAGGGCCTGACTCGTTGGATCATTTCAATCGCCTGCGTCAAATGCTGGATGTTTGTCAAATTCCATATCAGATCAATCCGCGATTGGTTCGTGGCATGGACTATTACAACCTCACGGTGTTTGAGTTCATCACCGACAGCTTAGGGTCGCAGGGGACCATTTGTGGTGGCGGTCGATACGACAGTTTGATAGAGCAACTGGGGGGCAAGCCTGCCCCTGCCATCGGCTGGGCCATGGGGGTCGAGCGCGTCATTGAGTTGCTGCGTGAGCAACAGTTGCTGCCCACTGAGCCGCACCCCGATGTTTATGCAATTGTGGGAGAGGCGAAAGATTTACCCCAAGTTTTGGTTCATCTGCAAACTTTGCGTGCTGCGGGTTTGAGCGTGCAAATGCATGCCAGTCCTCGAACGGAATGGAGCAACATGAAGGCACAATTTAAAAAGGCAGACAGTTCGGGGGCTACCTATGCTTTGATTTTCGGACCAGAGGAGTTGCAACAAGGGGTGGTGGCGCGCAAACCATTGCGCGACGGAAAACAAGCGCAAGACACCATTGCCTTGGACAACTTGGCTCAATGGGCGAGCCACCTACAATCCACAGCTCATTAGGAAGACCATGGCAACGAATTTGGATTTGGAAGAGCAAGAACAGCTTGATCAACTCAAGCACTTTTGGCAACAATGGGGCAATGCCATCAGCACCGCCTTGGCCGTGATAGCGCTTGCGTATTTGGGCTATACCGGTTGGAATTATTGGCAGCGGCAACAAGCGTCCCAAGCAACGGTTCTATTTGATACCGTAGAGCGTGCTCAACGAAGTGCTGACTTGGTCTTGATGGAGCGTGCTGTTTCAGACATCAAGGACAAATTTGGCGGTACTGTTTATGCCAGTCAAGCTGCCCTTTTGCTGTCACAGTCACTGCAAGAAAAAGATCGTTCAGATGACGCACAAACGCATTTGCAATGGGTGGTTGATCATGGCGCAGATTCTGGCTATCAAGCCATCGCACGCTTGCGTTTATCCGCCATGCTCATCGACAAAAAACAAAATGAAGCCGCAAGACAGTTATTGACAACCACTGTTCCTGCGGCATATCAGCCTTTGGTGCAAGACCGGTTGGGCGACCTGGCTGTTTTAGATGGCAAGAAATCAGATGCCGTGGGCTTGTACCAAAGTGCCTGGAATGCCATGGATCCGCGTGCTGAATATCGCCGATTATTGGAAATCAAACTCGCAGCCTTGGGTGTCGCCCCCAAAGCGGCGCCAGAAGCGAACAAGCCGTGACCATGAAGGGGCAGGCCATTAAAAAGGTCATCCCAAGGTGGTGGACCACTTTGGGATGTGCCGTCGCAACCGCAGCTTTGATCGCATGTGGTGCACCTCCCAAGCCCAAACCTCAAGAATTGGGCTCAGTGCCCAATAGCTTGCAGTTGCAGTCTGGCTGGAGTTATGCGGCCGGAGCGATTGACATTTCACTGGCCGTCAGTGTTCAGCCCAACAGTTTGGGCATGGCCAATGGCAAAGGTGCCGTTTGGGCCTTGGACCCCAGCACTGGGCGTGAACTTTGGCGCACACAGGTGGGTCCTTTGAGCGCAGGTGTTGGCAGTGATGGTCAGTTTTTTGCAGTCATGGGGCGGCAAAGCGAATTGATCGTGATTCGCGATGGCAAGGAGATTTGGCGCAAAGCGATGACTGCCCAGTCCTTCACACCACCCTTGGTGGCCGGCGGCCGTGTTTTCGTCCTCAGTGCAGACCGCAGTATTTGGGCATTTGACGCCTTGAGTGGCCGGGTTTTATGGAGTCAAGCCAAGCCTGGCGAGCCATTGGTGTTGCGTCAAATGGGCGTGTTGCTGCCTATTGGGGACACCTTGGTGGCTGGGCAAGGGGGACGATTGGTGGGGCTGCAACCCTTGTCGGGAGCCGTCCAATGGGAGGCATCCATCGGCACTTCGCGTGGCACCAACGACATGGAACGCTTGGTCGATTTGGTCGGTCCAGCCACCAGAGTCGGCGCAGTGGTTTGTGCGCGGGCCTTTCAAGCCCAAATTGGCTGTATAGATACGCGCAATGCAGGGGTTCTTTGGAGCCGGCGCTCTGTGGGTGACCAAGGTTTGTCCGGCAATGAGCGCATGGTTGTTGCCTCAGATGGAAACGGCTTATTGGTTGCTTCTAATCGCTTGACCGGTGAAAAGTTATGGGAGTCTGATCGGTTGCGATACCGCCAATTGACGGCCCCTTTGGTCATTGGGCAAACCTCTGTCGTTGGCGACAGTGGTGGTCAACTTTACTTCTTCTCAAATCAAGATGGCAGTTTGGTGCACCGCGTGGGCAGTGACGGCAGCGGTTGGGCCACCAATCCGACAACTTCACAAGACCAAATCATCACGGTCACGCGCAAGGGATGGGTCCAAGCCTGGAAGATCACCTCGGGTCAACCATGAAGCCCGTCTTGGCCTTGGTGGGCCGGCCCAATGTGGGCAAGTCAACCCTCTTTAACCGACTCACCCAATCGCGCGACGCGATCGTGGCCAACTTTCCCGGTCTGACTCGCGATCGCCACTACGGTCAAGGCAAACAAGGTGCCTATGACTTCATAGCCATTGACACGGGCGGGTTTGAGCCTGATGCCTCTGGGGGCATTTACAAAGAGATGGCCAAACAAACGCAGCAGGCTGTGGCCGAAGCCGATGTGGTTATTTTTGTGGTTGATGCACGCGAAGGTTTGAGCGCGCAAGACCATGACATTGCCAACTTTTTGCGAAAACTCAGCAAGCCATGCGTCCTCACGGCCAATAAAGCCGAAGGCATGCAGCAAGGCGTGCAATTGGCTGAGTTTTACGAATTGGGCTTGGGTGAGGTTTATCCCGTATCGGCCGCACATGGACAAGGTATACGCAGCCTGGTTGAAATCGCCCTGGAGCCCTTGTATGTGTCCGGTCTCTTCACCAAAGAGGAAGAGGAGACTGCGCCCGACGGAACCATCAAATTGGCGGTGGCGGGTCGCCCCAATGTGGGCAAGTCCACATTGATCAACACTTGGTTGGGTGAAGAGCGCTTGGTGGCCTTTGATCAGCCAGGCACCACCCGTGACGCGATCAGTGTCCCTTTTGAGCGAGGCGGCCAACGCTATGAGTTGATCGACACCGCGGGGCTGAGGCGCAAGGGCAAAGTTTTTGAAGCCATTGAAAAATTCTCAGTGGTAAAGACTCTGCAAGCCATTGAGTCTGCGAATGTGGTTTTATTGCTGTTGGACGCCACGCAAGGGGTGACCGATCAAGACGCCCACATTGCCGGCTTTGTGCTTGAATCGGGTCGAGCCGTTGTGTTGGCGGTCAATAAATGGGACGCGGTGGATGCTTACCAACGCGAGTTATTGCACCGATCCATTGAGGCCAGATTGGCATTTTTGAAATTCGCTGCCATCCACCTGATTTCAGCAAAAAAACGCCAGGGCTTGGGCCCGGTTTGGGGTTCTATTTTTCAGGCCCACCAGGCGGCCATGTGCAAAATGAGCACACCAGTTTTGACTCGCCTTTTGCTGGAGGCGGTGCAATTCCAAGCGCCTCAGCGATCGGGAATGTTCAGGCCTAAATTGCGCTATGCCCACCAAGGTGGCATGAACCCACCGATCATCGTGGTCCATGGCAATTCGCTTGAACATGTGGGGGCTTCTTACAAACGCTATTTGGAAGGGCGGTTTCGAAAAGCTTTCAATTTGGAAGGTACACCATTGCGCATCGAGATGAAAACTTCAGATAACCCTTTTAAAGGCAAAGACGATTGATTTTTTGTATCCCTGCTCGCCTTCAGGTCATGGGCCTGTGGTATGGTTGACGCTTCATCACCAACACGGAGAATATCGTGGGTAACAAAGGGCAGTTATTACAAGATCCGTTTCTCAACGCTTTGAGGCGTGAGCATATTCCAGTCTCCATTTATCTCGTCAATGGGATTAAGTTACAAGGTCAGGTGGAGTCTTTTGATCAATATGTGGTCCTTTTGAGAAATACAGTGACTCAAATGGTTTACAAACACGCCATATCCACCATTGTTCCTGGTCGTGCTGTAACCTATCAATCTGACGAGGCTCCGGCTGTCGAAGGCACTTGATTTGTTTGCCTGTATATGGGTATTTGAGGCTGTTTCAATAGCCTCGGTATCTCTGTAAGCGTTGTCCACTGATTTGAAAGACACGCAAAAATATATCCCCACCCCAGTTTTGCTGGTCGGCGTCGATTTTCATAAAACAGATTTTGATGCCCAATTGCAAGAACTGGGCTTGCTGGTTCAAACAGCCGGCATGAAGCCTGCTGGTCAATTGACTTGCAAGCGACAAGCCCCGGACCCGGCATTGTTTGTGGGCAAAGGCAAGGCCGACGAAATCAAGGCCCTGGCACTGGAAGTGGGTGCACAGGAAGTCGTCTTTGACCAGTCTTTGAGCCCGGCGCAACAGAGAAATTTAGAGCGCCACTTGGACATGCCTGTCAATGACCGAACCTTGGTGATATTGGAGATATTTGGCCAACGTGCCCGAAGCCATGAAGGGAAATTGCAAGTCGAGTTGGCCAGGCTGCAATACCTGTCTACCAGGCTGGTCAGGCGCTGGTCTCACTTGGAGCGTCAGCGGGGGGGCATCGGCAACAGGGGGGGGCCTGGTGAAACCCAGATAGAGTTGGATCGGCGCATGCTCGGTGAAGGCATCAAAAGGACCCGTGAGCGGCTTGAGAAAGTCATGCGCCAGCGCCAGACCCAACGCAAACAAAGGTTGCGCAGAGATGCTTATCGGATTTCCTTGGTCGGGTACACCAATGCAGGAAAATCCACTTTATTCAATGCCTTGGTGAAAGCGAAAACCTACGCGGCGGATCAATTGTTTGCCACCCTCGACACCACCACTCGGCAAATTTACTTGGGTCAAGCCGATGGCCATGGCACCTCGGTTTCCTTGTCGGACACCGTCGGGTTCATTCGAGATTTGCCCCATGGGCTTGTCAAAGCCTTCGGCGCGACCTTGCAAGAGGCCGCCGAAGCCGATTTGCTTTTGCATGTGGTGGATGCCCATCACCCTCGTTGGATGGAGCAAATCGAGCAAGTTCAATCCGTTTTGCAAGAAATTGGCGCTCAAAATGTGGCGCAAATTTTGATTTTTAACAAAGTAGACGCCTTACCGCCAGCACGCAGGCCCCTGCAGTCGCAAGATATTTATGAACTCGATGGCTTGGCGGTGCCTCGATTTTTCATCAGTGCACAGACCGGCTTGGGCCTGGCCGAATTGAAAACGGCCTTGGCCCTGCGGGCCGGAACATACAGCACAGAAAATGCGCTTGTTGATCCATGACAGGGGTATGCGTAGTTTTCCAAGTCAAATCGCATAAATTTCGCCCTGGAGCGCGAAAAGGGCTTTCTATATTGGGCACAATGTCGTTTCTTTGGATTAAAAAAGATGGTCTTGCATGAACGTTAAACGTTGGAACCTTCTGGACATGGGCTGGGCTCGCCGCCTGCTGGGTATGTTCAATCTCAATGATGGGCGTTGGGGGCGCGCACAGGATCCGCAGGGCACGCCCAGCCAGGGTGCTGCGCCTGAAGGCCCGCGAGGAGATGCTCCACCGCCTCATGGCGCGGCAGAAATCAAGCCAGACAACGAAGCACCGCCCAAGCAGCCCACCAAACCAAGTTCGGGGCCACCCGATTTGGACGACATTTGGCGTGACTTCAATCGCAAATTGGGTCAATTGATGGGTGGTAAACGTGGTGGTCCATCGGGTGCTGGCGGCGGTGGCGGGGGCGGATCCAACGGCGGCAACTGGGGCGGATTCAAGCCCGACATGGGCAATGCACGGGCTGGCTTGGGCGTGATCGCTGCCATCGCCGTGTTGATTTGGCTGGGAACTGGCTTCTTCATTGTTCAAGAGGGACAGCAAGCGGTCATTACGCAATTTGGTCGTTACCACAGCACGGTTGGGGCGGGTTTTAACTGGCGTTTGCCATACCCAGTTCAACGCCATGAACTTGTTTTTGTCACCCAGATCAGATCGCTGGACATTGGACGCGACACCGTCATCAAAGCAACGGGCTTGCGTGAGTCGGCCATGCTCACCGAGGATGAGAACATTTTGGAGATGAAGTTTGCCGTCCAATACCGGCTGACCGATGCCAGGGCTTATTTGTTTGAGAGTAAAAACCCAACCGATGCGGTGGTGCAAGCCGCAGAAACTGCGGTGCGCGAAGTGGTTGGAAAGATGCGCATGGACTCGGCATTGTCCGAAGAACGCGATCAAATTGGTCCGCGTGTTCGAGCGATCATGCAAATCATCTTAGACCGCTACAAGGTAGGCATTGAAGTGGTGGGCATCAATTTGCAACAAGGCGGGGTGCGGCCACCTGAACAAGTGCAATCTGCCTTTGACGATGTGCTCAAAGCTGGGCAAGAGCGCGAACGCGCGAAAAACGAAGCCCAAGCCTATGCCAACGATGTGGTGCCGCGTGCCGTGGGCGCAGCTTCGCGTCTCAAGGAAGAGGCCGAAGGATATAAATCCCGCATCATTGCCCAAGCCCAAGGTGATGGACAACGATTCCGATCTGTTCTCAACGAGTACCAAAAAGCACCCCAGGTCACGCGTGACCGGATGTACATTGATGCAATGCAGCAAATTTACAGCAATGTGACCAAGGTGCTGATTGAGTCAAAACAAGGGTCCAACCTGCTGTACCTGCCACTGGACAAAATCATGCAAGCCACGCAATCTGGGACCATCCCAGCGGGAACGCCTGTGGCGCCAAGCAGTTCCGATAACAACAATGCGGCCTCGAACTCTGTCACCACGGATCCTCGCAACCGTGATGGCACCCGTTCGCGCGATCGCGACGCCCGTTAAAAGACCAGGTCCTCAACATGAACAGAATCGGTTTTTACATCACATCTGGCCTGGCGGCTTTGATGATCATCAGCTCCACCCTTTTTGTGGTGGATCAAAGGCAATTTGGCGTGGTCTACTCCTTGGGGCAAATCAAAGACGTGATCACCGAGCCGGGGTTGCACGTGAAACTACCTCCGCCGTTTCAAAATGTCTCGTACATCGATAAACGGCTTTTGACCTTGGACAACCAGGACACAGAGCCTATGCTCACGGCCGAAAAGCAGCGCATGGTGATTGATTGGTATGTGCGTTGGCGCATCACCGACCCATCCAATTACATCCGCAATGTGGGCTTGGATGAAAAAGCAGGCGCCATGCAGTTGAGCCGCGTGGTACGCAATGCATTGCAAGAAGAGATCAATAAACGCACGGTGAAAGAACTTCTTTCCGTCAAACGCGAAGCGTTGTTACAAGACGTCAAGCGAGAGGTTTTGGAGGTGGTTCAAGGTGCCAAGCCTTGGGGCGTTGACGTGGTGGATGTGCGCATCACCAGAGCAGATTACGTCGATGCCATCACCGAATCGGTATATCGGCGCATGGAAGCCGAACGCAAGCGGGTGGCCAACGAGCTTCGCTCAACCGGTGCGGCAGAAGGTGAAAAAATTCGAGCCGATGCCGATCGCCAACGCGAGGTCACTGTGGCCAATGCCTACCGTGATGCCCAAAAGATCAAAGGCGAGGGAGATGCCGAGGCGGCCCGAATTTACGCTGAGTCATTTGGTCGTGATGCTCAATTTGCCCAGTTTTACCGCAGTTTGGATGCCTATAAGGCCAGCTTCAACAAAAAGAGCGATGTGATGGTGGTCGATCCATCCAGTGAATTTTTCAAGGCTTTTCGTGGCAGCGGGGGTTCTTCCGCGCCTGCTGCGGCACCCAAAAAGTGATGGAGCTCGGTTCAGACCTGATCTGGACTTCGCTGGGCTTGGTGCTGGTGATCGAGGGTCTCTTGCCTTTCATATCACCCGCAGGATGGCGACGCATGTTTTTGCAAGTGCAACAACTTCAAGATGGTCAAATTCGCTTTTTTGGTTTGATTTGCATCGCCCTGGGCTTGCTCTTGTTGGTTTTGTTGGCCTGATTGACATGGGCCACAACGTACCGCACAGCGCGGGATAAAATCCTTTCTTTTTAACTGATTAAGCCTATGTCTGCCTGGGTCCTGCCGGATCACATCGCCGATGTGTTGCCCTCTGAGGCCCGTCACATTGAAGAGCTTCGCCGCATTTGGCTGGACCATGCCAGGCGATGCGGTTATGAGTTGGTGATGCCCCCTCTGATGGAGCACCTGGACTCTTTGCTTTCGGACAGCGACCCATCGCTGAACTTGCAAACTTTCAAGTTGGTCGACCAGATGTCAGGCCGCACATTGGGCCTGCGCGCCGACACAACGGTTCAGGTGGCGCGCATCGATGCCCATTTGCTCAATCGACAAGGTGTCACGCGACTTTGCTATTGCGGACCTGTATTGCACACCCGCGCAGACCGTCCCGGCGCTACCCGTGAACCCTTTCAACTGGGGGCCGAAATTTATGGACACCAAGGCCTAGAAGCCGATTTGGAAATTTTGGAACTGGCCTTGCGCAGCGCCCATTCCACAGGTTTGACAGACATGGTGCTGGACATGGGTCATGCGCGCATCGTTCCAGCCTTGTTGGCTGGCCTGACACTCAGTGAGGAGCTGATTCAATCGGTGCATACGGCGTTGGGACGCAAAGACAGCGCCTCACTGGCAAACCTGACCCATGATTTTCCCCCGCATGTGTCCAATGCGTTGCAAATGTTGCCCAAGCTGTACGGCGATGCGGCGATATTGGAATCTGGAAGAAAAGCTTTGTCTGCCTGGCCCCAAGCCTTGGCCGCCTTGGATGAACTTCAGACATTGGCCGACCAAGTCAAGGGCTGTCGATTGAGCTTTGACCTGGGTGATTTGAATGGTTATGGCTATTACAGCGGCGTCCGTTTCGCGCTTTATTCTGCCAACGCCGGAGACGCTTTATTGCGAGGCGGCCGCTACGACGCCGTGGGTGCCGTATTTGGTCGCGATCGGCCAGCAGTGGGCTTTAGTTTGGACCTCAAGGAATGGGCGCGTTGCTTGCCCCGCCCCATTCAGCACAGCGCCATACGTGCCCCTTGGTCGCATGAAGCCTCACTTCGCCTGGCCATCGACGCCCTCAGAGGCCAAGGCGAAACCGTTGTTTGTGTACTGCCAGGCCATGAAAATGAAGCCGACGAATTCAACTGTGACCGCGAGTTGGTGCAAATGGGCACCCAGTGGACCGTGCAACCCTTTCAACCCTGAACTCCTTTCCTATTCATGAATACTTCCCAAGGTCGCAATGTGGTGGTTGTCGGAACGCAATGGGGCGACGAAGGCAAAGGCAAGTTGGTGGACTGGCTCACTGAGTCCGCCCAAGGTGTGGTCCGTTTCCAAGGTGGCCACAATGCGGGGCACACATTGGTCATTGAAGGCGTTAAAACAGCATTGCACCTGATCCCCAGCGGCATCATGCGTGCGGGTGTTGTTTGCTACATCGGCAATGGCGTGGTCTTGTCCATGACCAAGTTGTTGGAAGAAATTGCCGGCTTGGAATCCGCTGGTGTGTCGGTTCGGCCTCGGTTGCGCATCAGTCAGGCGTGCCCGCTGATCTTGCCTTACCACGCCGCACTGGATGTGGCCCGAGAAGCCGCCAAGGAAAAGTTGGGATTGGACAAAATTGGTACCACGGGTCGCGGCATTGGTCCTGCCTATGAAGACAAAATCGCTCGTCGCGCATTGCGGGTGCAAGATTTGAAATACCCACAACGGTTTGCTGACAAGTTGCGTGAAAACCTGGCGTTGCACAATTTTGTGTTGACCCAGCACCTCAATGCCCCCGCCATTGATTTTCAACAAGTGCTGGATCAATGTTTGAAGGAAGCGCAAGAAATCTTACCGATGGTGGCCGATGTGTCCACCGAGTTGCACCAAGTTCACTTGCGTGGGGGCAATTTGTTGTTCGAGGGCGCGCAGGGCACCTTGCTTGATGTCGATCACGGCACCTACCCCTTCGTGACCTCCAGCAATTGCGTTGCTGGCAATGCGGCCGCCGGTGCAGGTGTGGGACCGGGCATGCTGCACTATATTTTGGGTATCACCAAAGCCTACTGCACCCGCGTGGGAGGAGGACCATTTCCCACCGAGCTGGAATGGGAGAAGCCTGGCACGGTGGGTTACCACCTGAGCACGGTGGGGCAGGAAAAAGGGGTTACCACCGGACGTTCACGGCGCTGCGGATGGTTTGATGCAGCTTTGCTCAAACGCAGCGCACAGGTCAATGGCTTGTCTGGTCTTTGCATCACCAAACTTGATGTGCTCGATGGGCTCAGTGAGCTCAAACTGTGTACTGGCTACCAACTTGACGGCACTCACACAGACATCTTGCCCACCAGCGCCGAAGATGTCGCCCGATGTGTGCCTATTTACGAAACCATGCCGGGCTGGACCCAATCAACCTTCGGCGTCACCCAGGTGGACAAATTGCCTGCCCAAGCCAGGGCCTACTTGGACCGGATTGAACAAGTGTGTGGCGTGCCCATCCATTTGATTTCGACCAGCCCCGATCGTGAACACACCATCTTGAAAAAGCATCCTTTTTCCATTCAATGATTTTGTTTCATACATTTTTTAGAAAGTTGGACCATGTTGACTGAAGACGGCAAGCATCTGTACGTTTCTTACGACGAATACCATAACCTGATCGAGAAACTGGCACTCAAAATCCATCAAGCTGGCTGGCAGTTTGACACCATTTTGTGTTTGGCACGAGGTGGTATGCGACCGGGCGACATCTTGTCTCGCATCTTCGATAAACCCTTGGCCATCATGTCCACCAGCTCTTATCGGTCTGAAGCAGGTACCGTTCAAGGACATTTGGATATCGCTCGATTCATCACCACCCCCAAGGGCGAGATTGCTGGCCGTGTGTTGCTGGTGGATGATCTGGCAGACTCTGGTCATACGCTCAATGCGGTGATTTCATTGCTGCGTGACAACTACAAGCCCATCACCGAGCTTCGCAGTGCAGTGATCTGGACCAAGGGTGTGTCCAGTTTTCAACCCGATTACTCTGTAGAGTACTTGCCTACCAACCCGTGGATTCACCAGCCCTTTGAGGGTTATGACAGCATGCGACCCGAGCAGTTGCTGGCCAAATGGAAAGTCTGAAAAAAACAACTTCACTCATCCACCACCCTTATCGGGCACCGGTGGAGTTCGAAGCGCCTCAGGTGGCTACGCACAAAGCGTCCACGGTGTTTTTCCCATCGGTCAAGGCCATGACAAGCCGGGACTGGAAAGACAAATCGGGTTATACCTATGGTTTGCATGGAACGCCCACCACGTTCACTCTGGAGGAGCGTCTGTGTGCCATTGAAGGTGGGCTCCATTGCATGCTGGTTCCCAGTGGCTTGGCCGCCATTGCCTTGGTCAACTTGGCGCTGTTGGGCTCTGGGGACGAGGTCTTGCTTCCGGACAACGTTTACGGGCCAAGCAAATCATTGGCCCAAGCTGAGTTGCAACACTGGGGCATCTCCCACCGCTTTTACAACCCGATGGATGTCAATGATTTGGCATTGAAGATCTCTTCCTCGACGCGCTTGGTTTGGCTTGAGGCACCAGGCTCTATCACGATGGAGTTTCCGGATCTATTGGCGCAAGTTCAATTGTGTCGCGACAAGGGCGTGTGCTGTGCGTTGGACAACACTTGGGGGGCTGGTTTGGCCTTCAATGCCTTTGACCTAAGCCCTCAGCATGGGCCTCATTCGCTTGGTGTAGATATCTCTGTGCATGCCTTGACCAAATACCCCAGTGGTGGAGGCGATGTTTT
Organism: Betaproteobacteria bacterium; assembly: GCA_009921465.1. Lineage (GTDB taxonomy): Bacteria > Pseudomonadota > Gammaproteobacteria > Burkholderiales > Burkholderiaceae_C > Limnohabitans. Next base: position 12,641 of record RFXS01000044.1, read on the forward strand.
GATGGGCAGTGTGATGACGCGTGACAGTGATTTGGCCACACGTCTCAAGCTCAGCCACATGCGCTTGGGTCTGATGGTGGGTGCCAATGATGCGGAATCGGTGTTGAGGTCTTTGCCCAGCATGGCTGTTCGTTACCGCGCGCAAGACCTCTGCGCACGACATTTGGCCCAATGGTGCCAATCACAAAAGCAGGTGGTTCAGGTCTTGCACCCGGCTTTGCCCAACTCCCCAGGACACGCGCATTGGCTGCGTGTTTGCACACCCCAAGCGCATGGGCATCTCAACCCATTGGTCCAAAGTGTCCCGCCGGAGGATGGATGGGCGGCCGCCTTGTTCAGCATCGTTTTGGATCCCAGATTCACGGTGGACCAAGTCAATCATTTTTGTGAGTCTTTGAATCTGTTTCGTCTTGGGTACAGCTGGGCTGGCCCCATCAGTTTGGTTGTTCCCTACCAGCTCAACGCCTTGCGTTCGAATTGGCCTGACTTGGTCATTCGTGGCCATGTGGTTCGTTTTTCAATTGGACTTGAATCTGAAATTGATCTCCAACATGATTTGCAACAGGCTTTCAATCTCTGTTTGTGATCTCTCATTGATTATTGCTCCTTTTGGCCTCAAATGAGAATGGTTCCCATTTAGGTTAAACTCATTGATTCACCCTGGGAGAAGAAATGAGAATTCAAAAAATAATCAGTGTTGTGGTTGCTTTGTGCTGGATGGGCGCCACAAATGCACAGAATGTCATTAATTTATATTCAGCCAGGCATTACCCCACAGATGAGGCGCTGTACAGCGAGTTCACCAAGGCAACGGGCATTGCCATACAACGGGTGGATGCCGACGACGCGGGCATATTGGCGCGCTTGAGGACCGAGGGGTCATCGTCGCCAGCCGATGTGATTCTGTTGGTAGATGCATCCAGGCTTTGGAAAGCAGAAACAGAAGGCTTGTTTTTGCCGGTAAATTCCAAAGTTTTAGAAGCTGCGGTACCGGTGCATTTGCGTTCGAAACCCAATGGTCAAGGTGAAATTGCTTGGTTTGGCATGTCTACCCGTGCGCGCATCGTGGTCTATGACAAGCTCAAAGTCGATCGCCAGCAGGTTGACGCGTATGAAAAATTAGCAAATCCCAAGCTCAAGGGGCAGCTTTGCATCCGTTCTGGATCGCACCCGTACAACCTGAGTCTGTTTGGGGCCATTCATGAGCACATGGGTTCTGCGGCCACAGAAAACTGGCTCAAAGGTATGGTGTCCAACATGGCCCGTTCACCCAAAGGCGGAGATACCGATCAAATCAAATCAGTGGCCAGTGGTGAATGTGCGGTGGCAGTGACCAATACCTATTACCTGGCCAGAATGCTTCGCTCAAACAATGCTGCCGAAAAATCCATGGCCGAGTCCTTGGGGGTGGTGTTTCCCAATCAAGGCAGTTGGGGAACCCACGTCAATGTGGCCGGTGCAGCGGTGGCCAGGTACAGCAAAAACAGCGCAGCAGCGATCAAGTTTTTGGAGTATTTGGTCAGCCCAGCAGCGCAAAATCACTTTGCCAATGGCAACAACGAGTGGCCCGTGGTCAAGGACTTGAAGTTTGACAACCCCGCGTTGAAAGCCATGTCCGGTGGGGAGTTCAAAAGCGAGGTCATCCCCATCAGTGCCGTGGGCATGAACCAAATCAAGGTTCAACAAATGCTTGATCGGGTGGGGTTCAAGTAGAAACAGCGTCTTGACCCACCAAGGTTTGGGCAATCGCTTCAAACGACATTGGATGGCGATCCAGGACCTGGACCACCTGGGCCGCGGCGTGCTGGCGGAAATTGCGCGAAATGGATTTCAAATAGGTGGGGTCGTAATGGCTTTCAAGCAAAGACTGAACCACTTCTTTTATATTGCCTTGTGTTAATTGCACCTTCCAAGCATCGACCACGGACTTCCCCTTGAGATTGATCAGGGCCTCTAGGCGCTGGCCAAACTGCAATGTGTCGCTCACAAACAATGGGTATTCCTCCATCAGCAAGGCAATTCGCTCGTCTTGTGGCAGCTGCAGGTCTATACAAGGGCTGTCACGCATCGCATCCATCAGACCGTCCATGACCGATAGATTGCCCACTTTGCGGCTTTCCGCTTCCACATAAATGGGCCGTGAAAGGTCCATTTTTCGCAATGTATCCCAAACTTGCATGTCAAAACGCTTTTGGCTTGGCTGCTCGACCCCCGGCACACGGCCCAGCACAGAGCTGCGATGGCAGGCCAAGGCTTCCAAGTCCAGCACTTGAGCGCCAAGCCTTTGCAAGGCATGCAAAAGCCTTGTTTTTCCACTGCCTGTCGTGCCACACACCACCACAAACCGAAATTGCGCCATGTGTTGCGCCAACCAGTCCAGCATGGCGGCACGAAACGCTTTATAGCCCCCATCGAGCACAAAGACTTGAAAACCAATTTGACCCAGCACCATGGACAAAGCACCGCTGCGCTTGCCACCGCGCCAACAATAAATCAAGGGCTGCCAATGTTTGGGCAGGGTCAAAACTTCCCGTTCAATATGGTGGGCAATGTTGACCGCCACCCAGGCGGCACCCAATTTTTGGGCTTCAAAGCCGCCTTTTTCTTTGAACAGTGTCCCAATAATGATCCGCTGCTCATTGTTCAAGCTCGGCCAATTGACCGCACCAGGCAAGTGATCTAAGGCAAATTCGCCTTCGCTGCGGGCGTCAATGATGGCAGAAAACCCGCCACCGCTGATGATTCGTGTCAGTGCCTCAGAGGGCGAAACGCGCTGCAAACTCATGCTGAGGGACTCACAACAATTTTTCCAATGTGGGCCAAACGTGGTTGAGCATCAAGGTTTGGGCTTTCTCATTGGGGTGGATGCGATCGGCTTGAAACCATTCACCTGGCACCGACAGGGGCTCTAGAAAAAAAGGTATCCAGCGCGATTGGGTTTGCTTGGCCACTTGCTCGAACGCCTTGGCAAATTGCGCGTTGTATTCGGC
>RFXS01000045.1 GCA_009921465.1 Betaproteobacteria bacterium
CAACGCCCCCACCCCCCAGTCGAGACGCTGACATTGCCATCGCCAAGCAAAAAAAAGCCGAGCAAGAAAAAAAGTTAGAGCAAGAACAGCTCAAACTCAAAAAACAAATAGAACAAAAAGAAAAGGACAAAGCCGCGCTGGAGCAGCGCCAGCGCGAGAAAGAAAAGCTTGCCCAAGAGCAGCGCGACAAAAAAGAGCTGGCCCTGAAAGAGCAAAAAGAAAAAGATCGCAAGGACAAAGAGCGCAAAGAGCAAGATGCCAAACGCGCCGCCCAAGACGAGCGCAAGCTACAAGCCATGCGAGACGAAAACATGCGCCGCATGGCCGGCATGGCGGGTGCCACAGGCAGCCCCAACGCCAGTGGCGACGCACTGCGCTCTTCCGGACCTTCGGCGGGCTATCCCGGTCGCATCATTGGCCGTGTCAAACCCAATATCGTGTTCAATCCCGATGATGTCAGTGGCAACCCAGTGGCGGAGGTAGAAGTGCGAACCGCGCCCGACGGCAAAATCATGGCCCGCAAACTCATCAAGTCCAGCGGCAACAAAGCCTGGGACGATGCAGTGCTCAAAGCCTTGGACAAAACCGACACCTTGCCCAGAGATACCGATGGCACCATTCCCACCATGATGGTGCTGGGGTTCAAACCGCGCGACTGAATCGGCTTACTTTTTCGCCTTCAGTTCCTGCTCGCGTTTGACCACCTCTTTTTCGATGGTGCTGAGCATGGCGGGGTTGGGCGGCGTCCATTTCCCACCCGACTGGTTCACCATGTGCACCAAAGCACCGGCGAACTCCTTCAAACTCAAATCGGGTTTACCGCCTTTGGGTGGCATGGCCCTGATGCCCACATAGCCATGGGCGGTCAAAATCACTTGGCCCTCGGCAATCAACGGTGCCCACAACTTTTGATCCCCCACCTTGGGTGCACCAGCCACACCCGCAGCATGACACGCAGAGCAAACTTGCTGGTACACAGGATCTGTGGCCGCCATGGCACTTGAAAAAGCCAAAGCGGTGCAAATAAACCAAGAGAACTTAAAAACCATACAAACCTCCTGAGAGAAATACCATTATCTAACTTGCTTAAGATGCCCTTTAAAGCACCCCACTTTTCACCCCGCTTGATGGCCTTGGGCCTGTGCCAAACCAAACCGCCAAGCACAAACCAACCCCACCAACGCACTGACTGCCGCACACTGAAACACCACAGCCATGCCCCAAACTTGGCTGATGGCGCCCCCGCCCAAAGCACCAAGCACGCCGGTCAGGCCGTATCCCATGACCGAATACAAAGCCTGCCCACGGGCGCGCAAAGGGCCGGGGAAAGATTGGCTGATCCATTGCACACAAGCTGAGTGGTGGGCCGCGAACGTGCATGCATGCATCATTTGCGCCAGCGCCAACACCCACAACACATCACCTGCGTTGCCCGTGAGAGCCATGCGCACCACCGCCAAGGCCGAGGCCAACAACAACCAAGTGCCCACCGCTAAGCGATGCATCCAACGCCCTTGAAAATAAAACCACACCACTTCCACCACCACCGATAGGGCCCACAAAGCGCCGATCATGGTTTTGCTGTACCCCAAGCTGTCCAAGTACAAAGACAAAAATACATAAATACTGGTGTGCGCAAGGATGTGAAAAAACATGGCGGCAAAAAACCAACGCACGGGCGTTTGTCGCAACACCGGACCCAAACGCCCGGCCAGATTTTTGGCAGCTGGCGTTTCTGCTTGATTGGGCAGCCACCAAACCGCCAGGTTGACCGCCGCCAGCGTGGCCACCGTCCAATGGGGAAAGTCGGCCATGCCATGGCGCTCAAACCAAGCACCCGCCAAAAACACGGTGACCAAAAATCCAACGGAACCCCACAGCCGCACCCGACCATAGCGCTGGGTGTCAAATTGACCGCCAACGCTCACCCGCTGGGCCATGGCCGCTTCGCTCAGAGACATCAATGGGCTGGTGTGGATGAACATCAACACCATCACCCAGCTCAACCACCACAATTGATGGCTGACATAAAACCCCAAGGACACGACCCAGGCGGTCAAAGCACCCACGCGCATCAGGCGCACCCGCTGTCCAGTGTGGTCGCTCAACCAAGCCCACAAAAACGGGGCGATCAATCGGGTGGCCGATTGCATGGCAGTCAGCGCCCCAATGGCCAGCACCCCAAGCCCAAGGTCTTGCAGCCACAAAGATAAATAGGGGTTGAAAAAACCTATGTGTGTGAAATAGGTCGCAGACAAAAAACCAAACGGCCACAGACCTTGGCGCAGCCCTGGGCTGAGCGAACGGGGCATCAAGCCTCAGCTCTTGCGCTGTGCCGCAATGGGGGACAGCAGGGACACCACGTCGGCACACTGGGCGCGGTGGCGCAATGCGTGGTCCATCACCACCAAGGCCAGCAAGGCCTCTGCAATGGGTGTGGCACGGATGCCCACGCAAGGGTCGTGTCGACCTTTGGTCACCACTTGGGTGGCTTGGCCAGCGCTGTCAATCGACTCTCGCGGCGTGAGGATGGAGCTCGTGGGTTTGATGGCAATCCCAACGACCAAATCCTGGCCCGTGCTGATGCCGCCCAACACACCACCGGCGTTGTTGTTGGCAAAGCCTTCTGGCGTGAGGCTGTCACCGTGGGCCGAGCCGCGTTGGGTCACGCTGTCAAATCCGGCTCCAATCTCCACCCCTTTGACGGCATTCAAGCCCATCATGGCGTGGGCAATGTCCGCGTCCAATCGGTCATAAATGGGTTGCCCCAAACCCACCGGCATGCCTTGTGCCACCACGCGGATGCGGGCACCACACGAATCACCCGATTTGCGCAGACTGTCCATATAGGCCTCAAGGTGCGACACGTCAGCAGTGGGCGCATAAAAAGGGTTCAGGGACACATGCGCCCAATCTTCAAAAGCAATGGGGTGCTCCCCCAACTGCGTCATGCAGCCTTTGAAGGTGGTGCCAAATTGTTCAAACAGCCATTTTTTGGCCACGGCACCAGCCGCCACCGTGGGTGCGGTCAGCCTGGCCGATGAGCGCCCACCACCACGCGGGTCGCGCACGCCGTATTTTTGGGTGTAGGTGTAATCAGCGTGGCCGGGGCGAAAGGTTTGCAAAATATCGCCGTAGTCTTTGCTGCGCTGATCTGTGTTGTGGATGAGCAAGGCAATCGGGGTGCCGGTGGTCACACCTTGGTAGACGCCACTCAAAATTTGCACTTGATCGGGTTCTTGGCGTTGGGTCACGTGGCGGCTGGTGCCAGGGCGGCGCCGATCCAAGTCGTGCTGAATGTCGGCTTCGCTCAAGGCCATGCCGGGTGGGCAACCGTCAATCACGCAGCCAATGGCCGGGCCGTGGGACTCACCAAAGTTGGTGACTGCGAAAAGGGTGCCTAGGGTGTTGCCGCTCATGGTGGGGGATTATCCCTGACAGACACGCCAAGGGCAGCATGGGGCCAATTCATATATGCTTACCCCCATCCCAACAGAGGTACACCCACATGTCAGACACCCCCAGCTACACCCCCCCCAAAGTTTGGACTTGGAACCAAGCCAATGGCGGTCAATTTGCCAACATCAACCGCCCTGTGTCTGGGCCCACCCATGAAAAAGCTTTGCCCATTGGCAAGCACCCCATGCAACTGTATTCACTGGGCACACCCAATGGCGTCAAAGTCACCATCATGCTCGAGGAGTTGCTGGCCTTGGGTCACAGCGGGGCCGAATACGATGCATGGATGATTCGCATCCGCGACGGCCATCAATTTGGCAGCGGGTTTGTCGAGGTCAACCCCAACTCCAAAATCCCCGCCCTGATGGACCGCAGCGGGGACCAACCAGTGCGCGTGTTCGAGTCGGGTGCCATATTGATGTACCTGGCCGAAAAGTTTGGTGCTTTCATGCCCACAAATGCGGCCCAACGCGCCGAATGCCTGTCGTGGTTGTTTTGGCAAATGGGCAGCGCGCCTTATTTGGGTGGCGGCTTTGGACATTTTTATGCCTACGCGCCGTTCAAAATTGAGTACGCAATCGACCGCTTTGCCATGGAGGTCAAGCGCCAACTGGATGTGCTCAACCAACGTTTGGCCCAGCACCGTTTCATTTGTGGTGACACCTACACCATTGCCGACATGGCGATTTGGCCTTGGTATGGGGCCACGGCAAAAGGTCAAATGTATGAGGGCGGCGAGTTTTTAAGCGTGCACGAATACACCCATGTGCTGCGCTGGACCGATGAGGTGGCCCAGCGCCCAGCCGTGCAACGGGGCCGCAAAGTCAACCGGGTGACAGGGCCCTTGTCAGATCAGCTGCATGAACGCCACGATGCCAGCGACTTTGACACCCAAACCCAGGACAAACTGGCCGGGCAGAACCCAAAGTGAATGCACCACACCCTTTTAATTCCGCCAATCCCGCTGACGGCTTGGTGCCCACTGCTAAGGGTTCGCTGGCAACAAGTGAGGCTGCACACTTCGATCAAACCGAATGGCAGCTTCGCCTCAGACTGGCAGCGGCCTACCGGGCGGTCGATCATTTTGGTTGGTCTGAGCTGACCGCCAACCACATCTCACTGAGGGTGCGCAACGAACCATCGGAGTTTTTGATCAACCCCTATGGCTTGCTGTATTCAGAGATCACGGCATCGAATTTGGTCCGCATCGATGGGCAAGGCCAAGTGCTTACGGCCACCGAATACCCCATCAACCCAGCCGGCTTCAATATCCACGCTGCCATCCACAACGCACGCGCCGATGCGCACTGTGTGCTGCACGTTCACACGGTTTCAGGCATGGCGGTGTCTTGTTTGAAAGATGGTTTGTTGCCGCTGACACTGGAGGGCACCGACTTTCACAACCGAATTGGTTACCACGACTTTGAAGGTCCCAGCCTGGAGGTGGATGAAAGAAGCCGTTTGGTGGCCGCACTGGGCACCAACGTGGCCTTGGTGCTGCGCAACCATGGCCTGCTCACCGTGGGCGAAACCGTTGACTCTGCTTTTTTGCGCATGTACCGCTTGATGCTGGCCTGCCAAGTGCAAATGCAGGTGATGATGTCTGGTCAGCCCTTCACCCGATTGAGCGATGACATCCTTGAAAAATCAGCACAACGCCACGAATGGTTTTTTCGCATCGGGCCCGGTGGCTCGCGCGTGGGACATGGCGAAATGGATTTTTCAGCCGTCATGCGCTTGATGGCCAAGATAGACCCCTCTTACCAAACCTGACCCACCCGCTCATTTGCCAAAGCCCAAAATACCTGACTTGAGCGAGCGCGGGTCACGCGTGGCATATCGACCTGTCAGCACGGAAAAGTAAAAGTCCATCAAGTGCCGATTGAAGGCATCTGGGTCTTCCAAATTATTGGTGTGGCCTGCCCTGGGCAGCACCACCAATGAAGCACTGGGGATGTGGCGCTTCATCAACAAAGCCGGCTCTAAGCAGGGCTCGTCTTCGTCGCCCGTGATGACCAAGGCGGGCACTTGGATGGTCTTCATCCCCTCCACCAACTCCCACAAAGAGGGACGCATTTTTTGCACCCCCAGCAAGGTATTGGCTGAACCCAATGGGTCGTGCTCGGCCATTTGCGCAGAAAACTCTGCCCAGCCCCGAGGATCTTTGTTGACGTACTGGACCCGCGTGGGCCCCATGGTGTATTTTTTGGCCGCTTCAACCGGCCCGGCCTGTTGAAACAATGCGGCAGCCGCATCGACCTCTGCCTTGAAAACGGCCCGTTGATCCGGTTCTGCGCCATAGCCACAGCCTGCAATGACCAAGGACAGCACCCGATGGGCATGGTGAATGCCCATGTGCAAGGTGGCAAATCCGCCCATGGACAAACCCACCACATGGGCTTTGTCGATGGCCAAATGGTCCATCAAGCACACGATGTCTTTGACCGCGCGCGCCTGTGAGTAATCCGACGCATGCGGGGGCACATCAGAGGGTAAATAGCCCCTGGCAGAGAAAGTGATGCAGCGGAAGTAGCGCGAAAAAAACCGCATCTGTGGCTCCCAACTGCGCCAGTCGCCTGCGAATTCATGCACAAACACCAGGGCTTGGCCGGTACCGGCCTCTTCGTAATACAGCTTCACGCCGTCGTCAGTGTTTGCAATCGCCATGTCAATCCTCCTTAGATGGATGCTTCAAACTGCGGTACCCGATCACACCGCCGGCAGCCATCAGCATCACCATAAAGCACCACGGCCACCACTTTAGCGATTGTGCAAACACCGCCATGTCCTCGACAGGCAGGTTCATCGCATCGGCCAGCCAGGCGGTGTGCCAGCCAAACAGCAAGGTCATGCCGCCATAAGCCAGATTCATGCTCAAGCCACGAAAACTCAAAGCCGTGGCACGTTGCTCAGACGGGACAATGGCATTCATGTAATGCGACAAAAAGAAGTGCAAAAAGCGCATGCCCACAAACAAGGGCAACACCCCCAGCACACCAAGCACACCCGGCGCAGCGTGGGCCGCACCCCACAAGCCACACAGCAAGGTCATGCCCAGCCAAGTGAAATTGACCACAGCCCCCATGCGTTGCGTGGCCGCTTTCATGAACCCTGCCAACAACAATCCGAGCATGGCCATGGCACTGCCAATCACACCAAGCCAAGCATCTTCGATCCCAATCAAACGGTAAAAATTGCTGTTCACCGTCATGAATAAACGGGCCATGCTGTCAAACACAAGGCCCAACACAATCAATGCAAAGGCCGCCTGCGAATGCCAAATCCAAGCGCCCGTGCGCCATATTCCACCCCAAGTTGCCCCCATGGTCCCCCACAATGAGGTTTTGGGTGGGCTGACCCACGTCTCGGTCATGCGCATGGATACCACCAAACAAGCCAGGGCGCTGAACAAGCACAACACCACCGGCCACTTGACCCACTGGGTGTAGAGCCAAGCGCCTGTGATGGAGGTCAGCACCACCCCGATGGCCGAGTAACGCATCAACTGGGCCATGACGACAGGCCACAAGGTGGTGCGGACTGCGCTGGGCAGTGAGTCATAGGCCAAAGCTTCATCTGCACCGCTGGCACAGGCCTCGGCCGCGCCGCTCAAAATGCGGTTGCAAACAAACAACCAAAACACCATGTCGTGCGCGCCGGGTTGCATGGCACACAAAACCACCATCTCCAACACCATCAACACACTGGCCGCAATGACCAAGGGCCGGCGCCCGTACCGATCGGCCAAAGCACCACTGGGCACCTCAAGCAAGACAATCGTCACAGCCCACACCACATTGAGCGCCGCAAACTCACCCAGGCTCAGGCCCAAATCCAAAAACAAGATGGTGAAGATGGGGTAGTAAAACCGGCAATTGAACAACACACGAAACCAAATGAACCATCGTGCATTGGAAGACGTGGAGGCAGACAGATCGGGCATGGATCTAATGCGCCCTCGGCCTTAAAGGGCTGGGGTTGGCTGGCAACAAAGGGTGGCGCTGGTTGGGTACCAAGTCTGAGGGGCCAGTGGACTTAGGCTTTGTCGGCTCGGTCAGAAGGATCCGCTTCGGTGGGCCAATCGCGGATATAAGCTTTGAGCATTTTGTTCTCAAAATTTTGGCTGTCCACCACGGTTTTGGCCACATCGTAAAAGCTGATCACGCCCATGAGCATGCGGTTGCCCATCACTGGCATGTAGCGGGCGTGGCGCTCGAGCATCATGCGACGCACCTCGTCAAGTTCGGTCTCGGGCGAACATGTCAGGGGGTGGTCGTCCATGGCACCGCGCACCGTGGTTTCGCCTACTTGGCCACCATTTTTCACAATGGCTTGTATCACTTCTCGAAACGTCAACATGCCGACCAAATCACCATGGTCAATGACCACCAACGAGCCCAAATCCTTCTCGGCCATGATTTCTACCGCGTGTGCCAATGGCTCCAAGGGGGTCATGGTGAACAATGTGTTGCCTTTGACGCGCAATATGTCGCTGACTTTCATGGGTTCTCTCCTTGGTGGGGCTCATTTGTCGATTTTTATGCAAGGAATATAGCCCACAATCTGCTTTTCAACATCGCTCTTTTCCCGAGGATCCCATGCCTGGATATGCCGACCCCCACTTTGATACCCTGAGCCTGCACGCCGGGTCGGGGCCAGACCCCAGCACTGGCGCACGCGCCGTGCCCATTCACTTGAGCACCTCCTTCGTGTTCGAGTCCAGCGACCATGCAGCGGCGCTGTTCAACCTCGAGCGCGCCGGCCATGTTTACAGCCGCATCAGCAACCCCACCACCGCCGTTTTTGAGCAGCGCATGGCTGCCTTAGAGGGTGGCATTGGCGCCATTGCCACCGCCAGTGGCCAAGCCGCCTTGCACCTGTGCGTGGCCACCCTGATGGGCGCGGGCTCGCACATCGTGGCCAGTTCGGCCCTGTATGGCGGTTCGCACAACCTGTTGCACTACACCTTGCGGCGCTTTGGCATTGAAACCACCTTTGTCAAACCCGGCGACATCGACTCTTGGCGCAAGGCCATTGGCCCCAACACCAAGTTGCTGTTTGGTGAAAGCGTGGGCAACCCCGGCTTGGACGTGCTGGACATTCCCACTGTGGCCCAACTCGCACATGAGCACGGTGTGCCGCTGTTGGTCGACGCCACTTTGTCCACCCCTTACCTGCTGCAACCGCTGTCGCTGGGCGCCAACTTGGTCTACCACTCGGCGACCAAATTTTTAAGCGGCCACGGCACCGTGATCGGCGGCGTGGTGGTTGACGGCGGCAACTTTGACTGGGAAAAAAGCGCCCGCTTCCCTGAATTGACCACCCCCTACGAAGGTTTTCACAACATGGTTTTCAGTGAGGAAAGCACGGTGGGTGCGTTTTTGCTGCGAGCCCGGCGCGAAGGTCTGCGAGATTTTGGCGCCTGCCTGAGCCCGCATTCGGCTTGGCTGATTTTGCAAGGCATGGAAACGCTGTCGCTGCGCATGGAGCGGCATTTGTCCAACACCGAAAAAATCGTGGCATTCCTGGCCAGTCATCCCATGGTCTCGCGGGTCGGGCACCCGCTCATGTCCGATCACCCCAGCCACGCATTGGCAAATAAACTTTTAAAAGGTGGCGCACGGGGCGCAGGGTCGGTGTTCAGCTTTGACATCCACGGCAACCGCGCGCAAGGGCGGGCCTTCATTGAGGCGCTGAAAATTTTCAGCCACCTGGCCAATGTGGGCGACAGCAAATCGCTGGTGATTCACCCGGCCAGCACCACCCACTTTCGCATGAGTGACGAAGCGCTGGCCCAAGGCGGCATTGGCCCGGGCACCATCCGCCTGTCCATTGGGTTGGAAGATGCCGACGACTTGATCGACGACTTGAAGCGCGCTCTCAAAGCCGCTGAAAAAGCAGCCTCGTCTGCAAAGGGGGTCGCATGAAAATCACCTGGCCCGGCTTTGATGTTTACGCCTACACCGGGGGCAAATCTTTCAACCCAGCACAGCCCACGGTGGTGTTCATCCATGGGGTGCTCAACGACCACAGCGTTTGGGTGCTGCAAACACGCTACCTTGCGCACCACGGATGGAATGTGCTGGCCATCGACCTGCCGGGCCATGCCCGCAGCCAGGGTCCAGCAGCTGCAAGCGTGGAAGAAGCCGCCGATCAAATTCACGCCATGCTTGACGCCGCAGGCCTGGACAAAGTGGCCTTGGTGGGGCACAGCTGGGGGTCGCTGATCGCTTTGGAGGCAGCAGCCCGGATGAAAGAGCGCGCGACGCATGTTGTGCTGATTGGATCAGCGTTTCCCATGCCCGTCGCGGCACCCTTGCTGGAGGCCTCACAAAGCAACCCCGAAAAAGCGATTGCCATGATCAATGTGTTCTCGCGCGCCACCTTAGCGGCACCCCCATCGGCCATGGGGCCTGGCACTTGGGTGCATGGGGCGAGCATGGCGCTGAACCGCCGGATATTGGCCAGCAACCCAACGGTCAACTTGTTCCACCTCGGATTTAACGCCTGTAACAACTACAGCAATGGCTTGAATGCCATGGCTGCGTTGACTGGTCCGGTGTTGTTCATCAATGGGGCTGTGGACCAGATGACACCGCCCAAGGCGACGCAGGCCTTGCTGTTACAAGCCAAGGCCTCGGGTCAGGTGGTTCAAGTGGTCACCGTTCCCATGGGACACCACCAAATGAACGAGTCCCCTGAAGAGACCTTGCAAGCTTTGCGCAATTTTTTGCGTTGAGTGGCTGTTTCCCTCACAAAGCATCGGCCAAACGCAGGTCCTGCCATCGCTGCCAGATGGCACGATTGGCGGGCACATCGGCCAATAAATAGCGCGCCATCAAGGGTTGCAACGGCACTTGTGCTGGGTCTGCCAACCACACATAGCGGGGTGCCAACCCCTCGTCGCTGGGCACCAAACGCCCAACCCAATCGAGCTCAAGCAAAGTTTGAATCACACCTTCTACCTCGCGGGGGTCGGCCTGCATGCGGCTGACCAGGGTTTGCATGTCCATGCCATGTGGCACCGACCCGCGGTGCTGTTGCAAGCCACGAATGACCTCCAAAGCGAGTTGAAAAAACCAACCCGGCGCACTGTTGTCGCGCACTGCGCCAACCATCCAACCGGGCAAACTGGCCACCACCACGGCCCCCACCAGCACAATGACCCAGGTCGTGTAAATCCACACCAGCAATATCGGAACGGTGGCAAATGCGCCATAAACCACCGCAAAAGTACCCACCTTGGCGAGGTACTGCGCCAACACCCAGCGGGCCAGCTCCAGCACCACGGCAGCCGCCACCCCACCCCACCAAGCGTGGCGGGCGTTGACGTGGGTGTGCGGGACATACTTGTACAAGGCGCCAATGCCCAAGGCGGTCAGAAAAAATTCCAATGCATCCAATATCAGCCGAAGCCAAGCCTGGCCCGGTGACCAGCTTTGCCCCGTCCAGGTCAGTGCGGTGGTGAGCATGAACAAACTGGTGGCCAGCACCAATGGCCCCAAGGTCAAGGCAGACCAGTAAATCAACACACGTTGCCCAAAGGGCCGCGCTTGACGCACCCGCCAAATGGCATTGAGGGTGCGGTCGATGGTGAACACCAGTGCCACCGCCGAAAACAACAACGCCACAAAGCCCAGCGAACCCAAGCGGCTGGCCTTGCTGGTGAACTGCGTCAGGTAGCCCAGCACTTGGCGCGCAATGCTGTCAGGGATCAGGCTTTCCACCAACCAGCGTTGCAACACGTTTTGAAACTGACCAAACAACGGAAACGCTGTGAGCACGGCCAAGGCCACCGTCAACAAAGGCACCAAGGCAATGGTGGTGGTGAAAGTCAATGCACCAGCGGTTTGGCCCAATCTATCGTCCCTGAAACGTTGGCGCAAACCAACCCACGCCACGCGCCACGGAAATCGGCGCAAACCCTGAAACCCAATTTTTAAATGCGAGACAATCATCCCGCCATCATGCCATTGACCCCAAACACTTGAGCCAAACCCCTTGACACTTGCTGCCCCCACCCCCTTGATAGATACACCTGTCGCTGCCCACGTCGGTTGGACGCGTCGCATGGCTGTGGCCAGTTTGGTTGGCCTGATCGTGTTGGGTTTGGCTTGGGAGCTGTGGTTGGCCCCGCTGCGCGAAGGGGGCAGTTGGTGGGCCATCAAGGTCATCCCCCTTTGCTTTCCGCTGGCGGGTTTGCTGCGCAACCGCATGTACACCTACCGCTGGGTCAGCTTGTTGGTGTGGCTTTATTTCACCGAAGGGGTGGTGCGTGCGTACGGCGACCAAGGATGGAGCGCGGCGCTGGCCACAGGCCAAGTGCTGTTGTGCCTGGTGCTGTTTGTCGCCTGCTCTTTGCACGTGCGTTTGCGCTTTCGCGATGCCGCATTGATCGCCCAAGCCCAGACCGCTGCCCCAGACCACACCCAACCATGAACACATTGATCGATCAACTGCAAAGCAGCATTGGCCAAGCCCATGTGCTGACCCAGGGCAACCTGGAAGCCTTTGAGAAAGACTGGCGGGGGCGCATCCGTGGGCGCGCCTTGTGCGTGGTGCGCCCCGGCAGCACTGCCGAAGTGGCGGCCGTGGTCAAAGCCTGTGCCTTGGCAGGCGTGTCCATCGTGCCCCAAGGCGGCAACACCGGTTTGGTGGTGGGCTCCATCCCCGACGACAGCGGCCAACAAGTTTTGCTCAGCACCCAACGCATGAACCAGGTGCGCCACATCGACCCGGCCAACCTCACTGTCACGGTGGAAGCCGGTTGCGTGCTGCAACAGTTGCAACAAAGTTGCGCCGAGCAAGGCCTGCTGTACCCGTTGAGTTTGGGCTCAGAGGGCAGTTGCACCGTGGGCGGTAACTTGTCGACCAACGCGGGTGGCACCCAAGTGCTGCGCTATGGCAATGCCCGAGAGTTGTGCTTGGGGTTGGAGGTGGTCACCGCGCAAGGCGACATTTGGAACGGCCTGACAGGTTTGCGCAAAGACAACACCGGTTACGACTTGCGCGACATGTACATCGGCAGCGAAGGCACGCTGGGCATCATCACCGCAGCCACCCTCAAGCTGTACCCGCAACCGGCCGCGCAATTGACCGCTTGGGCCACGGTGGCCTCGGTCGAAGCAGCGGTGCAACTGCTGGGTTTGGCCCAACGCGAACT
Organism: Betaproteobacteria bacterium; assembly: GCA_009921465.1. Lineage (GTDB taxonomy): Bacteria > Pseudomonadota > Gammaproteobacteria > Burkholderiales > Burkholderiaceae_C > Limnohabitans. The sequence continues at coordinate 12,623 of RFXS01000045.1, forward strand.
CGGCGCGGGCCTGACCGGCTTTGAAATGATGGGCCAATTTGCTCTCAGCCTGGTGGACAAGCACTTCCCTGACATGCAAGTGCCCTTGTGGCGCGACAACGCCTACTGTGTGTTGTTGGAAAACACCGACAATGAATCGCAAGAACACGCCCGCGGTCGCTTTGAGCACGTGCTCGAACAAGCCATTGCACACAACATCATCAGCGACGCCGTGGTCGCCGAAAGCGTGGCGCAAGCACGCAAGCTGTGGCACATCCGAGAGAGCATCACCCTGGCCCAAGTGCAAGAGGGGCTCAACATCAAGCACGACATTTCCTTGCCCATCTCGTCCATTGCTGACTTTGTGGCCCAAACCGAAAAAACCTTGGCCAAGGCCATCCCTGGGGTGCGCTTGGTCAACTTTGGGCACCTGGGCGACGGCAACCTGCACTTCAATGTGCAAGCCCCCGAGGGGGTCGACCCAGCGGTGTTTCTACAAACCCACGAGGACGCCATCAACACCTTGGTCTACGACAGCGTCAAAGCCTTTGAAGGCTCGATCAGCGCCGAGCACGGTGTGGGCAGCCTGAAAGCGAACACCCTGCCCCACTACAAAGACCCGGTGGCGTTGGCCCTGATGCGCCGCATCAAGCAGGCACTGGACCCGCAAAATCTGATGAATCCGGGGCGGGTGCTGGAACGAAGTTGAAAGACTGTGACTCCCGCAGCAAATGATCCCAGTCATCGGGCGGATGACCACTGACCAGCCTTGTGTGACCAGAAGCACCGTGCCCTCGGACATCAAGTGAATAAACGTGTACCCCTGCAGCAGATAAAGCCGTGGCCATGGGGTGCATGCTGTCGCTGCTGGCAGAAGAGCCATGTACCAACACAGCGCTACCTTTGTTGCTGGCGCCTTGGGGCATGTACTCCCTGTAAAAAAGTTTCGCGCCGTCTGCCCCTTGGTAATGTTTCAAAGGGGGCATGTTGGAGAAATCCACCGACTTGAATGGGTCGTTGATGCTGGTGATGGGTGCAGGCATTCCTGGGCCGCCCCATACCAGGGCTGCTGTCACCATGAGCAGCACGATAAGTGCAGTGGAAGAAAGGGCGTAGAAAAGAATTTTCACCATGCCCTCAATCGCATTGAACATGAAATTTCAAGCCCAAAGCATGGGTTACCTTCAAAATCGTTGCAAAGCTGGGGTTGCCCTCGCCTGATAAAGCTTTGTACAAACTTTCGCGCCCAAGCCCTGTGTCTTTGGACAACTGCGTCATGCCTTTTGCCCTTGCAATGTTGCCAAGGGCCTTGGCAATGAAGGCGGCATCGTCGCCCGCCTCTTCCAAGCAAGCTTCTAGGTAAGCCGCCATGTCATCATCGGTTTTGAGGTGTTCGGCGCTGTCCCATTTGCGCAGCTTCAGTGTTGTCATGCCTGGTCCTTCAGTTCTCGCGCAAGTTGTTGCGCTAATTCAATGTCTTTGGTTTGACTAGATTTGTCCCCGCCCGCCAAAAGAATCACCATTTCATCGCCGCGCCACGTGAAATACAACCGAAATCCAGGCCCATGGTGCAAGCGCATTTCCCAAACGCCTTGACCAACTGACTTGTGGTCCCCCAAATGGCCGTCTTCTGCGCGATCGATACGAACTTGAATTCGACGGGCCGACTGTTTGTCTTTTAAAGCACCAAACCATCCGTCAAATAGGGGGGTCGTATAAATGGTCAACATCTGAATTGTATAAAATGGGATACATAAGTCAAGGCCAGGTTGCTGAGTGTCCAGATAAAACGCCCGTTATCAGTGCCCCCAAAATTCCTATCAACACAATTGCACCCCACTTGTGCTGCAAATGGTCTGTTGCTTCAAAGCCCGTCCAATCACCCAAAGCGGCCAATTGATGGCGCTTGAAAACCAGATGGGCGCAATAAATATTGGTGACAACCGCCACAAGCGCAAATACCAACTTGGCCGCAAAGGCCATGCCCAAGGGTGCTTGGGGCATGAGCAACATCCCCGTCACCACCACCAAAGTGAAAGCGGGTATTTCTATAAACACATCTACACGTTTGTGCAATGCCGTGAGGATCAATTCTTTGTCGCGCCCCTGCCCCACAAAGGCTTGCTCAAACAAAGCCTCGGTGAGCACGCAGCCCAACCACAGGCCCACCAGTGCCAGATGAAAGGTCAAAAGCCAATTGCCCATTTTCGCGCTCCCTCTTACAATAATTTTGATTAATTATTTAGTTAAAAATTTTAATGGAAGCATGGCATTAAGTAGCAATATATTTTTATGTAAAAACTTTTTCCAGACTGCCACATGGCGGTGGCATCGGGTTGCCAGTTCATCATCACCCACAATGTGAAAGACTTCAAGCGTGCCCATGATCTAAACGTGACAGCCATCACACCGGCTGAATTTTTGACTTTGTTGAGGAGTACACCATGACCGCATTGACCGTTCGATTGCCCAACTCTGTGAACCAAAAAGTGAAGGCGTTGGCCCAGCGCGACGACATTTCAGTGAACCAGTTCATTGCCGCTGCGGTGTCAGAAAAGATGGCGTCGGTGATGACTTTGGACTACCTCAAATCCGAAGCCGCCAAAGGCAACCGCAGCGACTTTGATCGCTTCATGCATGCCATCCCCAACGCGCCGGTCGGTGCGGGCGATGAGTTGCCCAAACTTTGATTTTTCAGCTTCGCGCTCGCCCTGACCGAGCTCAAAACTCCCATTTAAACTCTGTACTCATGA
>RFXS01000046.1 GCA_009921465.1 Betaproteobacteria bacterium
AGTTCACCAGCAAGGCCAGCAGCGCTGGCACGATGGCGGCGTAAAACAGGTCAAAGATAAAGGTCTTGGTCACCACGCTGTACAAAATCATCACGATCGATGGCGGTATCAAGGCCTTGAGTGTGCCCCCTGCCGCAATCGTCCCAGTGGAAAACGCCGGCGAGTAACCGCGGCGCAGCATCTCGGGCAGTGCGGCCTTGGCAAAAGTGGCTGCGGTCGCAGTCGATGACCCGCACACCGCACCAAAGGCCGCGCAGCCACCGATGGTGGCGTAAGCCAAACCCCCACGCCGGTGACCAAACCACGCAGCGGCAGCGCGGTAGATGTCGCGCGAAAACCCCGCCGCCGAGGCAAAGGTGCCCATCAGCAAAAACAGCGGCACGGTGGCCAAGTCCACACTGGCCAGCAGGCCCGATGTTTCACTGGCCAGCAAGGTCAGTGCGGGTGACCAACCGCTTTGCAAGGCATAGCCGACCAAGCCCACGCCAAGCATGGCAAAACCAATGGGCACTTGCAACAAGATCAGCGCACACAGCGCTACAAAACCCAAACCACCTATGGCCAGCGCACTCATGCCTGGCTGCGCTCGCTGTGTTCAAACTGACCCCAGCAACGGCCCAACTCCAACACCACCACAATGGTTTGCACCAGCACCGCGCACACCAAAATGGCGCTGACCCCATACCAAAAGGGTGCGGTAGGGATTTTTAAAATCCAAGTGGTCTCACCCGCCTTGGCCATCTTGCCGGCAAACACCATGAACTGCCACGCCATGGCCCCCATGATCAGCACCACCAAAATGGCAGCAACTGCATCCAAAGCACGGCTGGTGCGCGGCCAGGTGCCTAGCGGCAGGGTGCGAATGACGATGTTGCTGCGCTCCATCAAACCCACCGGCAAGCAGCAGCTCACGGCCAATGCGATCGCCACCGCGGCCACATCTCGCACGCCCTCAAGGGGCTGGTTGAGCAGCCAACGCGCCAGGCCGTCAACCAAGGTGAGCAAGGCCAAAAAAAGCAAGGCCGACAAACCCAGGGCTGACAAAGCACGGGATACACCCAAGCCAATTTGCTCGAGCCGGCGCATCACCCCGGGGGCGTGCACTGCCGCTTCAGCGGCCGGCACGGACATTGGCGATTTCGGCCTCCACCAAGCTCAACAACTCTTTGTTGCGCGGGCTTTTGGCGGTCCACCCATCAATGACCGACTTGAACGCCGGCTGCATGGCGTCCACGTCTGCCTGCGATGGAAACACCACCTTGCGCTTGGGGTCTGCTTGCAGTTGTTTGACCACCGAGTCGTTGTAAGCACCGATGCCTTCGTTAAAGCGCTGGGCCGTCCACATGCCACTGTGTTTGCGAATGGCGTCTTGGCCGGCCTTGGGCAGGCTGTCAAACTTCTTTTTATTCATCAGCATCGCCAGGGGCACCACCCCCAGGCGGGTGAAATAGTGCGCATTGGTCACACGCGAAATGCCAAAGTCAACCAAAGGGGCGGGGTGCGAGGTGGTGCCGTCAATGGTGCTTCGACCAATGGCTTCGGGCACCTCGGTGACGGGCATGCCAATGGGCACAGCCCCCAAGGCCTTGATGGTTTCGCTCTCGATCGCCCCCGAAGCCCTGATTTTTTTGCCTTTGATGTCGGCAATGCTGTTGATGGGCGAGCGCGAATGCAAGCTGTAGGGTGCGGTGCCAAACAAGCCAATCGGGAAAAAGTCGTCATACCCTTTGACCTTGCCACTGTTGACCAAGCGGGTGAACACCAAGGTGGCCTCTTTCAAATCGCGAAACAGCCCCGGCAACTCAAAAACCTCGTTTTCTTGAAACCGCCCTGGCGTGTAAGAGGCGATCACCCAAGCCATGTCGGCCACGCCGTCGAGCACCATTTGCGCTTGCTGCACCGGGCTGCGGCCAAGTGCCCCATTGGGAAAGAGTTCGATTTCAATCGCCCCGCCCGCGTCTTTGTTCACAGCCTCTGCAAAAGGCTTGAACACACTCAAATAAGTGGCTTCTTTATCGGGTGAAAAAATTGAAAATTTCAACTTCACAGGGGCGCTTTGGGCCCACGTTGCAGCGGCCGAAAGCAGCAGCGCTGCAGTGCAAATGGCGCGCAGGCCTTGTCGTTGGAACATCCGTGTCTCTCCTGTTATTGGGGCTGGAAAGCGCGAATGTAATGCATCACAGACAAATGTCAATATTTAAGATTTTGTGCAATGCAGCATGCTCAAATCCGAATTTTTTCTAGATAAATATCACATGTTGAGATAACATGAAATTCCAAGCACCCACCCAACGAGGTCACCCATGTTCAACCCACCACCGATTTCATTCAGCCACATGGGCCTGTATGTCAAAGACATCGACAGGCAAGAGCGCTTTTTCACCCAGTTTTTGGGCTTCACGGTGACCGACCGGGGGAGTCTGCCCACGCCCAAAGGGCCGGTGCAATTGGTCTTTCTCAGCCGCGTGCCCGAAGAGCACCACCAAATGGTGCTGGCCACGGGCAGACCCGCCGACTTGGGCTTCAACACCGTGAACCAGTTGTCCTTTCGGGTGAGCGATTTGGCCAGCTTGAGGGCGTTTTTTGAGGCCTTGCACCAAGCCCCCTGGCAAGACGAAGTCACCGAGGTCTTGCCTGCTTGCCATGGCAATGCCTTGTCCATTTATGCCCGTGGGCCCGAGGACACCCGGATCGAATTGTTCATCGACACCCCGTGGTATGTGAACCAACCCATGCGCGAGCCCTTCGGCTTCGAGCAAAGCGATGACGAGATCTGGCACTGGGCCCATGAAAAAGCCAAAGCCCTGCCGGGCTTTCGACCCCGCGCCCAATGGGTGCAAGAGATGAAGCAAAAGATGGGGGTGCATTGAGCAGCCTGGCCTCTAGCTTGTCTGTGCTCGGCTTGTTCACCGAGCAATGCCCCACTTGGAGTGCAGACGCCATCAACGAGGCCCTGGGGTTTTCGCGCCCCACGGGCTACCGCTATGTGCGCGAGCTTGTCGCCAGTGGCTTGGTCGCCCGCATCGCCCCTGGCACCTATGCCCTGGGCCCGCGCATCATTGAGTTGGATTTTCAAATCCGGCTCAGCGACCCCTTGCTCAAAGCCGGTTTGCCCGTGCTCCATGAGTTGGTGGAGTCCACCGGGTGCGAAATCAATTTGATCGGGCTGTACGGCGAGCACATCGTGACCACCCACCAGCAACCCGGCATCGAGCGTTTGCCACTGAGCTTTGGCCGCGGTCGTCCCTTGCCTTTGTTCAGGGGCGCAGGATCGAAAATCATCGTCGCCCACTTTGGCAAAAACAAGCTCAAAAAACTCTATGACGCCCACGCAGAACAAGACCAGCCCGTCGGCCTGGGCCCTGATTGGGACAGCGCCCGCGCAGCCTTGGCGCAGTTAAAAAAACAAGGGCATGCGGTGTCACAAGGCGAACTGGACCCAGGCTTTGTGGGCGTGGCCGCGCCCGTTTTCGCGCCGGACGGCGAAATATTGGGCAGCGTCATCGCTGCGTTGACACGCCACCGCCTGGGCATCACCGACTTGGACCGCTTGATCGCCAAAATCAAAGGCGGCGGCCAGCAAATCAGTGAGCGCGTGGCGCATTGGGCCAAGGCACAAACGCCCACAACCCCTGTGGCGCATCGGGCCAAAGCGGCATGAGCCCTGTGCACAACAATCCCTGCTGTGAGGTGGCGATTGTGGGCATGGGCCCCACTGGCGTCATGCTCGCCCATTTGTTGGGTGCACTGGGCGTGGACACTGTGCTGATGGACCGCGAGCCTGACTTGCTCAACCTGCCACGTGCGGTGCACTTTGATGGTGAGGTGATGCGCATTTTCCAAAATGCCGGTTTGGCCGATACCTTGCTGCCCCACGTGCGGGCCTCACAAGGCATGCAATACATCAACAAGCAAGGACAACTGCTGCTCGAGCGCAAACCTGCCAGCGCACCGGGCATGCATGCATGGGCCAACAATTACCTGTTCCACCAACCCGATGTCGAGCGCATCTTGCGTGACGGTTTGGCAGAGCACAGTTCGGTCAAGGTATGTTTGCAACACGAAGTCGTCCACTTGCAACAAAGCACTGGGGGCGTTGACATCCAAGTCCAATGCCTGGGCAAAGCCAGCAACCAGTCACTCAACGCGAAGTGGGTGGTCGGCTGTGATGGGGCTCGATCCAAAGTGCGCGAGCACATGAACACGGGCTTTGACGACCTGGGCTTGCACCAGGCCTGGCTGGTGATTGACGTGGCGTTGTTAGAAGACCTGGTCTTGCCCTTGGCAACGGTGCAATATTGCAACCCCGCTCGGCCCATCACCTATGTGAACGTGACTGGCCGGCGCAGGCGCTGGGAGATCATGGTCATGCCCGGTGACGACATCGAGCAAATGACACAGCCTTCTTACATTTGGCCTTTGCTCGCTCCATGGATACAGCCCCACCAGGCCCAATTGGTGCGAACGGCCATCTACACCTTCCACTCTTTATTGACCCAAAACTGGCGCCAAGGTCGCTTGCTGTTGGCCGGTGACAGCGCCCACCAAACCCCCCCTTTTTTGGGCCAAGGCATGTGTGCCGGCATCCGCGATGCCGCCAACCTGGCTTGGAAACTGCACCGCGTGTGCCGGGGTGCGACAGACGCCTTGCTCGACACCTATGCCCGTGAGCGCATGCCCCATGTCAGCGACTTCATTGCCACGGCGGTCAAGTTAGGCAACATCATCCAGTCCACCGACCCGGTGGTGGCCGCCCAGAGAGATCAACAATTCCTGGCCCAAGGGCCACAAGAAATCGTCAACCTCTCGCCGGCCTTGGGCCCAGGCTTTCACAGTGGCCAAGGCGTGTCAGGACAAATCACCGCCCAACCCCGACTGAGCGATGGCCGACTGCTTGACGATGCCCTGGGACTGGGTTTTGCTGTGATCTCGGCCCACGCCATCGACACCGCACGCGTGCCCGCCCAAGCCCTGTCAGATTTAACCGCTTTGGGCACCCTATGGCTGCATGACCCCTTGCTCAGTCCTTGGCTGCAAGTATTGGGTGCCCAACTGGTCTTGTTGCGGCCAGACCGCTATGTATTTGCCACCGCCAACTCGGTGCAAGAGATGGCCCAGTGGGATCTGTCCCTGGCCACGCCCAACCACAGCCCGCACAGCCGCCCTACAAGCCCAACACCTTCACCCAATCAGGAGACCCATGCATGAACCAAAAACCCCTGAACCCCATCACCGCCCAAGACATTGCGCAGTTTCAAGCCGATGGCGTGGTGTGCTTGCGCGGTATGTTCGACAGCGAATGGGTCACCCGAATGCAAAAAGCCGTGGACCGCATCATGGACACGCAAAACCCATTGGCCCGTCCGCGCGAAGTCACCCAAGCCTTGGGTGGTACCAGTGGCCGCTACCACATCAACTCGTTTGTGTGGCACTGGGACAGTGACTTCAAAGATTACGTGATGCACTCGCCCAACGCCGAAATCGCTGCCACCTTGATGGGGGCCGATGAGGTGCGGGTGTTTTATGACCAGGTGTTTGTGAAAGAACCCAACACGGTAGAGATGACCGATTGGCACCACGACCTGCCGTTTTGGCCCATGCGCGGCGAGCAAATTTTGTCAGTGTGGGTGGCTTTGACGGACGTCACCCACGAAAACAGCGCGCTGGAATACATCGCAGGGTCACACCGATGGAACAAGTTTTACCGCGCGGCCATTCCCGACAAAGACCCCAATTTCAAATCCACCTTGGAAGAGTGCCCCAACTTCAGCGAACTCAAAAATGATCCGCAATATCGATTCTTGTCCTGGGAGATGAAAGCTGGCGATTGTTTGGTCCACCACCCCCTGACCGTGCATGGCGCAGCAGGGAATTTTTCGCCCACCAAGCGCAGGGCGGCCATCTCCACCCGCTATTTCGGTCCAGACGCCACATGGGACCCGCGCCCAGCCACCATGAAGGTCACCGGCGACCCTCAACTGCCTGCCGGGCAATACCCCCGTCACGACGGGGTTTTTCCAGTGGCTTGGCGGCGCGCAGCCACCCCCGCCTGACACCTGCGCTACAGCCGCAAACGCCATAAATCCGCTCAGACTGATATGATTGACGTTGACGTTAACGTCAATTACCCGCCGGGCCTTTGTCAGCCCGTTTGCACTCCGGAGACACCCCATGACCGACCTGTCCGCTGAATTTCAGGCCTTGGCCAATTACCGCCCCAAGAACAAGGTGCGCTTTGTCACCGCCGCCAGCTTGTTTGACGGCCACGACGCGGCCATCAACATCATGCGCCGCATCTTGCAAGGCATGGGCGCCGAGGTCATCCATTTGGGCCACAACCGCTCGGTGGACGAAGTGGTCACGGCCGCCTTGCAAGAGGACGTGCAAGGCATTGCCATCAGCTCCTACCAAGGCGGTCACGTCGAATACTTTCAGTACATGGTGGACTTGCTGCGCCAGCGCGGCGGCGCACACATCCAGGTGTTTGGCGGCGGTGGCGGGGTCATCGTGCCCGACGAAATCAGCGCATTGCACGCCTATGGCGTGACCCGCATTTACAGCCCGCAAGACGGACAACGCATGGGTTTGCAAGGGATGATCGGCGAGATGATCATGCGCTGCGATCAAGACTTGAGCCCGCACGCACCCACCGCCCTGAAAGCCATTCAAGGCCACAGCGAAGCCCATTGGCGCGCCTTGGCACAGCTCATCACCGCCATTGAAAACCGACAGGTTTCCGCTGAGGGCCAAAACAACGCCACCCCTGCCCGCTTGGCGGGTGTCGGTGTCGCCTTGATCGAGCAGTTGCGCGCCCAAGCCAAGCAACACAAGGTGCCGGTGGTCGGCATCACTGGCACGGGGGGCGCGGGCAAGTCGTCCCTGACCGACGAGCTGATTCGCCGTTTGCGCTTGGACCAAGGCGACCGCCTGCGCATCGCGGTCATCTCCATCGACCCATCGCGGCGCAAAAGCGGCGGCGCTTTGCTGGGCGACCGCATCCGGATGAACGCCATTGCCCCGTGGAGCTTGGGCGAGGCGGGTCAAAACGGGCAGCGCGTGTTCATGCGCAGTTTGGCCACGCGCGAATTTGGCAGCGAAATCAGCGCAGCCTTGCCCGATGTGATTGCGGCGGCCAAGTGCGCGGGCTTTGACCTGATCGTGGTGGAAACCTCTGGCATTGGCCAAGGCGACGCGGCCATCGTGCCCCATGTGGATGTGCCCTTGTATGTGATGACACCCGAGTTTGGCGCGGCCAGCCAACTGGAAAAAATCGACATGCTCGACTTCGCCGAGTTTGTGGCCATCAACAAGTTCGACCGCAAAGGAGCGGCCGACGCGCTGCGCGATGTGGCCAAACAAGTGCAACGCAACAAAGAAGCCTGGGGCACACCCACCGAGCAAATGCCGGTGTTTGGCACCATGGCTGCGCACTTCAACGACGACGGTGTGACGGCGCTTTACCAGGCCATGAAGCCACGCTTGCAGGCCCTGGGCCTGCCCTTGAAAGACAGCTTGCTGCCAGCCGTGGCGGTGCGCCACAGCTCTCACCAAACGCCCATCGTGCCGGGTGCGCGCAGCCGCTATCTGGCCGAGATCAGCGACAGCGTGCGCGGCTACAAACGCCGCGCCCGTGATCAAGCGCAACTGGTGCGCGAGATCCAACAACTTGAAGCGGCCGCACTCATGCTGGCCGAGGGCAAGCAAGGCCGCGCCAAGGCCAGCGAAGCCGCCACCGACTTGGCCGCGCAGCGGCTGCAACACCTGGGTGCCCATGAGCGCGCCTTGCTCGCCGACTGGCCCAGCTTGAAGCAAACCTATGCGGCCGATGAATTGGTGGTCAAAGTGCGCGACAAAGAAATCCGCACAGCCCTGACCACCACCAGCTTGTCTGGCACCAAGGTGCGCAAGGTGGCACTGCCCCAATACCATGACCATGGCGACGTGTTGCAGTGGCTGATGCTCGACAACGTGCCGGGCCGCTACCCCTACACCGCTGGCACCTTTGCCTTCAAACGCGAAAACGAAGACCCCACCCGCATGTTCGCCGGTGAAGGTGACCCGTTTCGCACCAATCGCCGTTTCAAACTTTTGAGCGAGGGCATGCCGGCCAAGCGCTTGAGCACGGCCTTTGATTCGGTCACCTTGTACGGCAACGACCCCGATCTGCGCCCCGATATCTACGGCAAAGTGGGCAATTCGGGGGTCAGCATCGCCACCTTGGACGACATGAAGGCCTTGTACGACGGTTTTGATTTGTGCTCGCCCACCACCAGCGTGTCGATGACCATCAACGGCCCCGCGCCCACCATTCTGGCGATGTTCATGAACACCGCCATCGACCAAAACCTGGACAAGTTCCGCGCAGACAAAGGGCGCGAACCCACCGCGCCAGAGGCGGCAGACATCCGCACCTGGGTGATGCAAAACGTGCGCGGCACGGTGCAAGCCGACATCTTGAAAGAAGACCAAGGGCAAAACACCTGTTTGTTCAGCACCGAGTTTTCGCTCAAAACCATGGGCGATGTAGCGGCTTATTTTGTAGACCACCAGGTGCGCAATTTCTACAGCGTGTCCATCAGTGGCTATCACATCGCCGAAGCCGGGGCCAACCCCATTTCGCAATTGGCGTTCACGCTATCGAACGGCTTCACCTTTGTCGAAGCCTACTTGGCACGCGGCATGCACATTGACGATTTCGCGCCCAACCTGAGTTTCTTCTTCAGCAACGGCATGGACCCCGAGTACACGGTGATGGGCCGCGTGGCGCGGCGCATTTGGGCCGTGGCCATGAAAGAAAAATACGGTGCCAACGACCGCTCGCAAAAACTCAAATACCACATCCAAACCAGCGGCCGCAGTTTGCACGCCCAAGAAATTCAGTTCAACGACATCCGCACCACGCTGCAAGCGCTGATTGCCATTTACGACAACTGCAACTCGCTGCACACCAACGCCTTTGACGAGGCCATCACCACACCCACCGAAGACTCGGTGCGCCGCGCCATGGCCATTCAGCTCATCATCAACCGCGAATGGGGTTTGGCGAAAAACGAAAACCCTTCACAAGGCGCGTTCATCATCGAAGAGCTCACCGAATTGGTCGAAGAGGCCGTGCTCACCGAGTTTGAGCGCATCTCCGAGCGCGGCGGCGTGCTGGGCGCGATGGAAACCGGCTACCAGCGTGGGCGCATCCAAGACGAGTCCATGCACTACGAGATGCTCAAACACACGGGCGAGTTGCCCATCATTGGCGTGAACACTTTCAAGTCTCCCCATGGCGACGGTGCCCCGCAAAAAATTGAACTGGCCCGCTCCACCGAGGAAGAAAAACAAAACCAGTTGCAGCGCTTGCAAGACTTTCATCAGCGCAACGCCGTCCAGGCACCGCTGGCGCTGGAGCGTCTGCGCCAAGCTGCACTGGCCAATGACAATGTGTTTGCGGTCTTGATGGACGCGGTGCGCAGCTGCTCACTGGGCCAAATCACCCGCGCCTTGTTTGAGGTGGGTGGCCAATACCGGCGCAACATGTGATGCCGGTTCCCGCCTCCTCTGCCACACCCCATTTGGTGTGCAGCGATTTGCACAAACGCTATGGCGACAATGTGGCGGTGGACGGGGTTTCATTCGCCATCGACGCGGGCGAATGCTTGGGCGTGATCGGGCCCAATGGCGCAGGCAAAACCACCACCTTGCGCATGTGCTTGGGGCTGACCGCACCCGACAGCGGGCGCATCCAGGCCTTTGGCATGGACATGCCCGCCCAAGACCTGGCGATCAAAGCACGCTTGGGCGTGGTCAGCCAGTTCGACACCTTGGACCCCGACTTCACTTGCGCCGAAAACCTGCTGGTGTTTGGCCGCTACTTTGGCTGGCCCGACGCCACCATCCGCGCACGCATCCCACCGCTGCTGGAGTTCGCCGCTTTGACCCACAAAGCCGACGCCAAACCCGGCGAGCTTTCCGGCGGCATGAAGCGGCGCTTGAGCCTGGCGCGGGCACTGATCAACGACCCGGCTTTGTTGTTGCTCGACGAACCCACCACGGGGCTGGACCCGCAAGCGCGTCACCTGATGTGGGAGCGTTTGCAGCAATTGCTGCAACAAGGCAAATCCATTTTGCTCACCACCCATTTCATGGACGAGGCCGAACGCTTGTGCGACCGCCTGCTGGTGCTCGACCATGGCCGCGTGATCGCCCAAGGGCGTCCACGCGAATTGATCGCGGCCCACTTGGAGCGCGATGTGATCGAGGTGTTTGGCGCGGGCGCGCTGGCTTTGATCGACAGCCCATTGGCCCACATGGCCCAGCGCGTCGAGCGCAGCGGAGAGACCGTGTTTTTTTACACCGATGAAGCACCTGCCATGCTGGCCCAGTTGGCCTCGCACACCGGTCTGCGCAGCCTGCACCGGCCGGCCAACTTAGAGGACTTGTTCCTCAAGCTGACGGGTCGCCAAATCAGAGAGGCGAGCTGATATGCGCATGCGTTGGTGGCCTGTGTTTCTGCGCAATTTGCTGGTGTGGCGCAAACTGGCGCTGCCCAGTTTGGTGGGCAATATTGCCGAGCCCTTGATGTGGCTGGTGGCCTTTGGCTACGGCATGGGAAGCTTGGTCGGTGAGGTCCAAGTGGGTGGTCAAAGCGTGCCTTACCTCTTGTTTTTGGCCAGTGGTTCGATTTGCATGAGCGCCATGAATGCCGCCACTTTTGAGGCCTTGTACTCGGCGTTTTCTCGCATGCATGTGCAAAAAACATGGGATGGCATCCTCAATGCGCCCGTGCGGCTGGACGACGTGGTGCTGGCCGAAATGCTGTGGGCGGCGTTCAAGTCCTTGTTCACCGTCAGCGCCATCTTGGTGGTGATGCTGGCCTTGGGCATCAGCCACAGCCCCAAGTTGCTGCTGGCTTGGCCCATCTTGTTGTTTGCGGGCATCACCTTCAGTTGCATGGCCTTGGTGTTCAACGCGCTGGCCAAGGGCTATGACTTTTTCACCTATTACTTCACCTTGTTTCTCACGCCCATGATGTTTCTGAGTGGCGTGTTTTTCCCGCTGGATCAACTGCCCGATTGGGTGCGCCACATTGCCGCCTGGCTGCCCCTGACCCAAGTGGTGGAGTTGGTGCGCCCCTTGTTCATGGACACCTGGCCCACACACACCTTGCGCCATTTGCTGGCTTTGGCCGTGTACGCGGGGGTGTCGTTCCAACTCGCGCTGGTGCTCACCCGGCGGCGTTTTGCCCGCTGACCCAGGCTTGCTGACAGCTGTGTTGTTGACCTGCGCTTTGGAGAAGAAACCATGACAGACCACCCCCAAGGCCGCATCATCTGCGAAGTGCGCGGCCCTGTTTTGCTGATCGGTATCGACCGCGTGGCCAAACGCAATGGCTTCACACCGGTGATGCTGCGCGAACTCAGCGCCGCCTACACCCGTTTGGAAGACGATGCAGCCTTGCGCGTGGGTGTGCTGCATGCTTTGGGCGAACACTTCACGGCAGGCTTGGACTTGCCCAGCATGGCCGAGTCCATGCAGCGGGGCGAGCGCATGACACCCGACGGTTGGGTCGACCCGCTTGACCTGGGCCACCAGGGCCTGCGCAGGCGCAGCAAGCCCTTGGTGGCGGCGGTGCAAGGCATCACCTTCACCTTGGGCCTGGAATTGATGTTGGCCGCTGACATGGTGGTGGCCGCGGACAACTGCCGCTTCTCGCAACTGGAGGTGCAGCGCGGCATCATGCCCACGGGAGGCGCCACCATCCGCATGGTCCAGCGCGCTGGCTGGGGCAACGCCATGCGCTACTTGCTCACCGGTGATGAATGCGACAGCGCCACAGCACTGCAGCTCAACTGGGTGCAGCAAGTGGTGCCCGCAGGGCATCAACTTGAACACGCCATGGCATGGGCTGAAAAAATCGCTGCCCAAGCTCCGCTGGCGGTGGTGGCCACGCGCCAAAACGCTTTGTTGGCCATCGAGCGTGGGCCCGCTGCGGCCGTGGGTGCCTTGAGCGACACACAGCAAGTGCTGTCGCGCAGCGCCGATGCCGCCGAAGGCGTGCGTGCTTTTGTGGAAAAACGCCCAGCACGTTTCAGCGGCCAATGAAAAAAACCGTGGTCTGCATGACAGACCACGGCCGTGCAACGGTTCAGGGCGCTTAAAACTGACGCTCGGGCAAGGTCAAGCGCAAGCCCTGGTGATGCGTTTGCAACTTGACTTGGCAAGCCAAGCGGCTGCCAGGCATGCGCTGGGTGGCCACAAAGTCGAGCATTTGCGCTTCGCTGCTGTCGGGTTCGGGCAGCAGCGCCAGCTGGGACTCATCGACCATGCAGTGGCAGGTGGCGCAGCTGCAGCAGCCGCCACATTCGCCCAACAAACCATCCACCCCGGAGGCCATCACCGCGTCCAATAAGGTTTGGCCCTCATTGGCCGTCACCTCATGGGTGGCGCCTTGGGCGGTGGTCACATGGATCAACAACATCAGAACCTCTTTAATCTGCGTACACGCCTGCGGCCTTGATGACCGGTGTCCATTTGGCAATCTCTGAAGCCACGAATGCTTTGTGCTCCACTTGCTCAACACGCTTGTCGGTCACCACCACTGCACCCAAGCCTTCTTGCTTTTTGATGAAGTCGGGGTCTTTCAAGGCCAGTTTGAGCGCAGCGTTGATTTTGCCTTGCACTTCGGCGCTCAAACCCTTGGGGCCGTACAGGCCATGCCAAATGGTGACTTGGAAGTTTTTGGCACCGGCTTCATCCAAGGTGGGCAGGTCTTTGAGCGCCGGTGTGTTCAAGCGCTTGGCCGTGGTCACGCCAAAGGCCTTGACCTTCTTGCTTTCAATTTGGGTCGTGGTGTTGGTGGTTTGGTCGCACATCAAGTCCACTTGGCCACCGATCAAGTCGGTCATGGCCGGCGCTGTGCCTTTGTAGGGCACGGTGGTCATGTCCACTTGGATCGAGGCTTGCCACAACATGCCACACAGGTGCGAGGCCGACGCCAAACCGGCATTGGCCAAATTGATCTTGCCTTTGTTGGCGTTGACCCACACCATCAACTCTTTGTAGTTGTTGGCGGGCAACTGGGGTTTGCCAATCAAGGTCATGGGCACGTCGTTGATCATGCCCAGGTATTCAAAATCGGACTCCACTTTGAACGGCAGATTGCGCACCAGCGAGGGAAAGATGCCCATCGCAATGTGGTGCACCAGCAAGGTGTGGCCATCGGGGTTGGCCTTGGCCACTTTGGCCGCGCCAATCAAGCCACCAGGGCCACCGGCGGCGTTTTCCACCACCACGCTGGCACCGAGGGTTTTGCGCATCGCCTCGGCCAGATCGCGGGCCACGCGGTCGGTGGGACCGCCCGCCGCAAACGGGACGATCAGGGTCACGGTTTTGTCTTTGATCGGGTAATCGGCGGCAAAACCGATCAGTGGCACCAGCAATAGGGCCATCGCAAAATTTTTCAAAGGGCTTGTCATGTTTTGTCTCCGTTCATCAAATGGTCACGCATCCTAACAAGGAAGCGAGGCCGCTCTCATCGTGGGTATTACGTAAATCACCGACAAACAATGGCCAGTGCGGCTTGTTTGACCTGGGTCAAATCAGCCCAGTTCAGCGGTAGCTGCGTGCGTCCTCAATGACTTTGCCGTCATTGGGCAAGCTCTGGGGATTGACCCATTCGATGGTGGCGCGCAGTTTGGTCACCTCGCGCACCGCGTCCCCCAGTTGTTGGGTCAGTTCAGGGGAGGTTTGCGCCGCCTCTACTTTCAAGGTCATTTGGTCGTTGGCCATCTCGCCGCTGACCACCAAACGGGCGCGCCCCAACTGCGGGAAGCGTTTGAGCACCTGGGCCACTTGAGAAGGGTGCACAAACATGCCACGCACCTTGGTGGTTTGATCGGCGCGGCCCATCCAACCTTTGATGCGGGTGTTGGTGCGCCCGCTCGGGCAAGGCCCATTGAGCACAGCCGTCAAGTCGCCGGTACCAAACCGGATCAAAGGGTAATCGGCATTGAGCGAGGTGACCACCAATTCGCCCACTTCACCGGGGGCCACGGGGTCGCCCGTGCCAGGTCGCACGATTTCAACCATCACCTGCTCGTCGAGCACCAAGCCTTCGCGCGCAGAGGTTTCGTATGCAATCAAGCCCAAGTCTGCCGTGGCAAAGCACTGGTAAGCGGTGATACCGCGCTCGGCCAGCCAGTCGCGCAACGATGGCGGAAAAGCTTCGCCACCCAACATGGCTTTTTTCAAGCTGGGCAAGGCCACGCCCATTTCGGCGGCTTTTTCGACAATGATTTTCAAAAAACTCGGCGTGCCGATGTAACCCGCTGGGCGCAACTCGGCCATCGCCTGCACTTGTTGTTCGGTTTGACCGGTGCCACCCGCAAACACCGTGCAGCCCAAAGCATGGGCACCCGTTTCCATCATCGAGCCAGCGGGCACAAAGTGATAGCTAAAGCAGTTGTGGATCAACTCGCCCGGGCGAAAGCCCGCCGCGTGCATGGCGCGGGCCATGCGCCAGTAGTCGCGCCGCGTGCCCTCGGGTTCATAAATCGGGCCTGGGCTGGCAAACACACGGGGCATTTGCGGCCCAAAGCCAATGCTGGCAAAGCCCCCAAACGCATGGCGCGCGCGCTCGGCTTGTTGGCGCTCGAACAAATCACTTTTGCGCGTCACGGGCAGTTGGGCCAAGGCGGCGCGACTGGTGATGCTGCGCGCATCCACGCCGGCCAAAATGTGCGCAAAGGCTTCGCTGTGCGCTTGGGCATGGGCCACTTGCGCGGGCAAAGCAGCCAACAAATCGGCTTCGCGTTGGGCTGGACTGCGTTGTTCCAGATCGTCGTAAAAGGGGTTCATGGGCGCTTCCGTGTGTGCTGCACCAGACCACCGCTGGGATGCAGCGTGACTGGTTTCAAAAAATGGGTAGGGGCGTGCGAATCAGGCCAACCAGCGCTTGCGCCGTTTGTAGCTCTTGACGTCTTTGAAGCTCTTGCGTTCTCCGCCGCCCATGCCCAGGTAAAACTCTTTCACATCTTCGTTGTTGGCCAACTCGCTGGCCACACCGTCCATGACGATGCGCCCCGACTCCATGATGTAGCCGTAGTCGGCGTACTTCAAAGCCATGTTGGTGTTTTGCTCGGCCAATAAAAAGGTGACCTTTTCTTTCTCGTTGAGGTCTTTGA